>JBPOHR010000003.1:0-60445 GCA_052035325.1 Patescibacteria group bacterium
CATGATTCATGATTTTCTCATTGGGTGCTGTCACTTTCTCGACAAGAAGCTTCAATTCCTCATCGCTAAACTCAACCTTGGCTCGCATCAGTACCACCGAGTCCACGGTGATCAGGCTTTTGTACTCAGCATATGCTTTAGGAAAAATACAAAACTCGATTGCACCGGTGTCATCCTCAAATTTACCAAATGCCATATCGCTGTTGTTCTTTTTCGTCTTAACGATTCGCATTTGCGTAATTACCCCACCAAAGGTGAAAATTTGGCCGTTATGAATGCTGCCATCGAGTTCGTTGAGCTTTCGATTGGCTTGTTTGCTCACCGCTTGGAGGGCACGAGCCATCGGGTGCTCGGTCAAGTACATACCAAGCAGTTCTTTTTCAAACGATAACAGTTCTTGACGAGGATATTCAGGTAATTTGGCAAAGGTATCGTCCGGAATAGCAGTACTATGACCTACGTCGGCAAAAAGATGATCTTGATTCTCGTCTGCACTCTCAAACTGAACGGCTTGTTTGCGAATATCTTCCAGATTTTCCAGCATACTTGCTCGAGTAGCAAAGGCATCAAATGCTCCCACCTTGATTAGACACTCAAGAATCTTTTTATTGACTTTGCGGCTGTCTGTTTGCTGCAAAAACTGCGTAAAGGTCGCAAAACTTCCGCCAATCTCCTCTCGAGTCTTGAGTACCGAATCCATGGCAGCGGTGCCGACATTCTTGATGGCAGAAAAGCCAAAGCGAATGGCTAGGCCCTCGAGTGAGTCAGGATTCTGTTCAATGGTGAAATCAGCGTGGGACAGATTAATATTCGGTGGCAGAACCAAAATACCCATTTTCTTGCAGGTTTCGACCGCAAGCGCTACCTTTTCATCACGATTAGCATTGTGTGAAGCTGCTTCGACACTCATTAAGGCTGTCATGTACTCCACGGGATAATGAGCTTTCAAGTAGGCAGTTTGATAGGAAATCATCGCGTAGCTAGCCGCATGAGCTTTGTTGAAACCGTAATTGGCAAAAGCTTCAATAAATCCCCACACTTGATCAGCCACTTCGCGGGTATACCCTTTGGCGACAGATTGTTCGGTGAAGCGCTTTTTATTTTCATCAAGCAAGTATTTTTTCTTTTTGCCAATGGCGCGACGCAAGATATCTGCTTCGCCAAGTGTGTAACCAGCCATGACATTGGCAATCTGCAAAATCTGCTCCTGGTACACCATTACTCCATATGTCTCTTTGAGGACAGGCTCGAGCGACGGATGTGGATACTGGATCTTATCCGCATTATGTTTGCCTTCTATAAAGGTCGGGATCAGGTCCATTGGACCAGGGCGATACAACGCGACCATAGCAGTTATGTCTGAAAATTGGTTTGGTCGTAGCGTGCGAGCCACACGTCGCATGCCCGCCGATTCAAGTTGAAAAACACCCATCGTCTCGCCACTCGATAACAGTTCAAAGGTTTTGACATCATCGAGAGGTAATTTTTCCAGGTTCAGATCGAGATTTTTCTGCTGTTTGATCAGCCGCAAGGCAGTTTGCATGATGGTGAGATTCCGCAAACCCAAGAAATCAAACTTTAGCAAACCAATCGCATCATCAGCCACGTTACAGTCAAGCACGTACATGTCGTATTGGGTAACAATTTTGTCAGACTTCTGGTCTTTTTGAATTGGGGTGTACTCCGTCAATGGTTTATCAGCGATGATAACCGCAGCAGCATGTACCGAGCTATGCCGCACTACCCCTTCCACCTTTTTTGCTAGGTCAATGAGGGTTTTGAACTTGGGTTGTTTATAGTATTCAGCTAAATCTGGCACAGTAGTCAACGCCGTATCAAGTGACGTCTTTTTGCCAGGGTCATTGGGAATTAACTTAGAAATCTTATCCGGATCTTCGTATGGCATCCCCAGTACCCGACCGATGTCGCGAATCGAGACGCGGGCTTCCATCCGGCCAAAGGTGATCACTTGCGCGACATGATCTTCACCGTATTTTTTGGCGACATAGCCCAAGACTTCATCACGGCGATCATCTGCGAAGTCCATATCAATATCTGGGGGCGTAGGCCGCTGTGGGTTGAGAAACCGCTCAAAAGGTAAACCATGTTGTAGTGGATTGATGGTCGTAATCCCCAATGAGTACGAGACCAACGAGCCAGCTGCCGAACCACGTCCTGGTCCCACGCCAATTCCTTGGCTTTTCGCCCAGTTGACGAAGTCTTGAGTGATCAAAAAGTATGCCGCATAGCCTTTTTGCTTGATAACCCCCATTTCATACTCTAACCGTTGGATATGCTCCGGCAGAACCGTGTCAAAGCGCTTCGCTAGACCCTCTCGGGCTAATTTTTCAAAGTATGATTCTTCTGTCTCGCCTTTGGGCAAGGGAAACTTGGGGAAATGTAGGTGACCTCGGTCGATATCGAGATTACATCGCTCGGCAATGGTAAGTGTGTTTTTAATGGCTTCTGGATACTCATGAAAAAGTTCAGCCATCTCATCCGCTGTGCGCAGATAATACGTTTGTGAAGCCATCATGCTCATACGTTTGGTGTCGGAAATCAGTTTGCGTGTCTGGACGCACAACAACGCATCTTGGGCAACTGCGTCATCTTGGTGGACATAATGGACATCATTGGTGGCAACTAGGGGTAGATTGAGCGTACGAGCCAGCTTGAGTTGCTTTTTGATGAGTTCAGGCAATTCGTCAACCCCATCATGCATCTGTAATTCAATATAAAATCGATCTTTGTAGACTTGGCGATACCAATCGGCCAACTCAAGTGCCGATTTTTCATCATCAGCCAGCAAGAATCGGTTAATTTCGCTGCTCATGCAGCCGCTAGTGGCGATCACTCCCTCGCTGTGCTTTTCGAGCACTTCCTTATCCATTCTTGGCTTGTACGAGAAGCCCTCCAGATTGGCGATGGAGGTGAGTCGCATTAAGTTTTTGTAGCCTTCATCATTTTCTGCCAGCAATAATTGATGAAACTGGTCTGACCCCATCTTGGTTTGTTTATCAAATCTTGACTTAGCAGCTACATAGGCTTCGATGCCGATAATAGGCTTAATGTCATTCTTTTTGCAGTTATTGTAAAAATGCATTGCCCCGTACATGCCGCCATGATCGGTGACCGCGATGGCGGTCTGGCCATCAGCTTTGGCAGTTTTGAGCAAATCTGGGATGCGTGACAAACCATCGAGCATCGAGAACTCGGTGTGGACGTGCAGATGGACAAATTGATTGGAACTCACAGCTTCAGTATATCCAAAAGAAGAGCGAAAGGAAGATGGTGGTGGCTATTCTTCGGGGGTGGTGTCTTCAGGTGGTTCGTCTACCAACATTGATTTGGTAACATCACCTGGCGAATGGGCCCTACTGGTAAAACCCAGATAGATTGTGTCATCTATTGCTGACGTGCTTTGATTATGTAGAGGTGAAATACCATTCATACCTAGATCGACACTCTGATGGAATAACTCTTCAAAGAAAGGCAAGTCTCCTGTCTCAACAAACCTGTCTATTATACTTGTTTTAACGAAATGTGAGATGTCTAACTGAACTTCTTGTTGATGCTGATCATAGTATGTATTCAAATCTTTGAGACTAAGTGCAGCTTTTAGCTGACCTAAAGCCGGTTGCCAAAACATCCAGTCATTCTTCATCAATAACAACGCACCACACACCGTAAAGGTCATGCGCTCTTGATGATCATCGACAGTTTCAGCATTGGGTTTGAGGCTAGCACGATCATAAGCATACATTGCAGCAGTGGCGAGCTTTTGATCAAGTCCTCGTTGATTCTGTTCGTCACAAATATGTATGGCAATCCGCATTTCCTTATGGACTGTCGATGCTTCAACAAACCATTCGCTAGTGACTTTATCTGACAATCTTTGTCCTTCACCAGTCAAATCAGGTGAGTGATGTACTGGAGCTGAAGTCATACCACTATTCAATGCATTCACGTCCCAGGGCACACCACTAGCAGTACTGCCATCATCTCTTGCTGTTTCAAAATGACGTAGATCTGGTCTCGTACCTTGCTCAGCATCATTATGCTCGAGTGGATCAGCTTCAAACATTTTGTCTCCTTTTCTTACTAACCTAACAAACGTGTTTCGAGTATCACTTTGACTTGCTGAATATCCACCTTTTTGCCCAGATTTCGCATCACTTGTCCAATTAGGAAACCAAGCACTTCTTGTTTGCCAGCCTTATATTTGGCGACTGCATCAGAATTGGCGGCAATAACTGCTTCAACACTTGTTCGAAGTTCTGATTCGTCTACTTGGGCAACACTCGTGTCCGCCAGCCATCGTTGTACAGCTTCGGTCGGGTTTTCTGCCATATTGGGCGACGTCTTGCCATTGATTACCGCTGCTGCATACTGGTTGGCACGCTGACCCGCCGCTGTAAAGGCTGTTTCATACCATTCCACATCTTGTGCTTTTTCGATAAGTGCAGCACTGTACCGCTTTTCTACACCGTGTTCTTTTTCCCAACGCTCATATACCTGCTCTGGTAACTGGGGAATCTGCTGACGAATTTTATCGATATCAGCATCACTGAATCGAATTGGAGGTAAATCAGGATCGGGGAAGTAGCGATAGTCTTCAGCGTCTTCTTTACTTCGCTGCGGGAAGGTCACGTTTTTGGTTGAGTCCCAACCACGAGTTTCTTGAGCCGGCGTACGGCCTTCATTTAATTCAATAGCCTGACGCTGCATCTCAAAGGTAATTGCTTGTTCGAGAAATCGAAATGAATTAATGTTTTTGACTTCGACTTTGTACTCAGGTAGCGTGACAGGATCTTTTTTGGGACTCAGTGAAATATTTGCTTCCAGACGCATGCCACCCTGTTCCATATCACATTCAGCCACATCAAGATATCGCAATAGTTGGCGAATTGCTTTCGCATATTCTTTCGCTTGAGCAGGTGACTTGATGTCAGCCTCAGTCACAATCTCCATAAGTGGGACACTGCTGCGATTGAAGTCAATCAAACTTACTTTTTCACCGTTGATCGTTTTGTGTAGTAACTTGCCCGTATCTTCTTCGAGATGAATGCGGTGAATCCGCACTCTACCTTCACTGGTATCTACATAGCCGTTGACACAAAAAGGAATATCGTACTGACTAATCTGGTAGCCTTTGGGTAGATCTGGATAGAAGTAGTGTTTGCGGTCAAATTTGGAGAACAGATTAATTTCACAGTGCAGTGCTAAGCCGACTTTGATTGTCCACTCGATAGCTTTCTGGTTGGCCACCGGTAGTGCCCCTGGCATGCCAAGGCAGACAGGACAGGTGTAGATATTTGGTTCGGGTGCGCCAAAGGGATCATTTTTGCAGCCACAGAACATTTTTGAAGCAGTATGCAGTTCGGCGTGGATTTCCATGCCACAGACGAGATGGTACGAGTTGTTTGTCGTCATATAAAATTAAAAGATAAATCTATTATGTGTTTCTTTATCGCTTACAGCAATTTTAGGATCAGTCATGTTATCAACAAAGAACTGCACATCTGCCTTGATACTAGGGCTAGTAATCATCTCCAACGCATGAGCAGGTGATACCCATTCGTAAGCAGAGTGTTCATCACTGATTCGTACCTTCAAGTCCGTTGTAACGCAGTGAAATGTAAAACCATAGACTTCGTTGTCGGCAGACTTTTCGCCACGATGAATGTGCCAAACACGACTTAATCGCTTAATTTCAAGCTCTGTAATGCCCACTTCTTCTTGCACTTCGCGTCGCAATGCTTCGTCAAGTTCTTCAAACTGGTCAATCCGGCCATAGACTATTTCCCACATACCATTCTGAAAATCAGCATCGCGCTTGACAACAAGAATGTTACCACTGGCCTGGTGCTCGATGATGGCGCCTACTGCGACCATGAAGTGACCAATATGGGTATCTGAAAGGTGGGTCATAAGGTGCCTTTCGTGGTGGGTGGAGCTTGAAGATGCCAATTGGTGATTTGTTGATAGGAGTGGCCTAACTGCAATAAAGAAGCTTCGGCAAACTTTTTGCCGATCAACTGCATGCCCACCGGAATACTTGATTTAGTAAAACCAGCTGGAATTGCTAAACTAGGTACACCAACTACATTGATGGTAACAGTGTACAAATCTTCGAGCATATTTTTGACTGGGTCGTTGATTAATTCGCCAATTTTGGGAGCTGAACTGGGAGTTACTGGGGCAAGTAATACATCACATTTTGCCAATGCCGCCATGTATTCTTTAATCAGCATTGTTCGCGCTTGTTGTGCTCGGTTGTACAACTCATCAGCATAACCAGCTGAAAGGGCAAATGAACCAACCATGATTCGCCGCATCGTTTCAGGACTAAAATTGCTGCGATCAGCACCGTATCGAATGCCATCGTATCGAGCCAGATTAGAACTGGTCTCACTCAGTGCCAGCAGATAATAAATTGCCACACCATGTGCCATGATGGGGATACTGACTTCCTGTAAAATGGCACCGTTTTCCTCGAGCTTGTGAGCTGCTGTCTCAACCAAAGCGCGAACTTCAGGATCAAGACCTTCACCGTAAAACTCTTTTGGTAATCCAATTACTTTGCCACGAATATCTCCAGATAAAAGTGATTCATACTTATCGACAGGTTGTTGCGCACTTGTGGCATCAAGTACGTCATGTCCTGCTATCGCACTAAGCACATAGGCCAAGTCCTCTACGGATTTTGCCATTGGTCCAACTGTATCGAGAGATGATGCATACGCAATTGCACCAAACCTTGATACTCGACCATACGTTACTTTCAAACCAGATATTCCACACATGTTCGCCGGGTTTCTGATCGATCCGCCTGTATCTTCTCCTACAGCAAATGATACTGTTCGATTAGCAATCGAGATTGCCGAGCCTCCAGATGAACCTCCTGGAATATGTGCCTGATCCCATGGGTTTTTGGCGGGTGTGAAATCTGTGTTTTCGGTTGATCCTCCATGACCCCAAGCATCTTGATTATTCTTGCCAATCAACACTGCGCCCGTTTGCTTAAGTTTGCGATACACTGTCGCATCATAGGTAGGTTGGAAGTTGCCGAGTACATTGCTTCCCGCAGTCGTCCGCAGATCTGAGGTGCAGTAGGCATCTTTCATGGAAAACGGTAAACCAAATAAAGGAGATACATCAGCTTTCACACGGTCATCAAGAAGTTTGGCTTGAGTGATGGTTTCCTCTGCTGTACGTATCGTAACAAAGTCGTGAAGAGAATTATTCCAAGCCAGCGCGCGTGTGATGGCCGCTTCAGCAAGTTCACTAACTTTAACCTGTTTCGAGACAATCAGGTGGTGGAGTTCACGGATAGACTGATCAAGCACTAAGTGATCACTCATCTTTTTCCTTTAGGATTCGGTCTACGACAAAATAGCCCTCATACGCTCGATGGGCATTGGCCAGTGCTTGGTCTTGTGTAAATGACTCACCTACTACATCTTCACGCCAGATATTTTCTGCGTCACTGGTGCGTGCAGTAGCAATTTCAGTTCCCACATCAATGGTACTTATTTGCTCCATCAGCTCCAAAATGGAGGCCAAGTGGCCTTGGTACATCTTTTCTTGCTCGGGTGTTAAGTCTAAGTTTGCGAGTTTGCTAATGTGGGCAATGGGAACTGCCTGAACTGCTTTTGCCATACCAGATAGTTTAGCAGATTTTACAGCGATTTTAAGGCAGCAATTCGCTCACTAACCGGAGGATGTGTTTGGAATAGACCCGCAAACATACCTACCCCATTGTTACCCAAGTTGCGTAGGGGATCTTCAAAATACAGGTGAGCAGTCGCTTTGTTAGCAGCTTCGAGAGGTTCTTTGTCTTGACTAATTTTACTCAGTGCATTGATTAGACCTTGAGGATTCTTGGTCATGCCCACACCAGAGGCATCAGCCAGGTATTCGCGGCGTCGAGAAATAGCTAACTTAATCAACTGGGCAATGAGTGGCGACAGCAAGGCAAGAATCAGACCTACTACAAACAAAATCATTTGTAATTGTCCACCTTCTCCATCACGGCTGCGTCGTCGCCCACCACCCCAAGCAGAAACGCGCAAAAACCAGTCGGCAAGCAATGCGACTAAGCCTACGAGGACAGTCACGATCGACATTAATCGCATATCATAATTTTCGATATGGGCGAGCTCATGCGCGATTACTGCTTCAACTTCTGACCGATTCAACCGTGCTAACAATCCCGTCGTCGCACACACCACAGCATGGTCAGGATCGCGGCCAGTCGCAAACGCATTCATCGCCGTATCCTCGATCACATACAGTTTCGGCATGGGCATCCGCTGGCCCATAGTCAGGTTTTCTGTCACCGTATAGAAATCAAAGAACTCCTGTCGTGTTGCCTCACGAGCACCTGACATGGTCAAAATAATTTTATCTGAAAACCAATACGAACCAAATGAAATGAGCCCTGATACCACCAGGGCTATCCCCACCATGTCAAGACTATACCCGAGGCCCATCGCCATCACATACGTGGCACCAGCAATGAAGGCTACAAAGAGTGCCATGATTAACCATGATTTTTGCTTATTGGCAGCAATCGCTTGGTAATGTGTCATCGACAACTTTTATAGGTTGACTTTGATGTCTTTGGTTTCAGCTTCGGCCACCTCGACATGTGCTCCTGTCATGGGTGTGCTCAAGCCTTTTTCTGGCTTAAAACCAAACAGGTTGGCGACGATGCTTGAAGGAAACACTACCAACTTCTCGTTGTACTCTTGAGACAAGTCAATCAAACTGCGGCGCGAATACATCAATTTATCGGCCGTATCACTCAACTCACTCATGAAACGAGTGACTGTTTCATTACTTTGGAGTTCAGGATTGTCCTCCACCATCACATTCAAGCGCGGGATAACCGAGTTCAACTGATCAATCGCCGCATCGATGTCTTTGCCTGAACCAGAATCACTGGCTTTGGAAACAGACTTACGGGCATCAGCCAACAACTCAAAAATCCCTTTCTCATGCTTGAGAAAGCCTTTGACGGTACTTTCCAAGTTAGGAATAAGAGAAGCTTGACGCTTCAGTTGATTGCCAATTTCTTGGATGCTGGCGACGATCTGTGTCTTGAGGCGTTGGAGGGTGTTATAGATGCCAACAACGTAGAAAAAGAGTGCAACAGCGATGATGCCAATAATGAGGAGGGGTGTCATAGACGCCTTTCGATATAACTTGAGTATACCAAACAATGGTAAGATTGGTATAATTGACGCTCTGGTCCGGTGGTGTAGCGGTTAACATGCCTCCCTGTCACGGAGGAGATCGAGGGTTCGATTCCCTTCCGGATCGCAAGAACAATAGTTATTTAGTCTTTGCCACAACCGGTGGATCGTAGATCACTAAGCTATACCCGTCATTTCCATCTTGATAGGTAGTCTTCTCCAACACACGATATGTTTGGGGAATAACGCAATTTTCTCGAATCACAAACAAAACATTTTTACGTGGTTCGATTGGACAACTATCAGGGCTAAAATAGTACTTTCCCAGTGAGTATTCTGGCAAAGAGCGCAATGGATACGATGTTTGCAACAATTGCGGCGCGATGAGTCCTTCCAGCGCGAGATAGACATATGGTTGCCCTGTAAATCGCCCCACACGAATTGTCTCAAAGTCACTTTGACGTCCAGCAACGGCTTCTGCCATGGTGGTGTCGGCATAGTTACGATGCCACGGATGGTAATACGTCTGAAAAATACTAAACTGATGTATGAAATATCCAATTCCCCACCCATAACCAATCAACACAATGAGACCGAGCAACCAGATAGAAAGGCGAACTATCAATGATTTATGCTCAGATCGAATGTGCTGAAGTGTCCGTTCCAACGTAACTGAAATAAAATACAGTAACGGTACAATCATCCAAAAGCTGCGTATGGTACTTGGCACTTCTTGGGTCGTGATTGCAGCTGGCAACGGTGCAACACAAAGCCAGATCGTAAAAAAGACTGCAAGCTGTCTCTGACGCAAGGTGTTTTTTTGTTGAAAAGCTAAGACAATCCCAACCAATAGAAGCGGTAATTCAATCAAGTAGAACAACCCATGAAATGGTACTACGTAACGATTGGGTTCGCCGCCTGAGAGAAACAGGAAATCAATAGTCAGATGTTGGGTGTAAATCCCACCCATCGAAAAAAGGGCATTAATAATTTTGTTGTGATACGCCCGAATGAGTAGTCTCGCCTCGTGGGGTGTTGCTGTCTTGATCTGTTCATCCATCAACAAAAATGCATCACCTTTGGTAAAGACATTGAGCTCGTTAAACCGCGCCAAACCAGCAGATGCCATAAATGTCACCCCAAGTGTCAGCACTGTCGTCAGTACGATTACCAATACAGGCAAGAGGATCGTCTTTTTCCATGACTGCATCACCCACAATACCGCCACTATCAACAGTGGCAGCACCACTTTAGCACTGTGGTAGCTATACATAGTTAAAGCGGCTGTAATAGCAAATACACTTAGATATAGGACCTTTGTCAGCCACTTGCTAGTGGACTGCATGCTATCAATCAATCGTGTCAGCACATACAAGCTAGCCAGGCCAAAAAAGAACGCCGCAATCACTTCTTGGGTGCTCCGAGATACGATGATATGCCACGGCGATAGTGTCATCAGTAGCGTGATCAACACACTCTGCTCTTCCGAGACCTTGAGCTGTTGCAGTAAGAGATACAAGATTCCAAGCGATGCAATGCCTAGGAGTGCGGTGGGCAATCGTGCCGCCCAGATTGAAGTACCAAGCAGCGAAATAAACGGTATCTGTAGATAGGAAATCAACGCAGGTTTGGGATCAATAAATGAGTTGAGAAATAATGGGTAACCTCGTCCATCTTCATCCATGCCTGTCTGGCGAATCATCATCGCGTTGTAGAAGAAAGAAGCCTCGTCATTGTGAAAGCCTGCAGGCAGGGAAGGCAAATGGTATAGCCTTGTCACGAGTGCAAGGATTACGATGAACAGAGAAAGTAAGAGAATCATTAACTGAGTTTTGGCGAAAAATCGATGCATAATCACCTAGCAGTATATGCTCTGTTTTCTTACATTTCTATATATCGTACAGGTCACCCTGCTTGCGTGGATAGGGTGTGGGTGTTATATAGAGAGTGATTTTGTTAGAATCTAAAGTTGTAGAAACAGGGCGGGATTAGTTCACTGGTAGAATGATTCCTTCCCAAGGAATAGAAGCGGGTCCGATTCCCGTATCCCGCTCCATAAGTAACAGAAATAAATAGCAATTTACATTGACTGATCCAAAATTTGAAACTAATGATAGAGCTTTTATACCTGCTCATAGTAGTGCGCCTGGTGTTTTTGGTATCATTTCTGTATGAAAGACATTCATTTACATGCCAAGTGGCTTATCAAAGCTCCCCAAACGGAAGTGTTTAACATCATTACTGACTTTGAAAAATGGCCAGAATACTTTCCCAAAGTTGCAGCATCCATACAAGTTACCAAGCATGTTGGAAACAATCTGGAAATGAATGTAATAATTCATTCGTTTGGTCAAAAGTTTCCAGCAAAAATGAAAACTCAGATCCTTCCTGGAAAGGGCTTCATTTCAGATAACGAAAGCCCAAAATTTGGCACTTCTGGCCACGAAGAACTATTGCTCTCTGAAGATCTAGAGGGAACAATGATCGATTACACTTATCAAGTATCTATCCATAAACGCTGGCTCCGTATCGTTGCCAAACCACTTATTGGCTGGTTTTCTATGAAATATTGGGAAAAAGCTGTCATAGATGTACTTAAAAAAAGGCTAGAGAAATAATCGTATGAAATTTTTTTGCACCCGACATCCAGCCGAAATGACGCTTGCTTTGTAATGCAAAAGATGTAACCTACTTTCAAATATGCTAGATTTCTCGATAGATCTACCGATCAAAAATTGAAAGGAAATAATGCCAATACCACCAGGAGCAGAACGTCATCGGCAACTTGTAGATGAGCTATCAACAGATTTTGAACTAGTAGCTCGAACGATTGATTTGGTGAGTCGTCTTGTAGAAAGGTACGATAGGCAATACCTAGAAGACACTATTAATGATGCTGAGGATAGAATTACCGAAATTTCTGCACTACTAAAAGACACAGCTGAGATGCAGTTGCTCACACCCGATCAGATTAGTATGCTTTGCCTTGGTCATGCTCAATATCAACAGGTAATAGCTTTTTGCCAATTAGCGTTGGCTGTCCAAAGTGGTGCAATTAATATTGCTGATCTCAGGGCACAACCAAATCATCAACTGCTTCGAGATATATACTATACAAATATCTTGGTGAAGTTAGCCGAACCAACAGGTGCCCTGGGAGTTTCCATGGCATCTGTAACAGATTAAACTGAGATATTGCTGGGTATTCTACCAAACATTTCAAACCCTTCACCTGGATGACCAAAAGCTTGTTATCTCAATGAGATTATTCCTGTTTCTGCAAATTTTGCTTGGCTTATTGGTGATAAAACAGAGGTCCAAAATTCATCCTACATCAGCTCTTCATGCCTGGCAGAATCAATCATTCCATTATTTTGCAACTGTTTTAGACTTGTAATCTTAATACTCGTTTCGCTCCGAGAAATAATTGCATCTGTTCCAGACATATTGCAAGCATTTTGTACCAAAACAATATCAATGCAACTCTTTGACGTATTTAGATATAGAGTAATAGATACTTGAACCGTCATATTAACAAGGAAATAACAACGTCAGTCAGGTTCTAGAACCAAATTAAATCCAACAACTGCCGCAACGCTGATCTCACCAAGCTCACCTGCGCCCTCTGTCTGTGGAGTTTTAAGTTGTGGGCGCTCGCGAACATACACAATCACTTCCTTTTGACGCAGTTCACGAATTTTGTTGGCTTCTGCAAATATCACAAACTTTCCATTGAGCATAACAATCAGCGCATCGGGTCCAAGTATGCTGATGATCATATCTTTTGCTGTCTTAGCGTCAAAAGAAGTATTTAACTTAATCTCCCAAGAAGGAAACTGTAATTGCCTTTCCCTAGCCCTGGCTTGTCGCTGCTCGACACGATGTGCTGCATACTCAGCAACAGCTGACCCAATTTGGCGAAATATTTCCATATACCCTCGTATTATTCATAAAGTATATCCAATTTCTTGATATACTACATACATCTAGCCTGTGTAGCTCAGTTGGTAGAGCGGCGGTATCGTAAACCGCAGGTCGTCGGTCCGATCCCGACCGCAGGCTCACATAGCATACAATCTACATCTCTTCCGTAGACGAGGTATACTATATAAACTATGGTGTCTTCCCGATTAGCTCGCCACGAACAAGAAAAATTATTGACCCAGACTCTCCTGTTCATTGTCGGAGCAATTGTCCTGGCATTACTCTTCATTTTCGTGGTATTACCTGGATTTGTGCGCTTAGTGACAGGTTCAAATGCCGTCTCGCCTCTTGGTAGTAGTGACACAATTCCTCCTCAAATACCGGTACTCGCTCCTCCGCCAGAGGCTACACCAAGCGCACAGATTGCTTTGACCGGCTACGGTGAGGCTAAATCATCTGTGGTACTCGTGCTGAACGGCACACAACAAGGTGAAGCACCAATTGGTGATGATGGCGCATTTAGTATCGACGTCCCACTTACTGAAGGTGAAAACATGGTGGCAATTTTCGCACGTGATGAAGCTGGCAATGAATCAAACACCACCAATCCCATTACCATTATCCAAGACACTACCGCTCCCAAACTCGAAGTAAACGAGCCCCAGGATGCCCAACAGGTAGAGTTGCGACGCAATCAGGTTATCACCGTCAAAGGTGCAACTGATCCAGGCACAACGGTGACATTAAATGGTCGACGCGTCTTCACACAGGCAGATGGTAGTTTTACGACAACTTTTCAACTCCAAGAAGGTGACAACACGTTACAGTTTGTGGCAATGGATAAAGCTGGCAATAAATCAGAAAAAGCAGTAGCTGTCCACTTTAAGCTCTAATTTTCCGCCCAAGAAACGTTAGTATTAGTAGCCAACACCAAATAAACGGTTCAAAAAGTGACGTATTTACTAGACTGTGGATTAACACAGCCACCCACATTGCCTGTAGCCAAGTAGGCCATCCCAACCATTCTGCCCGATGCATGTACAGAATCCACAGCACAATCGCAGTACCAACAAAACCAATTCCACTGATCAGTAAAACAACCAATGAATCTGGCACCTGACTCGTGTCAGCAAGAGCGAATGTGTCATTTTCTCTCAGAGGCTGCACAACTAATCCTCTCCCGATTAACCACTGATAGGGGCGTAGCTCACGCAACCAGGTTTGCGAAGCATCCGCACGGGCGATGACACTGGCAGTTCGTGCCAATTTAACACCCTCACCACCCGGGCGTGGTGCGATCAGGATTCCTAGTAAGACCCCAATCACCACACAACCCATACCCAGTAATTGAATTGTCCGCAGTGAGCTTTTACGCAAAATGAGCACAAGTGAAGCCACTGCCAACGCTAGCCAGCTTGCTCTCGAGAATGTCAGTCCTAGCGCAATCCCAGTCATGATTAATGCCATACTTCGCCATGCGGTGTGACGCAAAAAATCTCGACTCCACCAGAGCCCAATCATCACCAATAGCAAGCCAGAAAAATTAGGATCAAAGAGCGTCCCAATGAGCCGAAAATAATGATCATCCCACCCAAGTGGTGCAAGCCAACGCGTGTCAGGAAAAATAACATACTGCAAGATTCCAATACCTATCCAAATTGCAAAGAACACACTCAACCACTTTTGTCTGGTGAAGTGCTTCAGATGTGCTGCGACACTCCAACTAGCTAATGCATAGGTTATCAATCGTACAGTCCAGAATATAGGTCTTATTACCTCTGCTAGTGAGGTAGCTGCCATAATCCAACCAAAGCCTATCCAAATACTTACCATCAAAACCCATATCGGGATTCCCCACCATTTCTTGCTGAATCTAAGCACTGATCTGTTTTTCCAGACGGCATATCCTGCCAAGATAACTGCGAAGATGTCATGTACATACACGGCAATACTCGGTGATAGTTGTATTCTCTGCAACTGACCCAATGTGAGCAGTGCTAGCCAACTTGCTACAGTGATAGAGCTAAGTATCAGATTAGGAGTGAGTCTTTTCATATAAAAACGCTCGAACCAACCACGAATGCCAACTCATCACTACCGTATAGACAATGCCATGCCATCCATCTCGCCATGCTTGATGACGTAGTATATTCCATACTGTTTTCCCCATGGGATGCAGTACCAACTGCCAAAGTGAAAAATGTAGTCCCTGTTCGAATCGATGTTGCGCTTCAAGTTCTGCATACCAGGCGACCGAGTGTAAAAAATCCTTGAGTGTTGCATGTGGGGCATGATGCAATACCACATGCGAATCCAGTACATCGAGATCTGTTTCCACTACTTCATGCACAGGACGCGCGAAGTGGGCAGTAGTCGTATGCAATAGTCGAATCATCCGTGGTGGACGCGCTTCACCCCAGTGTAGCGTCCGGCCATGCCACTGATCAACACGTTGGAAAGAGACTGCCCCGTATCGTGAATCAGCCTGCGCCGTATTCAATATCTTTGCATACACTTCCTGATCGTCCTCCCACCATTCGTCACTATCGATATGCAACACCCAGTCATTGATTGCCAAAGCTGAGCCTTCATTGCGAGTCTTCGCAAAATTTGTAAGCTTTGACACAGGATGAACGGTTACCTGTGGAAAATCATCCTGGAGCACAGATTGGTTTAACTGCTGCCTACTGTCCAACAACACAATTTGACTTGCCCAAGCAACTGATCTCAAACATCGTCGCAGATCAGGAGTATCTTCATCAACAATACACACAACAGTAATGGGCAATACAGATTTAAGGAAAGCGGACATAAAGCGTTTCTCGGTCAAGCGGTACGCTGATCATACCGGGATGGACACGCAACGTCGAGGTGGGCCTATCGATAATTGCTACGATTTTTGCCCAATCCAAATTGGAGTCTGATACCACTGTCACCTGATGTTCGGGAGGTAATGCTTTGGCAATGAAACCATAGGTTGGCGCTAATTGTACTTGACCATCTGAATTGGTGCGACGGATTTGTACGACTTGATTTCCCACCAGCTGATGCAAAATGAACAGCTCCTGGCGGTGTTCTCTAATCGTATTTGGGATAGTTGGTACTATATGGAGTAGCCAACCAACACAAACGAAACTGTATAGTAGTGTTACACCTAGGAATACTTGTTGTCGCCCTCGAGGCAAACCACTATATCCTATTCCAGCCAACAAGCTAATCATGGGGCTCAAGAGTGTTGCGATTGTTTGCCAGGGTAGTTGTAGTATGAGAGCGCTGGCAATTGTAAGTACGCATACGGTAGCACAAACTTGACCAAGCACCTTTATTGGAGCGTGGGAGCGCTGCCACCAAACAATTCCTGCCATGAATAGCACAAGTGCGAAGAGCATCACAGTTACACCACTGAGAGTCCGCCCAGCTATGACTGCATTTGGACTAATCGCCATGAGTAGTGCAGCAATCACCGCTGCTTTTTGCTGTTTAATACTCGCTAGTATCTCGTAGACAATAATCACTAGACAAATACTAATGACCACATTGACCCAACTAACTAGTACAAGATGTTGTGTTATCGACTTTTCAAGGTGCATTAGCTGAAGTAGATAGACAAATGTACCAGAAATATATGAATAGCGACTTAGATCAAAAGTTCTAAGTACTGTAGCAACACAAACAACTAGTGAAATAGAAATTAGATTCCAAGATTTAATCATGACGGCATTTTAGTTCTGACCACATCAGCCAGGCCAGTACCGGTAGTGTAGCAATGCGGGAAAATGCTAATCCAACAACAGCTCCATAGACACCGGCGCGAGGTGTCAAGATAATAATCGCCGAGACCATACTAATAAAGCTCAAAAACTGATGGAAATTCATAGCTTTTAGAGAATTGCGTGCCAGCAGCACACTGTAAGACACCATAAAGATAGCTTGAGTCAAACCTGCCACCATCAGCCATCGCACAAGCTCGATAGCGCCATCCCACTTATCACCAAATACCAAGGGAATGAAAAAGCCGGGTGCGACCAACAATGGTACCGAAAGCAATCCAGCAAACCCGAGTACGCCAACGAGTGACTTCAACAATGCTCGTCGTAGACGTTGCTTATCAGTAGCGATTTGCGTCAGAGCTGGCAATGCACCGTGATGCAACGATTTGGCAACCTCATAGGTCGGCTCATGCGCCAGACTATACGTTGGTTGGTATAAGCCCAACGAGAATGTCCCTGCCAGTTTGCCAATCAACAAATTGTCTACATTTTCATTCAGATACCCCAACACACTTGAGATGGCAAAACCCTTGGCACTTTGTAAAATGACTTTCGCTCGAGCAGCACTATAGGCGAAGTGTGGCCGTGTGCGAAAGAATAGGAAAGAAATAGTGACTTCAACTACTGCTGACACAATCAACCCTAGTATCCAACCCACAACACCTTGTAGCCACCAGACTAGACAAATTGCCGCGATTGATTCAACCACTCGTAACGTAAACTGATACAACGTATCTGCCCGAAACTTGAAGTTTTTGCGTAAATTAATAATTGCTGGATTGATAAAGCCTTTGATAACGGGTACTAGCGCAGCAATGGCGGTCAAATATAACAATTCTGGTTTTTGGTACAAATGCTGCAAACCCACACCAAGCAAAATCATTACCAAACCGACCAAAAACCCTCGCACGATTGCAATAATCCAGGCCGTACTTACGTAGTAGGAGATGCTCTCCCGTGTCCGCAGGAGTGTAGTATTAACACCTGTCTCCATTGCTGCTTCTGTCACTCCTAATGCAATCATTACCAAGGAAAACACACCAAAATCCTCTGGTCCTAACAATCGAGCTAGAATAGCGATTTTTCCGACAACAATTAGGTTGAGTACCACTTTGAGTGCTGTTTGCCACGAAAAACCGGATAGTACTTTTGTTTGATATCCCACACTCCTATTATTCACGTTTGGTCGTTGCATCGCTACTAGTGAAAATAGATAATGACTGAATGCAAAAAGTTGGTGAGTTTTTCCTCGATTTTATGGAAACAATCGTTATCGCACTGTCCATTTTCTTGGTGGTGTACTTGTTTTTCATGCAACCACATCAAGTGAATGGCCAATCAATGGTTCCCAACTTCCAAAGTGGTCAATACGTCCTTACCGACAAAATCAGCTACAAGTTCCGCAATCCCGAGCGCGGTGAGGTTGTAGTCTTCCACGCTCCAGAAAAAGCTCAGTGCCCTCAAGGCACAGGTTGTGACTTTATCAAACGCGTCATTGGTTTACCCGGCGATACAGTCGAGATTAGCAATAATAAAGTCAAAATTAATGGCGAAGTTCTGCCAGAACCCTACATTCCTGATGACTTTCAAATTTTGGCAGGCTCGTACACCAAAAATGGCCCAGTAACTCTTGGTGATGATGAATATATGGTGTTTGGCGATAACCGACCGTATTCCAGTGATTCTCGTGCCTGGGGACCCATCCCAAAATCTGCCATTGTTGGCCGAGCTTTTTTCCGCTACTTACCGGTAACAGTGGCTGGACTCATTCAGAAAGCTGACTATCCAGAAGGTCAACGCTAATCACTGACCTCGTTTATTGGCAATGTCCATAATTCGTTGGAGATCTTCTTCGGTGCCTTCAGGTGGTCCACTGAGGGTAATGGTGACTCGAGTATGACGAGTCGAGCGAGATACTTTTAGTTGAGTTTTGGAATGAAAAAATGACTGCCAGCGTTTTTCCCATTTTTTGATCTGGGCATCATCAATATGAATAGAACGTGCGCCGCGTGCTGATTCCTCTTGTTGATCGCGATCACGAAATCTCCGAGACAACTCTTCAGCTCGACGGACTGAGGCATTTTCTTTCAACAAGATCTTATAACACTCAATCATGCTTCGCTCATTATCGATACTGCTAAGAGCGCGTGCGTGTCCCTCACTGATCATTCCGCCAAGCAAACCGTCTTTGACAGCATCTGGCAATGTCAGTAGTTTGAGTGAATTACTAATGTAAGGCGCCGACTTGCTGACTTTATCGGCAATTTGTTGTGTGGTGAACCCAAAATCACGCTGAAGTTGTTGGAATGCTTGTCCACGCTCGATAGCGTTGAGATCAACCCGTTGGACATTTTCGACAATCGCCATCTCCAGCATCCCACGAGGAGTGGTTTTTTTGACAACTGCAGGAGCTGTTTTTAGACCTGCAATCTTGGCAGCACGCCAGCGACGCTCACCAGCAATGATCTGCATCCCAGCAGGTGTTTGTGCTACGACAAGTGGCTCCAAAATGCCATACGCTTTGATTGATTCAACGAGTTCATCTAACTGCGCCTTATCCATCTTACCGCGTGGCTGAAATGGGTTTGGTTGCAATTGAGAAATATCGACGTGCTGAACTGAATCTTGTGACATGACAATGGTATATCACATCTACTCGAGTATTGAACAGAGGGGATTTATTAAGGTTTACCGACTAAGATTTTTTTTGCTTTATTAAATGCTGCTTCAAAAGTTTTAGAGAAATTGTTTTTATCTAATGTCTCATCTGTATCGTGTTCATGAAGCAAACTAGACATACCGACAGTGACAATATGTGGGTTGCCAGCAATAATTGCTAATAACTGTTTACCTGCAGTATTGTCGCCATCAATCTGGCCATCCATAAATACAATAGTGGGTTTAGTAGTACTAGCTAACCCAGTCAGCACCTCTCTAGCATTTTTGAATGTGTCACACAAGGTTACCCGCTCTTCATCTAGGTGTAGCCTTTGGAGGATTCTTGATCCATATGCTGTATATAGTTCATCATCGTCAACAATAACTACACGTGGTGTTATTTCCATATAGAAAACAGTATAGCAAAAAAACTTACTTAACGTGAACGGTGGTTTTGCCTAAGCGTTTGCCAAAGGTCACAATTCCATCCATCATGGCAAAAATCGTGTGATCTCGACCAATTCCCACGCCAGTGACTGGCTTGTACTTGGCACCACGCTGACGCAAAATGATCTGGCCGACTTTGATGGTTTGACCACCAAACAACTTCAAACCAAGGCGACGACCTTTGCGTTTACCTTGTGCATGTTGATTGACGCTACCGCCAGCTTTGACGTGTGACATAAAGACCTTTTACCTCGGATCGAATTTCAGGAAATGTATTTGACGCTGCACAATTGCTTGAGGGCGATGATACACCACTGGTTCGTGAAGCGTAGTGTAGCCAAATGGTGCCAATTTGTCAATCAACGACTCGAGTGAGTAAGTGTTTTTACCATCTACCACTAGTGGGAAAATCATTACGATTGTTGCACCAGGAGTCAAAATCCTAGTCCATGCCTTGAATGAACCTAAATACAGTTTTTCTAAACCTTTGAAAATGCCTGGTAGTTGCACACTGGTTGGCGTCGGCTTACCTAAGAACGGTTCTGTCACAATGTACTGCACTTTTCGACCAATTCGGTCGGCCGTGACTTGCGTAGCATCTGACATAAATATATTTCCTACAGCTGCTGAATCAAGTTTGAGACGATCTACCATCCAGGCGATGTTGGTGCGGGTGCCAGAACTAGCTTCTTGATCTAAATCAGAACCAGCTACGTGAGAACCTCGAACCAACGCCTCGATCAAAACCGTGCCTGAACCACAAAAAGGATCATATAAAACACCAGTTGGCTTATCGGTGCCACCAAGTGCACAGTTGACCATCATCCTGGCCACTTTGGGTGGTAGCAGTCCTTTTCGGCGATCCGCATATGGTTTACCACGGTCTCGCAATGTCCAAGCATCGATATCTTGCACGGCGACCGTTAGTGCAAGAAATATTGAGTCTTCATTTTGAAAAACTATAATTTCTGCTAGTGATTGGTGGCTAAGTATTGATGATGAAAGGCCAGTTCGAGGACCCTCAAGATAACGCACTTTCAGCCCTTGCGCTAACAATTCTTTTTTAACTGATGCAACTGAAAGAGCTTCAAGGTGATCTCTACCCCATTCAGCAAGACCAAACTTAAACTTTTTCAAATCAAGATTAATCAAAAACTCTATAATTTTCTCTTGAAGAATCTCATCACTTGTGTCATGGGGCAAGGTCTCGAGTAATCGAGCCGCTTTGATCAGTCCACCACTGGTATCTACCAGCGTGTTTGCGGCTTCATCATCTGGTAACTCCACAGCAATCACATTCTCAGCAAGTGAGGTTAGCTCGGCAGTGGGTAGTAAAGACTCTAACTCGACACGAGAGAGCTCGGGCGTATTGCCGAGTTGGAGCAGATAAGTTGACATGAGATCTATTAAACAGCAATTTTCACCACTTCCCAAGTAGTGAGTTCTTGGCGGTGGCCGCGGACTTTGCGGTAGCGGGATTTAGGCTTATACGTAGCAACACGGATTTTTTCTCCGCGGTGATGATCTGCAATCTTGAGAGTGACTTTGGCACCTTCTACTAAAGGTGTCCCAATGGTACGTTTTTCACCATCAACCACCAGCAATACGTCACTGACGGTCAGCGTTGACCCAACTTCCTCAGCAAGACGATTGGTCTCGACTGATTCGCCCTCTTGGACGCGATATTGTTTGCCGGCGATTTGAATGACTGCGTATTTCATAGTTGTTGAGCTAGTATTGTACCACGAGCTTGGCAGTTCAGCAGAGGTAAATAAGGAAAGAGACTTAGGATAGAAAGATTGACTCTGTCTGTCGGTAAAAATAACGAAGCGACTGTACTAATCCCAACAGCCACGAAATGGCAACAATTGAACTACCCCCATACGACAAAAAAGGTAACGTAATACCGGTAATAGGTAATAACCCCATATTCATACCTATATTGATTCCCGATTGAACCGTCAACATTACTGCTGTCGCCACAGCTATCGAGCGGCCAGCAGGATGAGTCGAGTGTTCACCAATCCACAAACAAGCAGCAATCATGGTCATATATACCATAATTACCAATACTGAACCCAAAAAGCCTACTTCTTCGGCAAAAGAGGCAAAAATGAAGTCAGTTTGACGCTCAGGTAGGAATCTTAGATGAGACTGAATACCCTCACCCAATCCTCTACCAGTCACTTCACCCGAGCCAACTGCTATAAGTGCCTGACGAGCGTTGTAACTTGATGCGTCCTGACTGGCTTGTGGATTCGCGAAGCTATAGATTCGCTCTTTCTGATACGGTTTGAGGAAAAAGAGCCAGGCTACTAACCCAAGAACAGTACCAATACCAATCAAGCCCAAAATATAACGCAAATCTAATTTGCTTATCCACAGTACCGCGCCAAGCGCTGCGACATAAATCACTGTCGTCCCCAGATCAGGCTCAATAATAATCAGTCCAGCAGGCAACGCAATAATTGCCAAGATTTCGAGTAGTACTCGAAGATCTTTGCCATCAAATTTTTGCAAACGAGAAATTAGCATTAACACAACAGTAGGAATAGCCAATTGTGACGGCTGAATTGAAAATAAGGTACCCACATTGATCCAGCCTGTTATACCTCGAGTAGTAGTGCCTGTGACAAGCGGAATTATCAGTAGAACTATCAATGCGACATAGAGCAGTGGTGCGATTTTTAACCACCGTTGAAGACCATACCATGGCGTGGCAAAGAAAATCACCCCCGCTAATATGAGAAAAAAAAGCTGGAGCGTCGCCACACCAGGTGCAATGCTACGTAGGATGAGCAAACTCAAGCCACCCAGAATTGCCATACATGTTGGAAGCAACCACTTCATGAATGGAGTATACGGGTTAATTTCAGAGATGACTAGTTTTCTCGATGTCTCATACTATGAAATCTTCAACTCTCCACCTTTTTTCAGCTTCGTATTCGTTTTTTTCTCAATTTCAGCTTGCCACTCTTCTGGCCAAGTCGGAGTTTCAATAGTAGCTTGGTCACTAGGCTTCAGACCGGCTTCGCGACGTAGTTTCTGGATAGTGCGCATGAGTTCTCGGGCTTCACCTTCTGCTCGTAAGTCATCAGTTAATTCTGTATCAAGTACAACAGTCAGTTCACCATCACTTTTGTCCAATTCCACCGTTTTAACATTCAACTCTAACTTGATTACTTCCTCAACCGATACATTTTTCAGCACGACATTACCAGATACCGCAACCTTGCTAAGTGGTTGGCGCACTTTGATTCCACTCTCTTTACGAGCTGCGTGTCCCGCCTCCACTACCTGTCGCGCAATCACCATGTCGGCACCAAGTTTATCATTATCGAAATCAAGATATTCGTCTTTATCAGGCCACATCGTCAAGTGAATTGAAGCACTTTCACTAACTAAAGTGTGAAACACCACTTCGCTAAAAAACGGGGCAAATGGTGCCATCAGTTGGGCTAACACAAAAAGTGCGTGACCAAAGACGTGCCCAGCTTCGCCCGTCGAATCATTCTTTATGCGTTCACGACTCAGACGCAGATACCAGGTAGAAAGATCATTCGCAAAAGCCATTAACCGTCGGCTAGCACGAACAACATCATATGCATCCATGTAGTTCGTTACTTCTTTAACTAAGGCAGCCAGCTCATGCATCAACCACTGATCCATCACATCGGTTGGGGCAGCTGGCATTACCGTCACATCGGCAGGTTTGCTCGCAAACTGCTCGTAAAAAGACAATACATTCCACCAAATCACAAACACATTGCGACGAATATCCGCGACCTCTTTTTCCGCAAAGTTCAAATTTTCACCCTTCATCACGGTTGAACTCATCAAGTACAAACGCAAACTATCCACACCATACTTTTCGATCAACACCATCGGATCTGGGTAATTTTTCTTAGATTTGCTCATCTTGGTGCCATCTTCTGCCAAAATCGTGCCCGTCGTCAGGACATTTTCAAATGGCTTTCGATCAAACAAAGCTGTTGACATCACATGCATGGTATAGAACCAGGCGCGTGTCTGGGCAATGTACTCACTCACAAACTGCGCGGGTGATCGATCATGAAAGGTCTGTGCATTTTCAAATGGATAGTGTGGCACTGCAAACGGCATCGAGCCTGACTCGACCCAACAGTCAAACACCTCGGGGACTCGTGTCCCTTTGATCGTTCGCTCTTCGTTAATCCAGATTTCAATGTCGTCAATATACTCACGGTGAATATCCGTCAAATTAGCGACTCGCTCAGGCTCTACCGCCCACTCTTTTAGCTCAGATATCGAACCCACAATGCGATACTGCCCTTCAGCGCTCACCCAAATTGGCATGGGTGTACCCCAATATCTTGATCGGGAAATATTCCAATCAGGCGCATTCTCTAGACCTTTTTTGAAACGGCCATGTTTGAGATGTTCAGGATACCAGTTAATCTGCTCGTTCAACTCCACAAGTCGCGGACGAAGTCGAGCAATATCAATAAACCAAGCGGGTAATGGTGCGTAATACAATCTGGTGCCACACCGATAACAGGTAGCCACACTATGCGTATGTTGGTGGTGAGCATAAATCAACCCACGATCCATCAAGTGAGCATCAATACTCTCGTTGGCTTTGAGAATAAATTGACCGGCCCATTCACCAATTTCTGGCTTTAGTTTACCTTCTTCATCGACGTGTTCAATAAGCTGGATACCTCGGTCTTTCATCACCCGATAGTCATCTTCACCATACACAGCCAACGTCACTACTCCGGTACCTTCTTCAGCGGTCACAAAAGGATCTGCAACCACGACACCGAATTTTTCAGTTGACATTCGATCAGGATAAAAATCAAAGTGAGGTATGAACTCTAATTCTTCAAGTTCTTGACCAGTATAGGATTGCACTACTTCATAGAATGTCTCTTTTTTTAATTCACTCAAGCGACTCTCCGCCAAAATATAGTACTCATTGCCTTGCTTGACTTTAACGTACCTCAAATCAGGATTCACAGCCAACGCAGGCGTAGCTAATTTGTTCCACGGCGTCGTCGACCAGGCCAGCAAATACGTATCAGCTTGACCTACTACTGGATACTTATATGTGGTTGAAGGTTCGCTGACTTCTTTGTAACTATTGTCCATCGCAATTTCGAAGTTAGAGAGAGGCGTCGAGCATCGTGGACAGTACAAGATCACTTTGCGACCTTCATAGACTAGCTTTTTCTCCCACAGTTGTTTGAATCCCCACCAGACCGATTCCATGAAAGTGGTATCCATGGTTTTGTAGTTGTGCTCAAAGTCTACCCAACGACCAAGGCGACCAATGATCCGCTCCCACTCTTTATCGAGCTTCAGCACTTCTTGACGACAAGCATCGTTAAACTGATCAATTCCGAACTCCTCAATCCCTTTTTTACCACCTTTGATCTCGAGTTTTTGCTCGATCATGTTCTCGATAGGCAAACCATGACAGTCCCAACCCCAGACGCGCTCTACCCTGTAGCCCTTCATCGTCCAATAGCGAGGAATCACGTCTTTGGTGGTAGAGGCGAGTAAGTGACCGTAATGAGGTAAACCAGTAGCAAATGGTGGACCATCGTAGAACACATAGGCTTTGTCGGCTGGCCGCTCTTGAACCGACTTTTCAAAGGTCTGATCATCCTGCCAGAACTGTTGCACTTCCTCCTCAAGTTGAGGGAAAGAAGGTGGCTGAGTAAAGTTAGTTGCTTTGGGCATAAAAAAACCTCCATCGCGCTATATACATAGTGCGTGAAGGTTTCTCGAGATCTCTCAAGAAAGGTACCAACCTTCTGTACTTGATTATGGCTGTATCGGGCTCCCCGGCTCGGTCTAGTGTCTATGCTTCAGCAAAGAGTTCTTCGAGCACCTCCCCTAGTGATGGCTAGGGTTATGCGGCTATATGTAGTGTACCACGAGGCAGCTGGTAACAAAATGCTACTTCCCATTTGAAAATGTCAGTTCAGAGCTACTCACTATTTTTGGCGAAAGAGAACCTAGATATCTATTCAACCAAAACTTCCTCATCAGTGCAGAAAACCACGTATCATGTTTTCGAAGTGATCTAAGATACTCTCCATGTTTTCTCCCTAATTCATCTATCTTTGTGCTCACTTCTTTTAGCTGCACAGTATGGACAACCCCAGCTTCACCAGAAAGTGCTGCACTTTCATCCACTTTTTTCAACACGTATGTTTCAACGATCCCTAAAGCCTCATCAAGTGAAAGACCTAGAGTTGGTCCCGTTAGGCCAGCAAGCACTTGAGGCAAATAGTAGTACCGGACGGCATTATTTTCTGTTGAAACTTTGCCTAGGTGCTGTACAAACTCACCATGCTTGTGTACAGCGTCGAGTAGTACTTCCATTTGTTGTTTGTTAGCCACTTTTCTGGCAAGAGCTAGACGTACCGCAGCTACTGCTACCTTTGGTTTTTTTGAATATAACTTTGTGTACTCCGCTTTCATTCCCATAGACTCCATAAAGGACTCAAGCATCGCCAACCAGGCTTCTTCTGGTGATTTACCAGCTCTCAGGGCATCAAATGCGCTAGCAACCAACTGCCAGTTCAACCAAGTTCGCTCATTCATGACCACACTTGATCCATCAGCTGTAGGTACAACACCGGCCATATCGACTAGATTCTCCAACAGCCACTGCGTAAATTCTTCAGAAGTCTGGAAGATTGACTCGCTTAGCAATGCCTGTAGCTGCTCGGGACCCGCTTCAAGCCCTTGTGCTAACTGGCCAACATTGGTACTGACACCGCCTTTGATAATTCGTTTAATCCGCTCTTGGACGTCTGGTGACTGTTTATTTAGCAATGGCAAGAATTGAGCACGTAGTTCAGGCGTGTCCACTAGATAAGCCAGTGCCGCATCATGATCAGTAGTCAAGTTTGTGCCATGCGACTGAGCGTTTTCATGAATAGCTTTCTCGACTATGCCCAACTTAGCAATATCATGTTGCAGAAGTAGTACTATTTCCGTAGTGAATGACTCAACACTTGAAACAGTACTGTTGGCTCGCTCGCACATCTGTTCAAATGAAGCCCGAGTTAAACCACCTGATTTTTCAGCTGAAGTCCGCGGGACAAAAAGTCTATAGGCTTTGTCAGCCGTAGCTACTTGGTTACCCTTATGAAGCAAAAACAACACATAAATCGACTGGATTGTCTTTTTCTTTTCTGTTTGTGGATTTTTTGGTGAATAACTGGCGGCTTCCAGCGAGCGATCAAACAGACCAAGTTCTTCTGGAAATGCACTCTGTAATTTCCGGGAGAATACATCAAAAAATTGTGTTCTTGATTCTAGCAAATCAGGATCTACCTTTTCAAATTCCTGGAACACATCATTCAGCCAAGTCACGATATCAGCAGGTTTTTCTGATGCTGCTGCTAGTCTGTCACGGACAGTTTTGGGTACATCCATCCCCCCATCAACCATTTGTCTACGAATTACATCTTCAGCAAAAGAAAACATACTAGCTAGTATAGTTGATGTTTCTACTTCTGTCTCAAGAAAGCGGGAATTTCAAACTCATCATCAAAATCACTGTCAGCTGCTGGTGTTGGAGTCGTTGTCGTCGGTGTCACCACTGCTGGTGCAGGCTGGACAGGTGCTGAAGCACGAGATGGTTGCACTTGATCACCAAAAGCTTGTGATCGCACAAATGGTTGTGTCGGCATATTCATGCTCGAAGAGCCTGACATTTGTTGACTCATTTGTGGTTGCGTGAATGAACTAGGCGCTCGATCAATCTTCGGTGCCATTGGCTCATCACTTGTCTGTGCCAAACCAAAAATCCGAGGTTGTCGCAAACCTGTAGCGGGAGCTGCAGCTACGCTTGGGTTATCACCAAGACGTCGTTGTGATTCTCGACCAAACGCGCCAAAAATAGGTCGATTGGTAGCCGCGTAACCCATTTGACGTTCATCAAAACCGGTGGCAATCACACTAATCTTGATGCTCGAGCCCATGTCTTCATCAATAGTCGCACCAAATATAATGTTGGCGTCAGGAGCAGCCGCATTGGCAATAATGGCTGAAGCATCAGACACTTCACTCATGGTCATATCTGAACCACCAATCACGTTGTATAAGATACCGTGGGCACCATCAATTGACACCTCAAGAAGTGGCGAAGAAATGGCCATCCGTGCGGCTGTAGCAGCCCGATTTTCACCAGAGGCTTCACCAATTCCCATCAAAGCAGAACCAGAATCAGCCATAATGGTCTTCACATCTGCGAAGTCCACATTGATCAAACCAGGTACGGTAATTAAGTCAGAAATACCCTGGACACCTTGACCAAGTACGTTATCAGCTAAGCGAAACGCATCAAGTAGCGTCATTTTCTTATCCACCACATCCATCAAACGTTGGTTGGGAATCACGATTAGTGTATCAACATTTTCTTTGAGCAACTCAATGCCTTCTTCTGCCGACTGCATCCGGCGAATACCTTCAAATGCAAAGGGTTTTGTCACCACAGCCACTGTCAAGGCACCAGACTCTTTGGCAATCTGGGCAATAACTGGTGACGCACCGGTCCCCGTGCCACCACCCATACCTGCAGTAATAAACACCATGTCTGTGTCAAATAACAACTCTTTGATTTTCTCTTTACTTTCCTCAGCTGCAGTGCGACCCACATCAGGGTCGGCGCCAGACCCCAGACCTTTGGTAAAGTTACTGCCAATTTGCAATTTAGTGTCAGCTTTGGACGTCAACAATGCCTGTGCATCAGTATTGACAGCAATAAACTCCACACCTTGAATCTGGCCAGAGTTGATCATCGAGTTGACGGCATTGCCACCACCTCCACCCACGCCAATGACTTTGATCTTGGCGAACGTCGTATTTGTTGGCTTAACCAGTCCCATACATGCCTTTAATTACTAACATACCGAAAGTTGAGATCAAAGTGTATCACTTTTTTCTGATGCGCAACAGAGCCTTATCTAGTTAGGGAAGTACTGATTTAATCAAATCAACTAATTTGGTGGCAACCGAACCGATAGGTAATTTTTTGAGTACACCACTGAGATCAAAACCACTAGAGTGTACTTCTGCAATGCCCTGGCGTCGTCCATACTCTAGGAGTCCAATACATGTAGAAAACGATGGCTTTTGTATATCTGTGACAAGCCCAGTGAGACCCTTTGGCTTACCCACTCTAGCAGGCAGATTTGTAGCACGTTTAGCCACTTCCACAATACCAATTGTCTCGGCACCACCCCCAGTAATCACCAAACCAGCGGGAACTTGCCCA
Source organism: Patescibacteria group bacterium (assembly GCA_052035325.1). Lineage (GTDB taxonomy): Bacteria > Patescibacteriota > Microgenomatia > UBA1400 > PJMF01 > JBPOHR01. Next base: position 29,277 of record JBPOHR010000003.1, read on the forward strand.
ACAAGACCTTGTGATTCTAACTGCTGCATAATGAGCGAAAAAATTTCCTTCATTCGTGGCACCATAATTCCATCTATCAACGTTCGTTTTGATAATGCTTCAGACGCATCTTCCAATCCAAACTTCTTAGGATCTAGTTCATCGGCTTTTTTGCGCCGCCGGTTAAGTTCTTCTTTTGATTCACCTGGATGTGGCGAAATAGGACTAAGGTCTTCTTTGGACAATGCAACTTTAATTTTTTCCGCACTATCTAGACTGACTCGGCAACCAAGAGCAATATCTTGAGTAATGTGACGAGCACCAATCGGCAATGTACCCGAGAACACCAACGCATTTTCAATATAAGCACAAATTGAAGTAGTGCCAGCGCCAATGTCTACCACAAGGACACCTAATTCTTTTTCCGTTTCGGTCACAACAACTTCTGCTGAAGCAAGTCCAGAGAACACAAAACCATCCACAGTAATTCCTAAATCATGCAAACATTTTTCAAAGTTCCTCAATGCTGTAGACATACCCGTAATCAAATGAGCTTTTGCCTCAAGTCTCACGCCTGTCATACCTACCGGATCCTTGATACCATCTTGTGAATCTACCGTAAAATCCCCTGGAATAACATGAATAATTTCTCGGTCAGCAGGAAGCGATACCGCTCGTGCAGCCTCGATCACTCGTGAGACATCTTCGCTGGTAATCTCTTGTGATGGCGAAGCAACTGCCACAACACCTGTGGAATTCTGTGAACCAATATGCGTCCCCGCAAATGAAATAAACGCACTGCGGACATCAAAACCTGCCATACGCTCCGCAGCGTCAAGACTTTCGGTCATAGTCTCAAGAGCCTGTTCAAGATTGATTATGGTGCTACGACGAACACCTCGCGTGGGCACGACAGAAACACCTACCACCTGCAACTGATTACTTCCTTCTGGTTGTGTAGCAATCAGGGTGACACATTTGTCTGTGCCTAAATCTATAGCGGTTATTGGTGCGACACGAGGCATAAAGTAAACGTACGAGCTTTAAGCATAGCAACTCTCATGAATTGTGTCGAGGTAGTGTTGGTGTTGTGCGCAACACGGGCAACGCATAACGAGTATCTACTTCGACAATTGGCTCCGGATAGGTGCTCCAGTCTATACCTGACTGGATAACGTGCCAACGCTGCCAATCAAGTTGCCATTCATGCAAGTTTAAAATAACAGTACGCTCATCGCTGCGAAACGATAAGACATGAGTATCATCATACGCTATTTCTGTAAGCGCTTGGGAGTGACTTTCGCTCAAAAATGCAGCTAGTAATTGCGTATCACGCATAAACTCCTCTGATGAGTCTTGCCAAATGTGCCAAACACTAGGTGAGACATGGACGCTTGAAATGGAAGCAGGTATTTCTTGTAACAATAACAACGTGTGGCGATCAGTAATTGCCCATGACTCTTCTTCTACTTGTGCAATAAACAGAATACGTTCATTTGCTAACGTCACGTGTAAGGTCATTGGCCACCGCCGCGCGTATTCTGCTATGTATACACCAGTATTCGCCCCAAGGGAAACTACTGGGATTTTATTAAACAACATTCGCTGACCTTGTAGTGACTTAAGAGCTCGTATCTCTGTGTCTGTACACTCTCGTTCTGGATGACTGCAAGTCACGTGATCTACTTTCCACAGCCATACGCTTCCTACCACGACAGCACTCATCAAGAACCACCAGATAATCGTTTGGGGTTGGGCTAAACGGGCTGACATACACTATGGTGATGCCACATCTTCAATATGTGACCAAAGATGATGAAGTGCTTTATCATTGTAACGATGTTTCTCAAGATGGCGGCGATAATCTTGGTTTTTGTCGATTGCTTCTTGAAGTGTGTCATGCAAAACTGCTGGAGTTAATGCTGACTGAGGAATACTTCGAGCTGCACCTGTGGAAACGAGTGGTTCAGCATTTTTTGTCTGCTCATCTTGACTTGCCGTTGGTAATGGAATCAGAATCGCCGGAACGCCAAAGTGAACAAATTCTGTAATGGTATTGGCTCCAGCTCTACCAACTACAACGGTAGCATGTTGCCAAATCCAAGCTAGTTCCGACTCAGTAAACCATGACTTTGCCATGTACCTTTGTTGGAGTGCAGTTGGTAGTAATCGTACTGTTGCGTGCAATTCCTCTTGATAGTTATGTTGAATCGTTGCATTGCCACATTGGTGAATAACTATCCACTTACTCAACATCACGGGAAGCAATTCTTTGATGACTTGGTTAATAACCAGTGCACCTTGATTGCCCCCAGTTACAAATACGACAGGCACCTTATCCTGGCACCACCAGCCTGGCTGTGAAGCCAGCTTACGTAAACCTGGCCTCAATGGATTACCCGTTACATATGCTTTGTGTTGGAGTGAATGTGGTAGTAAACTCCGTGATGATTCAAAACTAAGGGCAATTCGCTGTGCGAATTGGCCAATAAATCGTGTTGCATACCCAATCACACGTGTCTGTTCATGCGTAACAATAGGAATACCTCGGACTGCTGCAGCAACTGCAAACGGGACTGCTTGATACCCCCCAAAGGAAACAAGCACATCAACTTCTTCATCTTGAATAAGTGAGAATGCTTGCCAAACTGCCTTCAACATTCTGAACAAACTTAGCACCGATTTCACTCCCCTTGGTGCGGCAAATAGCACAAATCGAGTATTACGATGTTGTCCCACTTCATGGCTCTCATGACTCTCTTGGAGTAATTGATCTTGGCTATATTTCCTGCCAGCAAACACTATTTGTACGTCGCTACGTGCTTCTTCCAAGTACTCAATAAGTGCCAATGCAGGTGTGAGGTGACCACCGGGTATAAGTATTGTCATGATGCTGACTGTAGTGTACTGGATTTTCGCGATACTGTCCCGTGTCGGCTGGCATGCAATAGTACGCCGCTAGCAAATAAAATCATGATGAGAGCTGTCCCTCCATATGAGAAAAAAGGCAGTGGCACCCCCGTAAGTGGAACCAGTGCCACCACAGCGCCCAGATTAAGCACAGTTTGGGCTGTTAACCATGTCAATATGCCAAAACTTAATAATTGTGCGGTTTTATCAAGTTCACTGGTAATAATGACGCGCAAACTTGTCGCAAAAAAAGCTATGTAGAGCCCTATCAGTAGTAACGAGCCAACAAGACCCACTTCTTCAGCTATTACCGCAAAAATTGAATCAGTGCTCGGCTCAGGCAAGTATGAATACTTTTGTTGAGACTGACCAATTCCTTGACCAAACACCCCGCCATTTCCCAAGGCTAGTGTTATTTGTCTAATATGAAAGCTTGCTCCCAATGGGTCAGATTCAGGGTTAAGGTAGGTCAATAGTCTTTCGCGTCGATATGGTGCTGCCAATACTAATATGGCCAAAATCACAATGCCAACAGTTCCCACACCTAGTAAATGTTTGAATTGGCCACCCGCCACATAATACTGTGCGCCAGCAATGCTAAGCAAAATGAGAACTGAACCCAAATCAGGTTGAAGCAGTACTAAACCTGCCGGAATTGCAGTTAAAGCGAGAAAAGGGACTAATCGTTGATGTCGACTCATCCACATGGCAAAAAACGCGACTGTTGCAAACTTTACCACTTCAATTGGTTGGAAAATAAAACCGGCAATTGAAATCCACCGGTGTGCTCCATTTAGTTCTCTGCCAATTCCAGGAATGAAAATCGCAATCAACAGTAAGATACTAAGGCCATACAACCACGGGCTTAGAGTACTCCACACCTTTGTGGGCATCAAATAACCGATTGCTAAAGCCCCAATACCTAACAAAAAGTGAAATGCTTGCTGTTTGAACAAAAAATATGGATCATTAAAGGTGACGTACGACTCGTATAAAGACGCATTCAAAACGAAAAACAAACCTAGTCCACTCAAAACAAGAATCAAGATTAATAACACTCGACTAGACGTAAACAAGCTAACGTTTAAATGACGGCGAGCCATAGACCAAATAGCGTGAGAATAATTTGTGCCACCCACGCCCGTTGGACAATTTTAGGCTCTTCCCAGCCATACTTCTGTAAGAACAAGTGAAAAGGCGCGGCAGGAATAATCTTTTTTTTCAAAAATCGCTTTGACATCAGTTGGATAAATGAACTAGAAATTTCAAAGACGAAAATAAACCCAATCACCAGCAACGCAATCACTTTGCCCAGAAGTAAGCCGACCACAGCCAGCGTCGCGCCAAAAGCCAACGCACCAACATCACCCATAAACATCCGCGCCGGATACACATTGAAGTAGATAAAAGAGATCAAAGCACCAATCCATAATGCCAAGAAGGTTGACAAAGCTACATCCAAAATCGAGGCTGACAAAAACATTAATCCAAATAGCGAGATCATCAAAACGCCTGATGCCAAACCATCAAGCCCATCTGTAATATTGACGGCGTTGGCAAACGCCACCACTACAAAAGCAGCAAATGGTATATAAAATAAGCCGAGTTGAAATGTGCCAATGAACGGGATGTTGAGAATTGAAATTCCCAAGTTGAAGTACAGCATACAAGCCACTATGACTGCCAAGATCACTTGTAGTACTAACTTCTGATGTAGTCGCATGCCAAAAAAGCCACTTTTTTCGAACTGAAAGAATTTTTTAATATCATCATAGAGACCAAGCAAACCAAATGACAAAAAAGTAAAGAAGATGATGTTAATTTCAGCCTGGTAGTTACTATATACACCGGTAATATTCAGTCCTGCAAACTGCATCAACGGCACAATTAAACCAAACAAAATCGATACGACCATAATTACCAGCAAACCACCTCCGACTGGTACTCCCACTTTGTGTCCATGAAATTTGTCAAAAATTGGCGTCAATACACCAAAGGCATCTCGAGTAACTTGCTTGGCTCTTTGAAACTTTAAACGGTATAAGGTATTGATAAAGGGCACGATTAAAACACTAGTGACAATAAAGGAGAAAAGTAGAATGCCAAGAAAAGTCGCAAGTTGGTTCATGTGTAGTTATCTTACAACGGATTGAATTGCTAGTGTCGTTCAATTTTTGCGCCCATGGCACTAAGTTGATCATCAAGACGTTCGTAACCTCGATCAATATGATCGGTAGGATCATCAAGAATTGTCTGACCAGCTGCAATTATGCCAGCCACCATCAATGTCGCTCCGTGACGAAGGTCTTTGACGGCAAAATGACCACCTGTCAGCGCAGTTGGCCCAGTTATTCGCAACGCATGTGGCTCCAGTCTTGAGTCATCATCAAGATTGAAGTTGTAAGTACTGTCCCAATTATCCACTTCAGGTTGAAAAGTCTCGAGGCTTGCTCCCATTTGCTGCAGTTCATCACGATAACCGAACCGCTGTCGATGTACCGTTTCATGCACCACACTAATTCCCTGAGCCTGGGTCATCATCGTCACCCAAAGAGGCTGCCAGTCGGTCTTAAAGCCTGGATGTATCGCAGTAGTAACGTCCGTAGCTCGCAAGGGTTGTGTGTAGTAGAAGCGAATACCGAAGTGACCCACATCATAACCAGCACCAATCTCATCCAGCTTTGCCAAAAAGGCGGTCAGATCTTTTGCTCGAGCATTCTCAACAATCACGTCACCTTTTGTCGCTAAAGCTGCACACGCAAATGACACAACCTGGTTTTGATCTGGCATCACCCGATAAATGGCTCCATGTAGTTGTGGAACACCATTGATGGTAATGGTACGTGGTGCGGTTCGTTTGATATCAGCACCCATTGCATTTAGAAATCCAATCAGATCATCAACTTCTGTCTCCTCGGCAGCATTTTCCAAAATGGTTTGCCCTTCAGCAAGTGCTGCGGCCATCACCAACGTTTCGGTGCCAGTATGAGAGTTTTTGCTAAATCGATAGGTCGCACCATGTAGTTTTTCAGCTGTCGTGACGATTGTGTCACCCTGCACTTCAACATGTGCCCCCAGTGCCTGCAAGCCTTCGAAGTGCCGTTCCAATGGCCGAGGGCCAATTTTGTCACCACCAGGTTGTGGCACAACTGCCCGCCCATGTCGTGCCAGTAGCACAGGAATAAATAAGGTTGATGCTCGAGAAGCCGCGCCGTGCTTGGCACTAATTTCAGTTACATTGGCATCACTCCATGCACTCGGATCTACCATGTATGCCCTATCACCCACCTGATGTGCTGTCGCACCTAATTCGGTAATAATCTGTGCCACACGTTCAACATCACTGATATGACTGAAATTCAGCAACCTTGATGGTGTATCAGCTAACAATGCCGCAATCATCAGTTTGTAGGAAGCATTTTTTGCGCCACCAACTCGTACGGAACCATAGAGTGGGGTTCCCCCCGTGATTAAGAAGGTACTCATATTAGGTAGTCCCCAAGTAGAAGACTTCTTCCTGCAAGTGTACACCAAATGTCTCAAATACGCGTTTTTTCACTAGTTCAATAAGGTCTTTAACTTGCTGAGCGGTACCGTTTCCTGTATTGACCATAAATGCTGCATGGACCTGACTTACCTCAATATCGCCAATTCGCGTGCCTTTGAGGCCTGCATGATCAATTAAAAAACCTGCGGGCACATGACTACGATGGGCAAATTGAGGAAAACGCGATTTGAGTTCGTCTGTGTTGGGCGGATTTTGGAAAATACAGCCTGAACTAGGTACTCCGAGCGGCTGTGTGCTTGCTCGGTACTGCGTTGCCTGCTTGATCAATGCTTGTGAAGTTGCCTCATCCCCATCGGGCAATCGGAACTCCACCGCCCAAATAATCTCGTTACTCGTTTGGAAGCGGCTATGGTCATACTCAAAATCACACTGCTCGGCATCCAACCACTGGACATAACCATCCTCAATATCAACGACTTGGACACGTGTCACATATTCGCTTATCAGGTGCTCCATGTAGTGTGCATTGTTAAAAATTGCACCACCTATCGTACCGGGCACCCCCAAAAAATACTCTAGCCCACTTAGGCCGGCTTGAATTACTTGGCGAACGGCGGTGGCAGTCTTGCAACCTGCGCCGATCACACACCGATGTGGATCTTCTGTATTAAAAACGATCTCGCGAAAGGCTACTCTTATCACAATACCGTCAATTCCTTTGTCAGAAACCACTACGTTACTTGCTCCACCTAATACGGTAACTGGACAATTTTCCGCCTGACACCACACTAAAACGTGTTGCAGTACCACAAGTGTATCAACATCAAGAAAAAGCTCGGCTACTCCACCTAACTTGAAGTAAGTAATCGTCGACAAGTCAAAATCAAGTTGCCAAGATAATGTAGGAAAGTCAGTAATAATCTTAGTTTGCCATGCTGTCATAAATTATCAATCTAGTTTCAGTCCATCATACACATGATAAATATCACCTGCACCTACCGTCAAACACACCATACCTTTCTCTAATTTTGTGACCAATATCTCCCTTAGCGTCGGCAAAGTATGATAATTCGTTGCTTTGTGAGCACCTGCGTGTGTGTTGATCGAATCACACAATAAATCACTTGTCACCGTAGGATCAAGTGCCTCCCGTGCTGAGGGAAAAATATCGATCATTGCCACTTCGTCTGCTTCATCAAACGCCGTTACAAAGTCAGCAAATAAAGCTTTGGTCCGAGAAAAGGTATGAGATTGAAAAGCCACCATCAACCGAGATTCAGGAAACCACTCTCGATAAGCATGAATGATTGCTCGCACTTCATGCGGGTGATGAGCATAGTCGTCATACAGTTTTGCTCCTCGATAGTGACCAATATATTCAGCACGACGTTTAGTGGAACGGAAAGATGTCAACGCCTCAACTGCAGCAGCTACTGTTACACCGTATTTCTGGACTGCCAACACCGCTGCTAAGGCATTCAATAGATTAAAGCGACCGGGTAGTTGCAACCGCAGGGTAGCTGGCTGTCCTAAGACCAGAATGTCGGTCTCTGTCATTCCTGCATTTGCCACAACATCACCAATAAGTCGTGCATCCGCAGTGGCATCGTCACCAAAGTAGGTGTACTGTACTTTTAGTTGATGTATTGCTCGAATTTCTTCAGCGGCTTTTCGATGGGAGACATTCATAATGATCTGCCCATCAGCCGGTACTGTCTCAAAAAAAGTTCCAAATACTTCTAGTGTATGAGCAAAGTCTCGATACACATCGGGATGATCAAACTCCAGATTGGTACACACAATCGTCTGTGGTCGCAAAAAAGAAAAGCGAGGAGTGATTGGTTCGCCTCTGCTAGGTGCTGTACTGTCGATCACGTACTCGTCTGCCTCTGCCACGAAAACTTGACTCGTCTCGCGCCACGCACCAGTACCAAGCAAACCTGGGATCCCACCTACCCCTATCGCATAACTTGGCGTGTGAGCGGTTTTTTCGAGGATCCAGGCAATCATTGCTGAGGTAGTTGATTTACCACCGACGCCACAAACTGCAATCCCTTCTTTCTGATTGAACATCCAGCTGAGTGCTTCTGCGTGTGAGGCCGTCGGAATTTCTTGCTCATTTGCCCGCACCACTTGAGGATTAAACTTACCTTGATGCGCTGCCGTATAGACGACGACATCTGTATCTGGCGGCAAAGGCGCCAAAAAATCAGTACCAATTGGTACTGACAACTGATCGAGTGCTTCTTTGGTCACAAAATCTTCCGACACGTCAACGCCAGTTACTCGTTTGCCGGCTGCCGCCAAACACTGAGCTAAAGCTGTCATCGCCACACCCTTGATCCCAACTAAATGCCACTGGTCAAATGACTGCCACAAAGGAACTGTCATGTGAGTACTTCCTGAAATACAGGCGAGAGTTTGCTAGAGTCATGTCGGAGCAGTGATCGATGTGCAGTATCAACTTCTGATGTTTGGAATACTTCATTGGCAATCACCGATCGACGTAGAACTCGGGGATCATCACCCATATCATCAACCACAGGATACTCGTGTTCTTCGGCATAGTACTTCAATGTTTGATCATCGATGACTTCAGTATTAATCAGTATGTAGTCCACTGGTCGACCCAATGCAGACTCGATACCAGCGATATGATCATGTGCTGACATATCTGGAGTTTGGGTGTTGCGAGTCATTAAATTGAGGACATACAGCACCTTACCAGAAATATGTGCGAAGACTTCTTTCGTCCCGCCAGCAACAAGCACCGCCATCAAACTAGCATAATAATCACCTGGTCCTATCACAATCAAATCAGCAGTTCCCAGTGCGTCGGCAGCTTGTGGATTCAGCTGGGCGGGAGGTTGTAAACTAACGGAACTTACTTTTTTCGGCTTGGCACTATCCTCATCCAAAATATGCTCACCCACTGCCATAGTTCCATCACTGTAGTTGATCTGCAATTGGACATTTTCTTTAGTCGCTGGAATGACCGTGCCATCGATACGGAACACTTTTTCGGCAATTTCTAAAGCTTGAGTCGTATCACCAGTCATATCTTGCAAGGCAGTTAGAATAAGATTACCCAAGTTATGACCCTTGAGACCCTCACCCTTCTTGAATCGATACAATAGAATGTTTCGAATCCACTCCTCACCTTGATTTTCAGCAAGAGCTGCCAATGACTGGCGCAAATCACCCACAGCCTGAAAACCAAACTCATCTCGGATACGCCCCGTCGAACCTCCCGAGTCTGAAACAGCTATCACCGTTGAGATTGATGCTCCTATTTGTTTAAACGCCTGGATCACGGGAAATGTTCCGGTTCCACCGCCCATCACTACAACTTGTTTTGCCATGGTATCTTTCTAAGAAGTCGTTGAAGCTTCACCAAGAGCCCGTTTAACGGCTCCCAGATCACTCCATGGATATTCGGTAGTACCAATACACATACTTGCTTCGTGGCCTTTACCAAAAATCCCAACGATATCTCCTTTTTTCGCCAATTCAGTGATAGCAAAGGTAATAGCCATTTGTCGATCGGCAATTGTGAGAATTTTGTTATGACCCGTCGTCAGCTGTTCCTTCATTTCACGAATAATACTCCAGATATCTTCTTGACGTGGGTCTTCAGCCGTCAAAATAACGTAATCTGCTAAATCACACGCGATAGCTGTCATCATGGGACGTTTGCCACGATCACGTTCACTAGCACATCCAAATACAGCAATTATTTTTGATTTCGATTGTTTTTTTTGCATTTGAAGTGCTGTGAGTGCATTTTCCAATCCTTGAGGGGTGTGTGCAAAGTCGATCACAATATCTAAGCCTTTTTTGTTGGGGACACGTTCCATTCTGCCAGGAACAGCAGTAAAAGTCGCAAATCCTGCTGCCGCTTGCTCCGGTGTGACACCAACCCGAGATGCCAATGCATACACAAGTCGCGCATTCGAGTGATTGTATGGCTCAAGAAATCGATCATCAATCGCTTGCGCTACTACTTTGGGTAATGTGTCTTGAACTGAATACTCCACAACTTGTGCTGCATTTCCACGCAGTTCTTTACGCACCTTGGCGTGTGATTGGTCATCCGCATTTATCACTGCCACAGTAGCTGATTTTAACAACAAGGCCTTAGCTGCCACATATCGCTCATACGTTAGATGATAGTCAAGATGTTCATGAGCAATGTTGGTCAGTCCAGCTAGATTTGGTCGCCATCCCCAGGTGCGTGATTGATAAATACCATGCGAGGTTGTTTCGATTACCAAGTGTGTGCAACCTTCACGCACCATCTCTCGCATGAACGAGAATACTTGACTTGGCAGCGGAGCAGTAACGTGAAATCCTGTGTCAAATTGTCGATCACCAATGTACGCCGCAACTGTACTAATAAGACCCACCTTATACCCTGCCGACTTCAGTACGTGGTAGAGCATCGTCGCCGAGGTGGTTTTCCCATCTGTGCCAGTAATAGCAAGTATCTGGAGTTTACGTTGAGGAAAGCCATTTCTAATCATTGCTGGCAGACCATTGAACAAACCTGTCTTGATTATGTGAACAGGTCTTTTGAGCCAATAGAGCAATTCAGCTAGCATATGAATGATTGATTATAGCCTAGTTCAAAATTGATTTATCAGGGGGAATATTCATTACTAAAAATACCTTTTTTGCCACTCGATACCAGAGCGGGGCCGCTGTCTCTGCTGCCCATGGGGAGGATGTTGGCTCAACCAACTTCACCAACATTATAAACTCGGGGTGATCAGGTGGAGCAAATCCTATGAATGTCGCAATGGTCCTATCTGTAGCATAGCCACCCGGAATCGGAACTTGAGATGTACCAGTTTTGGCTGCCACCCAATGATCATTCGACGCAATCCATTGCGCTTCACCTTTTTGAGCTGCATACACCATCATTTCAGTTACTTTTTGCGCTGTCTGGGCAGAGACTGGTTCTGATTCAATTACTGGTTCACTCATCAGGATTTCACCTGTATTGAAGTCTTCTGCTGTTTTGATAAGCGTAGGTCGGACAACTTTCCCTTGATTGGCAATTGCATTAATAGCTTTCAAGACTTGCAGGCTTGTCGTACTAATACCCTGGCCAAACGAAATCGTCGCCAACTCTACAGGGCCCCACTGTGCTGGAAATGGTGGTGAAGTATCCTCTTGCAACTCAACTCCAGCTTCGTGACCTAAACCAAATTTCTGAAGATAGCTCTTTAACTTTTCAGATCCCAACTGTTCTGCTACAAAAATCATTGCCGTATTGTCCGACTTTGCGATTGCCTCGGTCATGGTGATATTAGGATGATATTCATTGTTCCACGTCTTCAAGGTGAAACCTGCAATTTTGCGAGGACCATCACACTGCGGGCACTGTGTTTCTGGCGTAATGACGCCTGCATCGATTCCAGCTGCCACGGTCAGTGTTTTCAAGGTAGATCCCGGCTCATATCCGCTGGAAACCGCAGGGTTTTTATAGAGTTGTGCATCAAAATCAGCAAACGCAGCAGGATCATAGCCAGGAGCAGTTGCCATTGCCAAAATGTGACCGGTTTGGGGTTGCATAATAATAATTTCGCCACTTTTGGCACCGTACTGCTCTAATCCATACGCCAAATTTTCCTCTGCGATATGTTGTAAATCTCGTCGAATCGTTAACGTAATGTCACGACCATCCTGAGGTCTTGAAGCTAATAAACTGCTTGGAAGCTTTAAACCAGGTAATACTCGAGGCAATATGCGGCGATCAAATGCTCCACTCAACTCACGATCCAACGCGCCTTCTATTCCAAAATATCCCACATCATCTCCTCCCTCATTTTTTCCAACAAACCCTACCACTTGTGCTGCTAAAGATGCTTCTGGATACGCTCGCGCAAAATATGGTTCTGTGCCTACACCTGTAATTTCAAGATGCTTGACCGCACTACGATGCACTTCATCAAGTCCATCTAGCAACATCACCCACTTTGCTCCCTGCCTGGACAACTTCACTACTAAAGTATCCTCGATTTGTCGTAACTGAGTTGCCGCAGAAACTGAAGCCGAAACAGGGGCTAAATCAAGTACGAGCGGTGCCAATTGTCTTGCTACCTCTGATGGGGTAGTGGTAAGTAAATGTGGTTGGGCAAATAACCGATATCGCTGTTCTGTCATCACCACGGTATACCCATCGGCAGTTTTGATACTTCCTCGCTTACCTTGAGTAATTATCAGTTTTTCGTATTGGGATTTCGCCTCTGCTCGTAAAACAGGACCCCTAATTATTTGCCAGTAACTTAGCCGCACAACTATGGCAATCATCAGCAATATAAATACAACCACCATCACCTGGAGTCTCTCCGGTGCTAAATGTTCCGCTGTTGATTGAATCATCGCAAAGCCACGGTGGTAGGTGCTGTCACTGCAGCAACCTGTTCAATAGGCTGGAATTGGTTATACACAGAACTTGACTTAAGTTGAAGCAGCGAGTGTTGGTATGCCAACGTTCGCTCCAAATCCTGACGTTCAGAAAGTAAGTCTGCCTTATTTTTTTGTAGATCTGCGACAGATTGTTGAGATGCCAAAGCCGTCCCAGAAGTGATTACTGTACTTAACGCCTGAATAACTACAATGGCAATGAGCAAACCATAGTACAGTGCAGTGGTGCGGTATGTCATACTTCAAATATCCTTAGTTTTGCGCTGCGACTGCGAGGATTTTCCTCGAGCTCAACAGCACCTGGTGTTAGTACGTCTTTGTTAATGCGGTGACCATATCCTGATTTTTCCCAAGCAACAAACTGTTGCTTAACCAAGCGGTCTTCCCCTTCGTGAAATGCAATCGTGATAATTCGTCCTTGTTTCAATAAATTTGGAATCTGAACTAAGACCTGAGATATGACGTCCATTTCTTGATTCACTGCCACTCGTAATGCTTGAAAAATCTTGGTAGCGGGATGCAGATGACCAGTGCGAGGATTGTGTTTAGCAATCAAATCAGCTAATTCCTGAGCACTTGGGTGCTCTGCAGCCGAAAAACGAGCAATCCACTTTTTGATGGTGGGGGCTAGTCGGTACGCCGCAAACTCGCCATGTTCTTTGAAGAGTTGTTCAAGCTGCTTAACCGGCAAGACCCTGAGCAAATCTTCGGCGGTCACACCCAAGCGATCATCCATCCTCATATCAAGAGGGGCTGAACTTGTGAAGCCAAAACCACGGTGATCGGCGAGAAGTTGATCAGAACTTGTCCCAAAATCAAACAAAATCCCGCGTAAATTATCGAGTGCGAATGTTGAGTTACCAACAGCTGACTTAACCGCTGCTGCTAGTTCAGAGAAGTTGCGACGTAGCAACACTACTTGTTCTGCAGAAATTGCTGATTTGAACTCTGTTTGACCGTACTCAATTGCTTCAGTATCTACATCCAGTGCAAGCACTTTGCCACCTCGGCTTAAGATTTCACGAGTGTGTCCTCCTCGACCGAAAGTCGCATCTATGTACCAGTTACCTGGCTCTACTTGTAGGGCATCGACGGCTTCATGAAGTAAGACGGTTTTATGCATGGTGTTGTTTGAGTGTTGCATCAGGTGAATCTGTCATGTGTTCGGCAATATCTTCTGCTTGGCTCTCCAAGTTATCGACATACGTGTGATAGAGAGGCACGTCCCAGATCTCAATCCAGGAAAAGCTGCCTACAATTACCACATTTTTCTGAAGTTTGGCGAACTCAATCAAGTACTCGGGCAGTTGTACTCGACCATTGTTGTCAACCTCGACTTCGACGGCGTCATTTGTCATAAGACGAACAAAGTCACGATTATATTTCACTGTGAAGGTGCGCTCCGAGAGCTCCGCAATTTTCTGTTGAAAGTCCTGGGCGGGAAAACCAAATAGTCCCCCATCCAAACCTCTCGTCAGTATCCAGTTGGTGGTGTACTCACGAAATGTTTTGGGCAGCGAGAGGCGATTATTCGTCTCAATGGTGTGATAAAAGCGCCCGATGAACATTTTTATAAGCTTTTTTACCAATTTTTACCAACTGGCATATATTTAGTAAACACCATCTGGTAGCAGATGTAAAGAGGGAGATTTAGTTTATAATATTGATCTGTTAATAAGGATCTATGCCCACCTTACTAGGAAAAGAACTGTTGCAAGAAGAAGAAGCGATGATTGCTATAGCAGAAGGGGCAAATCGGGAAAGTGAGAAAGATGAGCTTTTTCACGATGGCGAACTTGCTGAGATTGATTCCCCCTCGCTAAATGTATTAGATCAGTTAATCAAGTCAAATGAGCAACTGAGCGAGGCTGTTTTAGAATTTTTACGTATCGCAGCACAACTAGAAAACGTTAAAAAAAGGTTGAATTACTTGAGTAAAGAAAGTGCTATTATTTTAGGGCTCTTTTTTTCGATTATTACGACCATTTTTTTCTCCACATATCCAATCCCACCTGACATGGAGGCTAGAATCGGTCAACTGTTTCTTTCCTCAGCAGCCTCATTATCTGCAACCGCATTTTTGTATACTACAAACCTTATTAATTCAATAAAAAGAATAATTACTAAAGTTAACAGACAAAGAATCGAAGAATACAGCCTTCTGCTGGAACAGCAAGTTAGGCTTAGTAGCGAACTGGAAGAATCAAGTGTGAGCGTTCAGCGAGCCATCGATTACTATTCAAATAAAAATGGAAAACCATTTGCCGCTAGACGTCTGCTGACACTTCTAACGACAATTCCCCGTTTTCAAAGCTCATATCAATACAATCTCAAATACGTATTTATTGAGATAGCAAAACCTAAGGCAAAAAAAGAGGAAGGTACCTCAGTTAAATGAGGTATTACTTCGTCACCACGTAGAGCTCCATGAGTGGCACGGTTGCTGTAGCCGTTTTGCCATCTACTGCTGTCTCAAAACTCTGCCATTTCTGACCGTCCCAACCTTGGATTTTCAGGCTGCCCTCTTCGTTGGCACGCATAGTCAGCTTCACTTGTCCATTGAGGCTTGAGCTAGACGTTAGAGAATATGGATCAGAAACGGGAGTCCCAGACAAACCAGCAGGATAACCAGCAGTGTTGAAGATCACCAGGTATCGCACGGTTTTCAAACCATCTGACTCGATCTGGAACTTGGCATCTTTTGAACTAAATGCCGCTTCCTTAGCCTTGTTATCTATGTACTTCCAATCAGACTTCAGGGCATACGCTTCAGCTGCATCGTAGCGAGTAGTAATAGAACCACCTCGTACGTCCTCATGGAATGTGCAGGCTCCACCAGCACTACAACTACCAAGTAAAATGGTCTTGCTCGCTGGTAGCGTGCCCAATGTGAGCTCACCAAAAGCACCTTGCAAGAGTGAACCTGCCTGATACTCAATTTCATACTCAACAGTGCTGGCAGTTTTGGGAACACTCAAAACTTTGAACGTAATGTTGTGTCCATCTACTTCTGGAACAATCTGCAAATATGGTCGTTCAGCGACTGAAATAGTATTGACAGGAGCAGACTTGCGTTTTTTCTCAGCCACTTTTGCATCTTCAGTAGGCTTACCACCACGAGTTGCTAGAAAAACACCCCCGCCGATTACTAGTACAAGAATTACGATAGCACCAATAATAAGCGGGAGTTTTTGCTTCATAGACGTTTAGCTTACCATGTTTGCGAGGTAGGGCTCAAGTTCGGTGATGGGCACGCGCTGCTGCTCGGCAGTGTCGCGATTTCGAACAGTCACTGCTCCATCGGTAAGCGTCTCGAAGTCAATCGTGACGCAGGCAGGTGTACCAATTTCGTCTTGATACAGATATGCCTTACCAATGTTCCCCCGATTATCCCAAGCAGTACGCATGGTGGCGGATAATTGAGTGAAGACTTCTTGTGCCTTAGCCACGAGCTCTGGCTTGTTCTTGAGCAAGGGAATCACCGCCACTCGGTATGGGGCCAGTGCCGGATTCAACCTCAGGACAGTGCGTTGTTTGGAGTCGTCGAACCAGTAGGCATCGGTCAGGATCATCAGAAACAACCGATTGATACCAACGGCTGGCTCGATGACGTGGGGCAAGAACTTCTCACCCGATTGTGGATCGGTGTACTCGAGGCTTTGGCCCGAGTGATCTTGATGCTGCTTGAGATCGTAGTTCGTACGATATGCGACACCCCAGAGTTCTTTCCAGCCAAAACTAAAGTTATAATCCAGATCGTAGGTATCTTTACTGTAGTGACTGCGTTCTTTGTCGGTGTGTTGACGCCAACGCAAGTTCTCTGCCTTGATACCTAGCTGTTGCGTCACAAACTCCCACATGGCATCTTTCCACTTAGCGAGCTCATCTTCCCATTTAGATTGATTAGGATTGAAAAAGTACTCAATCTCGGCCTGCTCAAACTCAATCGTCCTGAAGACAAACTGCCCCGTAGTGATTTCATTGCGGAAACTACGTCCAATGTTACCCACCCCAAACGGCAGTTGCACACGAGTGCTGTCGAGAATTTGCTTGAAGTTGGCAAAAATGCCTTGGGCCGTCTCACCGCGGAGGTAGACCTTTGACTTCTCACCCGTGACGGTGCCAATAGCTGTTTCAAACAATAAATTAAAACTCTTGGGTGCCGTGACGGGGTTACCATCGGGGCTGAGGATGTGATGCTCTGAGATAAAAGTAGCCATCTCGTCGATCTTCATATCCTCTACTGATACACCCATTACCTCAGTGTGCTTCGCTAACCAAGCCTCAATTAGATGATCTGCCCGATAGCGCTTGTGACTAACCGTATCCTCCACCAACGGATCGCTGAAAGAAGCCACATGGCCAGACGCCACCCAAGTCTCAGGATGTTGGAGAATCTGGGTGTCGAGACCAACCATGTCGGTACGACGGTGAATAAAGTGAGTCCACCACAAGTTACGAATATTACGAAGCAATTCAGCACCCAAAGGACCGTAGTCGTAGGAATTGGCTAACCCGCCATAAATCTGCGAAGTAGGAAATACGAAGCCGCGGCGTTTGGCCAAAGCAACGATGTCATCTAGTTTGACAGAAGTGTCTGTCATAGAACCCTTTCTTGCCTGAGATCAGCGTATACAAAAAAGCCCCAGGCATCAATCATGATTGCCTAGGGACCCGGTGCCTTGCGGGCTAAGCAGAGACGTGTGGGCGGTTCCACCCTAGTTCTCACAGAGATCTATCGAAAACTGCGAGCACTTTTGAAAAAATGTGTTAAGACTGGTTGCCAGACCAGTGTGTTAAGTATATCACGACAAAGGGACATTCCAGTACGACTACTCATTTTTTTCGTCCAAGCAAGGCAGTTTTATTAGCAATAACTGATTGCTTAAGAAAGAGCACGTTTTGTCGTATGCTTCTTAATTCTTGAGGCCAAGTGTGATCAGCAGCGATTAGTTGATCCAGTTCACGTAGCAATTCCTGACAATAGGTAAGGGTTTCAATATAGTCAACACTCGTCACCATTCCCTGCATATCGTTGAGATGTCGTTTTACCAACTCGCGGTATTGAGCTGATCGAGCGGGAATGGCTCGCTTTCGCTCAAGTTTTCTCTGCATAATGGGATCTATAATGGTTTCTTTCGCCAAAACCGCATCATCTGAGGTCTTATCATGCAAGCTTAATGCCGTTTCCAGTAAATTGAGCAACCGTCTTTCTCGTTCTGTATCCTGATAGTTGTATAACGTATCTCGTATTTCCCCCAGTATTTCTGCAACCTTTGGCTGGGACTCAAAGAAGTTGGCAAATCCATAGGCTGGCTCGTCTGAATATGGAAGAGAAGATCTTTTCCTCTCACCCTTAAATAAACTTCTTACAAACGCCACCCACCTCTGCCACCTGGTATCTAGGTGGTTGGTACTCTCATTTTTTTGAGGTTCTCTGTCTTTGGGCATACAGGTTAAACATAGCAGATACTTGTACTATTTTGTATTACAGTTTCAAATACTCCCAACTCTTCAGCTGCCGATCTGCTAAAGCTGATACGTACTCCGTCAATGAGCTGTACTGCGTTTCCCTCAGTGGTTGATATCCAAGCAACTCCACCACTTCCTCAAGTTGCAACAACACTAACCCCGTCGTTGCACCTTCCGAGACAATTTCATCGCGAATTTTCAACACCAAATTAAAGATATCTGCATCCTGCAGCTCTGCCACAAATAACGCATCAATCATCTCCAACACCTGCCATAACTGGCGAATCTTTGGTAATCGAGTTTGGATAACGTGACAATCACTAATCAGTGTCGCTTGCGTAAGCAAGGACATCGCCCCTTCTTTTACCAACAGCTGACACTTAATGACATTGCCAAGTTCAAGCACTGCCCGCTTGGAAGATTTGAGATTTCGCGCACCTTTGGCGATGACGGTAATTTTACCCAGTTCTTCGGTCAATAAGGTAACGACACGATCAGCTTCACCCGTACTAACTCGCTTCAACACGAGAGCCCGAGTATTGAGCGCTTGGCGACTCACAGAGCCTTTCTAGAAGGCAACTTCTACCATCTGATCTTTGTCCACCAAGACTTCTTCTTCACTACCATTGACATCAAGTAATGTCTTGAATGGGCTCACACCACCTTGCTTCCAGAGCTTAATCCGGTAGGTCTTGGTGTCGAGATAAGGCACAGTGTAGGTAAGACGAATTTTGGCTTGACTGTTTGGTTCCAAGATAAAGAAGCCATCTATCACCGTTGCGTTAATCTCAGAATAGGTCAGTGGCTGCTGTGTAAAGCCTTGTGCTTCGACCAGCTCAGCACCGGGAGGTAGATACAATCTTGCCCAGTCGCGTAGTGTCGAGTTAAGACACAGTAAGCCGGCTTCAAGATTACAGTTATCACCGCGACGATGATTGGTATAAGTGACCTCGACAGTTTTGGTAATTTTACCATTTTCTGGCGCAGAAACAGTCTGCTTCACCTCATAATCAATGAACAAATTCGACTTAGCACCACCCAAATTAGCATCGACGATAGCTAAGAAATCTTGATCGGTGGTTGTAGGTGGAATCAGACGACCGCCTGCGTTGATTTGCTCTGCTGCACGTTGAGCATTTTCATCAAAAAAGTACATTTGGACATTGCGACCAGCGATATTCTTCAAGCCATTCTCAAACAGTAATGGCCACTGTTGGCGAGGTGCACCATACGCCTTGGTCAAAATGGCACGCATCATGGGCCCTAGAATCCCTTTGCGATCAGTCCGCATGTAGGGAGTTGGCCGAGTAATAATCTCCGACAGCGCATACACCACTTGAGGACAGTCACACTTGGGATCATTCTCAGCACTGAATGTGCCATATCCTGGTACTTCTACCGGACCTAGCACTTTCAGTAAATCGATCAACACCTGGGTGTCGATGGCAATGATACCGTCGATATCTTGAGGTTCACCCTTAACCGTTTTATAGTTTTGCAAAAATTGGTCCATCGACACACGGAAATCAGGCGACGTGTTCATATCACGAAGGTTCCAGTACTTCTCGGTGGTGAGGTAGCGACCAAGTGCATCTGGGATTGGCAAATTCTTGGTGAACTTCTTGTCGAGTTCATAAATGTCATCAGACTTATCTGGAGTAACTTTGCCATCTTCAACATAAATGACAGAATATGCTGTCAAAAAGCCTCCTGTGGGGCGTAACTCATTGTCATTCTGGAAGAGAATAAGATATTTTTTGCGCTCTCCGCGGCCACCAGCAATTGCCGGCATTTGTTCAATGACTGGTCGGTAATCCACCAAGGTAGTCGCCAGCGTTTTACTCATTTCCTTGGCCTGCACAATGTTCGGGCGGATCGCTTTGCCTTTCAAGGTCTCTGGATAGCGTTTCTCGTTAATTTGACCAAGCTCTTTCTGGACGGTATCCAAATCAGCGGAAATTGCATCAAGTTGTGGCGTGACTTTATCGAGTGTCTGGAGAACAACTTTCAGGCGATCTTCTGCAGTACCACCTGTGAATGTCCCAGCCCCTTCGAAACCCAATACATCCGCATATGGGGTTACTGCTTCAACTGCCTTGAGAGAAGCAGCAATACCAGCATCAGCAGCATTCAGACCATGAAGACCGTCCTGGTAGTATCCATGCGCAATCGGGATGACGTTGTACAAAGCTAGTTTTGAGTAAGTGCTACGCACTGTTTGTAGTTTGGACTGGACATCTTTAAGTTGTGCTTCAGTCTGGGGTAGGTTCTGAGCCTTAAAACTGTCATATGCTGCCCGACCAGTCGTCTGGATTTCGGCGGCTTGAGCCATCATTTGCTGTGCGACGCTGTACGTATAGAAACCTAGCACCACGCCAATCATCAGCAATACCAGGAGCACACCACCTACAATGAGAGAAATCTTACCCGCCTTCGATTTAAGAAAGCCAAATCGATCACCTAATGACCTTTTGATTGACACCGTCTCCTCTACGACTGGTGTTTCAAGAGTTTCAGGTAACACCGACTCATTTGTCTCCAACCAAGTTGGCAAAGAAGTTTCTTCTGGAGATGGAGTGGCAGCAAACATAGTCATCTAGTATAGCTGATGAATGGCGTATGCTGCAACTTAGCTTTTAGCTTTCACGCTGACAGTAATGATTGCATCTTGTTTAGTAACTTGGGAAGCATATTTATAAAACGGAGGACTTCCGCAGGGCTGACTGACTCTACTCCATGTAAGCGAGCAATTTCACCAATACCTGTCACTAGACCATATACAGTTGATTGGCGCTGTTTAAGCCTGGCAACCAGAGTGGCAATATCGGTCATATATTTAACAGTAATTGTCTCAACCTGCTCACCAACCTCTGCGCTCAAATAGTTGAGCAGCTCAGCCATGCGCTGATCTGGCTCAGTGACTACGCAGTCTGTGTTTGTTACCTTTTCTAGTCTTAGTTCCGTCTGTGAGGTAAACGTATCTGGACTTGCCTGAAAATCAAAGATGGCAGCAACCAGAACTTCCGTATCAAGCTGTCCCCAGTTGCCAGTGACAGTTGCCAAAACCGGGTTGCTATTTTGTTTGGTTTTCTCACCCCAGGTTACTGCCTGTACCCGCGACGAAAAGTTGGTTTGTTCCAAAACACGCAATACCACATATAAAACCGGCATGATCGTTTCGTCTTGATCAAGATTATACTCAGAAGGATGCCGCTTGGTTGAAATACTCTCGATACGAATTGTTCCATGTTGGTCAACTTCGATGCGACAGGTGCCTTCCCGGAGCAGCTCCTGACCTCGACGGATCATCTTTTCCTCTGAGGAGATTGAGTTCGAGGTCTCCCAACAACCCTCAACCTCACCAGGGGGAACCACTTCGTTTGTTCGAAAATCGAGAACTGCCCGTAGGCCATCCGCTGTCACCCCACCATACGTGGAAGTACCAGAGGTTGGACCAAGCATGCTCGGTCTTTCAAGAGAAGGACGATACGTCTTTTCCTGGACCTCACGCAAATGGCGACAGAAATCCATTGCAGCTGTTGCAACACTTTCAATACTTAAAAGGTCGCTTTTGACAGATGCAGCATGCTTTCCGCGATGACCAATTGCCAGAGTTGGCTTTTCTCCAACTGATTCTAAAGCAATGCATGCGACAGGATGATTAGCGGAAATTAGGCTCAGTAAGGCATCTAGCATAGCTGAACTGCCACGACAACCAAGCTCTTCATGATCAGTGATATCCACTTGCACAGCCCCTGTTATGGGTATTTCGATTCTGGATAAGGTT
The DNA here is from genome assembly GCA_052035325.1 of Patescibacteria group bacterium. GTDB lineage: Bacteria > Patescibacteriota > Microgenomatia > UBA1400 > PJMF01 > JBPOHR01. Next base: position 51,365 of record JBPOHR010000003.1, read on the forward strand.
GCCAACATGGCAGCGGCGTGTATGGTGTCATCCTGCACAGTACGTCCAACTAAGTTTCCAGCTTCGTCGATCGATAAGCTATGATCATTATCTGGAGTAGCAATAGTATCGTGATGCACCATCAGCACGGTGGTTGGTCCAGTAGTAGGATCACCAAATGTCACCAGAACGTTGAAAGTGTTGGTGCCAGTACGAGGATCAACTGCTTCAATTTTCTCAAGCTTGATATTCCTGCGCGCAAGATCTTCAGCGTCTTTCGCACCCAGTTGCTGAAGAACTAACTCATAAACCAAATCAGCCTTGTCATTTGCAGCATTCTCTCTAGTGTTGGGGTCGTTAACTAGTTCATGAAGCTGGAGAAAAATCTCCATCGTGCGTCGAACTAGCTCTTTGAGAGCATCGCTCTCTGCGAGCTCATCACAACCCTGGAGAAATGACTCAATTATTGCAGCTGAAGGTGACTCTGCTGTTGCGTCAACTGGTTGTCGGACATTTTCAAGTACATGCATACATCACAAGTCTAATACATAGACTACCACTTGGAAATCATAGCTTTGGGGGTTTTGATTAAAATCTCAATATCCTTCAAGATTGACCGATTGCGCGCATACTCGGCATCCATCTTGGCCCTGATTGGAAACGGCACCTCGTTGCGCCCACCTGTTTGCCAAGGACCAGTGATCCCAGGCTTAACCGATAAAATATCTTTGATTATTTCTCTAGTTTCCGGATATTTTTGGCTTTGTTCATCAAGTTCACGACGGACATACGCCCGAGGCCCCACCATACTCATGTCGCCTTTGAGCACATTGTAGATCTGAGGAAACTCGTCTATTGTCAGAGAACGCAAGGCTTTACCGAGTTTGGTGATGCGAGGATCGTTTTGGATCTTCCAATCACCTTTTTTAAACTCTTCGAGCAGCTTCTTATCTCGTTTATGCAAGATATCATCGGCATCTTTGACCATGGATCTGAACTTATACAAATAAAATTCTTTACCATCTTTGCCTACCCGTTTGTGATAAAACAAGATCGGCCACCCCGAATCAAGAAATACCAAAATCGGCACCACAAACCAGAACGGTAAAAAGAGCACAATCAGGCCAAGTGCAACCACAATATCGAGAATACGTTTTTGCTGTTCGTACTGCATAGTGCCTTAGAGGTACTCTTTTTGATCTTCCTCTTTCAATCGCTCTACCAATTTTTTGACGTCTTGACTTCGTTTCTTGGGCGCGATCATCAAAATTTCAGGAGTGTCAACAATTATCATATCGTCAATACCAACCAAAGCAATAAGTCTATCGCTCAAGTGAATCATGTTATTCTTCGAATCAATAGTAAGCGTTTTGCCTTTTTGATCTTCAGCCAAAATCACTGTCCCATCAGCATTCTTTTTGCCCAAATCATACACAACTTTCCATTCACCGATATCATCCCACCCAAAATCTCCAGGAATCAGTAATAAATTATCAGCCTTTTCTGAAATGGCGTAATCAATAGAAATTGAAGGTGCCTTCTCATAAATGCTGGGCAATTGTGCAAAAAAATCCTTAGCAGACAATGTTGGCAGTTTCTTTGTCAGTTCGAACACCTCTGGCATATGCAGTTCAAAAGCATCCTGGAGTGCTTGTGCTGACCATACATAGTTGTTGGCATTCCAGAAGTACTTGCCCGTTGATATAAATGCTCGAGCGGTTGCTGTATCTGGTTTTTCCGTAAAGCTATCTACCTTGAATACTGATACTTTACCTGCCATTTTGCGCACTTCGGCTCCAACTTTAATGTATCCAAAAGCGCTTGATGGATAGGTAGGAGTAATGCCAACTGATACTAGATAGTGAGGGTCAGTAGCGACTTCTACTGCAGCTCGCATCAGACGCAGAAACTCCTGTTCACGGACTACGACGTGATCTGCTGCGTCATTGACCAAGATTGCCTCTGCATCCAGAGATTTGGCATATAGTGCCGCTGTTAACATTGCGAGAGCTGTATCTTTCTTTGCTGGCTCGGCAATAATGTTTTCAATAGGTATAAGAGGAAGCTCTTTTTTAACCTCATCAACGTACGCTTTGGTTGTAATAACAATCAGCCGCTCCCAGGGAACTAACTTTGCAAAACGACTTGCTGTGACCTGGAGCATTGTGTCTTCACCAGTGAGTTTGAGAAATTGCTTGGGAGTCTTTGTACGCGACTTCGGCCATAACCGAGTTCCGCCACCACCAGCTAGAATAACAGCATAGGCGTGATCAAGTGGATTCATGACGGTCCTTTCGCGAGTTTGCCTGGTGGTGCTGCCACTCTGTCGTGACATACGTTTGCCACTGGCGAACGAAGCTAGTTGTACCATATTTTTGTGCAATTTGCCTCAATTGACTAGCATTCATTTTTGTACTAGATAGATTTCTGATCGCAGCAACTACCGCTTCGACGGTTGATTCGGTAATATGGATGGCATGTTTCGCGTCAAGTATTTCTGCTACCCCACTTTTTGTATGCATAATCGTGGGTGTCCCCACAGCAGCTGCTTCTAAAGCGGTTATTCCGAAGTCCTCAATTCCAGGCATCAGTAAGGCTTCGGCATCAGTCAGTGCTGTCACAACTACATCATCTGGCTGTTGGCCAAGCCAAATAACTGGACCATCCTTTGCTATCTGTCGTAGCCGTGACTCATCAGGACCAGTACCAATTATGACCAGTGGTTTCCCCAGTTGTGCACAAGCTTTGATTGCCAAATCAATCTGTTTGTATGCTACCAACCTTGAAACAACTAAAACATACGGCGATGTTGGTAGTAAAATCTGACGCATTTCACTTCCTGTTATTTCACGAACCGGCGGATACATGACTTTTGCTGGCGCAAAGTGATATGACTCTCGTACTCGCGCCGCAACTAAATGTGAGATGGGTACTGTCAGATCTGGCCTCCTAGCGGCGACTTGATCTGAGGCCTGTACATATCGATAGATAAACGAAGAAAGTGGTGATGAAAAATACATGGCACGATGACTATACAAATATCGAGGAGGCGTCAACAAATAACAAATATGCAATTGTGTGGGTGTAGTCAACACGCCCTTTGCAGTCGCACTTGTTACCGAAATAATCACTTCAAATTCGTGTAAATCAAGTGTTTCAAACGCGAGTGGGCTGAAGAGCATGACAAATCGTTGTCGACGCAACCATTCTGGCAATAGTTGCAACCAGGTAGTTCTCACATCCCATTCGTTCAACCAGGTTGTACGAGACTCGATGCGCTGCGACGTGTAGAGTGGTGCATCAGGAAAAGCTATATGTAGGGCTTGGAGCACCTGCTCTGCACCACCAACCGGAGTATCCAGCCAATCATAGACAATTGCTACCTTAGGTTGAGTCATATAGCTACACCCTCTGATACGCTGCAAGTGTCTGTTTTGCCATATTGTCCCAAGAATACTGTGCTACCCACCTAAGCCCGTCTTTTCGAAGCTGTTCACGCTTTTCAAGTGTCAATTCAGCCAATGCCATCACAAGTGAATTGGCATTTTCTGGATCAAAAAATACTGCAGCGCTACCATACACTTCACGGAAAATAGCTAAATCCGATGCAACTACCGGCAAACCACTCGCCATCGCCTCAATTCCGGTTAAACCAAAGCCTTCTGATAATGATGGCTGCACCAAGGCTGTGGCTTTTTTGAGATATGGCTCAAGTTTTTCGTCAGAAACATACCCTGCCCACTCGATTTGCGATGCTACTCCCAACCGATTTGCTTGATCTTGAACCGCTGACTGAAAAACAGAACGTGAACCAATAACAATCAGCTGCAAACTTCGAGATTGCTTTAGAGCCTCCAGTACAACTGCAATGTTTTTGTGCGGATACAACGAACCAATGTACAACAAAGTATGGTGTGTCGACCGATTCACACTAACTGGCGAATCTAACAATGCCGTAGCACCTTCCTTTGTCACGATAACTTTATTAACCTGGTCCGGATAATAGGTAGCAATTTCTCGTTGCACGGTAGCTGCAGGCACGAGAATTGTAGATGCCTGGGTAATCGCATGTCGAGCCACCAGTCGATACGCTACATATTTAAGCCAATACTGCCATGAGGGCAACGTAGTCACTTGAGTACCACGTTGGTGATGCCACAGTAAATCATGAATTGTCACTACTAGTTTGCCAGAATAGAATAACGGCACATTGAAGTGTGGCACATGCAGGACATCAACTTGAGCCGCGGCAAAATGTCGAGGCATTTCAAATTGCTCTCTAAGACCATAATGTGGAACAGTAACAACACATTTTTGCACATTCGGTGCATCGGGAACTTCATCCGCCTGACTTTGCTCATTAAACCAAAACACCCACTCCGTTTCCGGAGCGAGTGCTGGTAATCGCAAAATTAAGTTAAGAATATACCGACCAATGCCGGCGTGACGGATCCCACTGAGTCGACAATCGACGCCGATTTTCATGGCAGGCTAGTCTCGTTTACTTTGCTGTACGACGAGCTTTCTTGGTTTTGGTTGTTTTCGCAGAACGAGTGGTCTTGGTAGCAGTTTCCATGTCTTTCATGGCAGCCTGAAGTGCTTTGACACTGTCTTGTTCTGTTGCAGTAGGCCATGTGTTAGCAAACAACTCTTTTTCAAGTTTACGTGCTTGCATCTCACGCATCATGTTCATCACGACAGCATAGATAAAGTACCCAGCACCAATCGCAAAGATTACTACGGGCATTAACTTGAAGACTGCAGGTTGTTCTAGTAATTGTTGACCGGCAAATACGTATTGAATTAGTAGCTGTGGCAAGATTACCAGAGCAAAAAATGCTGCAACTATCACAGCAATTGATTCGAGGGTTGTTTGCACATTGCGAGCTCGCAATTGCGTAATCATGAATTCATGGTGGGCGGTTGTCATACTGCTCCTTTTTTTATTTGTAAGACAATGTCTATCACAGAGCGAACCCATTTGGGGTACGCGTTTTGATAGTATTTGTCATAGTATTGCAACATTGTGTCAAAAAACAAGTGGTGAGTTTTGGTTGCGGTTTGTTTAGAGAGGCTGGAAATGCCTGATTTATACTTATGATGAATAATGTTCACATCTGGGTTAAAGACTATTTTCCACCCAGCTTCACGGAAACGTCGACACCAATCAAGATCTTCAGCATACATAAAGAACTGTTCATCAAGTAAGCCCACTTTCTTCATTGCTGCCGTCCTGACGATCATCGCGGCACCAGAACACGCATCAATTTCGTGAATTGATTCAAGTGATTTGTAGTATTGGTGATATTGACCAAACCATTCACTATGAGGAAACAAACCTTCTAGTCCAAGATAGTAGGTAAAAGCAGCCCAAAGTGTTGGCTCACCTCGATGTGATGCGGGATCTATACTACCATTTTCAAGCACTATCTTTGGCGTGATCACACCCACTTCTACATGTGCATCCATGTATGCCAATAATACATCCAGATTGCTCGCAGTTGTCAGCTCTGTATCAGAGTTTAGCAACATTGCATAGGTTGTATCGACATGTGCTAGAGCTTTGTTATTTGCTGCTGCAAAACCCACATTTTCTGGTAATTCTATAAGTTCTACATCTCGGTATGAGCGCCGAACTAATTCTTGGCTATCGTCAACACTGCCATTGTCTACCACCACTACCTTCACCAATGTTTTTGTTTTTGATAGATACCATTCTTGAAGAGATTCAAGCGTCTTTTTCAGCCAAAAGCTACTGTTGTAACTAACAAGAATAATAGTGAGTGAACTGCGTGTTTTTGACATGTCAAATCGTCCCAAGTTCACGATACACCCGATCGAGCTGCTGTGAAATCAGCTTCCAGTCATATCGCGTCTGTACAAATTTTTTTCCAGCTTCAGCTAGTGATGCCCGTAATGAGGCATCTCTTAATAATCGCACCGCTTCGTTGGCCATTCCATCAGCAGTATTACTAAGCAGTATCTCCTTTTCGTGTGTAACACCTAGTCCTTCAACCGCAATAGTCGTTGCCACAATAGGTGTTCCGCTTGCCATTCCCTCGAGTATTTTGTAGCGTGTCCCTTTACCACTAAACACTGGTGCTACCAACACATGTGCGCCCTTAAATGCGTCACGAATATCAGGAATACCACCTGTTACCGTAATGCTACTATCGGTTTGCTGATACTCAAGCACTTCTTGAGTTGGTGCATTGCCAACAATCCACAGTCGAGCGCGGGGTATCTGTTTTTTTATCCTTGGCCACACTTCTTTGACTAAAAATTGTACTGCCTCAACATTGGGCAACCATTTGAATGTGCCCACCGATAAAATGGTGGGTTCGCTCGGCAGTTTGGTTGAATGCGCCTCAAACCACTCCGCATCCACCCCATTCGCTACCACTTCAATTTTACTGCTATCTATTTCTTGACTGATAAATGCTCGATCCTCTTCGCTCATTACAATCAACTTATCGCATGATTGCCAATAGAATTTTTCCCAGCGTTTAATCTTCGCGATATCAATCGCCAGTAGTTGTTTGAGAAAGGGAAACTTACTCTTAGCTGCATAACTTTCATACCCTAAATACTCAATAGTTTGTTCAACCAAAATTGTCGGTACTGTTGTCTGCGGCAAATGAGGCATCATGTAAAATGTTTCGGCATGAATCAAATCATACTTCTCGTCTGAAAGTTCTTGCTCAATAGCACCGATTGTTTCCGGCACATAATTTCTAATTACCAAAAAAGGGAAACTTGATAGTAACGTGCGAAAAATATTCAGTGGTGTAAAAGGTTGCTTGGAGCGCTTGAAAACTCGTACCTTACTACAAAACTTTTCCAACTCAGGGATGTACTGTTTCTCACTGTGATCTTTTATCAACGCAAACAATGTAATTTCGTGTTTTTTGGCTAGTTTCTTGAGCAAATTGTAGGTTCTAATTTGGCCACCAGACAGTAAAGGATACGGCAAATAGGGAGTAAGCATCAAGATTTTCATATCACTTCAGTTGAGCACTACTGGTTGCAATAGGTTGTTGCAAATCCAAGATCGTATATCGCTTGCCTTTTTCCAGTGTGGTAAAACGTTGTTGAAGGCTTCGTAATTCATCGTCTTCAACCGTCGTCACGTAGTGTGTCGCACCTTCGCGAATTTTTTGATCTATATCACTTCCTAATGCCCAACCTGTCCTGTTTGTCTGGAAAAGAAATTGTGTGTCAGTAAACGCAGGAGCAATAATTTTGGCATCAGGAGAAGTCAGACGATCAATGGCCTGCCCTGCTTCTACATATTCCCAATGATTAATATTATAAAAGCCTTTAATGTGCTGCCAAGCAATTAACTCCATTGCAATCAAAAGAATTGCCACTGTCACACCTGCTATGTTGGCACTAAATCGTTTCAGCAACCAGTCGTAAACAATAATTACCCCTCTGCCAATACTGATCGATACGATAGGCACCAGAATCACTTGATAATAATCATGTTGGACATTTCCAGTTGCCACTGCTGACAAATATGCCACCATACCCAACCACCAAGCAGCGTAAATCACCACTTCTTTTTTCCGCCAGGCAACCAAATTGATTGCTCCAAATAACGCCCCTATTATGCCGCCTATTAATAAAGTCAGCCGCTCCCATAACAACCACCGGAACCAGGCTGGTCGCCAACGAATACCATTGCCATTCCATAACCATTCATTGGCAGGAATACCACTTGGGTACTGCTCAATCCATTTTCGCCAAGCAATAAAAGGAACGAAAGATAACCCTGCTAATAAATAGATGCGATAATCCAAAAATCCCTTCCAACCACGTCTATACCAGGTCAAAGCAACAAACAAAGGTGCCAAAAACACCACAAAAGGCTTGAGTAACACCGCTAATGTCAAACTCATCAGTGCCACTAGATACGCTGTAAGTGTCTTCTTCTCTAACCAATAGTCATACGCTAGTAGCGCTGTCCCAATCACCCCCAGCATAACTGCTTCTGGCAAAATCGCCCGAGAATAGTACACACTGTATGGCAAAATCGCCATGACCACTGCAGTCACCAAGGCGACCTTTTCATCTGACACTCTTCTCACTAATCCATATAGTGTCGCTATTCCCAACAATGAAAAGATAATGGATACCAATCGCCCTACCACAATTTCGTTAGCACCAGTGATTAGAATAAGTCCTGCCGTCAACCCGTTCACCCATGGAAACTCAACCATTCGCCAACCTTCAGTATTTGGGGTTCCTGATTGCGAGTTGGATAAGTCCTGATAACGAGGATGAAGCAAATCAATGCCATGCTTTACATATTCTCTGGTAACTGAGGCGGTGTCCGCTTGACGAAATGAGTGCCAGTCTGCAACAGGATTTTGCATCCAAAATAATCTGAGTACGAATGCAACAGCTAAAATCAGTAAGACCCATCGATAGCGAATCAACCAAGTTGGCATATCACTTCTTCTTGCGTTTTACCCGTGGCGTATCAGGTGAAGACGCTGGCAAAGACGCAGGTTTTGTCACAAAATATGCCATCACTAAACCAGCTAGTGCCCAGTAGCTCATGGCTACCTTTGATGCTGCAAACACATCAATAAACGAAGCATTAATCAGTAATCCTACCGTGCCAGCCAACCAACCAATACTAAGTGCTCTTCCCAGCACGTCCTGATCGGTAATATGACGCAGAACAAACCAAGCAACTACAGCGATAACTCCATAGAACGTAATAAAACCTAGAGCTCCCGTTTCGCCTAGGGTTCTCAGGAAATTATTGTCGGTACTCTCTGCTTCAGTGAACTGCACCACACTTTCTTTTGTGAGTGTGGCGTACCCACTACCGAGTAAAGGATTGCGCCAAAAACCGGCGATTGCCCGTGGCCACAAGGTCTCTAAACGGATGCACACCGATAGACTTTGCTTCAACGCACAATCAGACCAAACTCGAGGCCCTTTGTCTACCAATATAGTGGTAGCAGAACCAGATGCTGATATTGTCGCTACTTCTACTATGTCCGGCACGTCCACTACCACATCACTCGGTCGAGTAGCCACAGGTCGTTCATCTGACGGGACTAGGACACCTTGCGCAATCGCATCGTC
>JBPOHR010000037.1:0-16695 GCA_052035325.1 Patescibacteria group bacterium
TACCAACAGGGATTAAAGTTAGCAAAATGATTCCTGAGGGTCACTTTTCTCGAAAAGAAATGCAAAACAAAAGAAAAGAAACTGAAAATGAATTGTTTCCGATTTTGGAAGCAAAAGTAGCACGAAAATTAAGAGTTCCTGGGTATTTTAGTACTGCAGTGGTTGAAGGTACATTTTAAGTTCCCTGAGGCATATCTAGCCAACATTCTTCGAGCGTTCTATACTTAGTTATTACGGTATTACTTACATTTCCTGTTCTAGCGTGTTGAATTTTCCTATAACACAACCTATTCTTTCTGCATTTCGAAAATATCAGTTGTTGTTACTGGCGAGCATCATCATTGTTGTTGCAGCCTTTTTACGTTTCTATCAACTCGGATCAATTCCCGCGGGTTTGAACTGGGACGAGACAGCTTATGCCTACAACGCGTTTAGTCTCTGGAAAACAGGTGCAGATGAGTGGGGGGTGCCTCACCCACTTTTCTTGAAATCCTTTTCAGATTACAAGCCTGCGTTGTTGAGTTACTTGCTGATACCTCTGTTTCAGATTTTTGGCACCAGTTCGGTTGTGGTCAGATCTGTTACAGCAGGTCTAGGGAGTATTGCGGTTGGCGTGATATTTTTGCTTTTTCACAAAATAACAAAATCAGTCTGGTTGGGCTTCTTTACAGCGCTGGTGATAGCAGTGTCACCGTGGTCAATTCACTTCAGTCGCGTTGCGCTTGACCCTGGTATGGCGTGGCCATTACTGATTATTGGTTTTTATTTGTGGATTAGAAAATCCATGTTGCATAACAGTATTGGTGCCGTGTTGCTGGTGTTGTCGATGTATGCCTACAACGCAGAGCGGGTATTTGTGCCACTGTTGGTGGTGGCGTACAGTCTGATGTATTGGCATGGATCATATGTGAAAAGAATCCTACAGCACAGTATTCCCTTGGGTATATTGATTGGCGGCACGCTGCTGATTCTTGGCGCAACGCTCACCGGCGATGCAGGTGCTCGGTCAAAGACAACGTCTTTCTTTTACAACAATTCTTTTGAACAAGACCAAAAAACGTATGAAACAAAGTCACATCATCTCGGTTTACCTGATTTAGCACTTCTCCATTCAAAAAAACTACAGCTCGCAGGCGCGATCATTAGACAGTATAGTTTGTATTTTCGGCCTGACTTCTTGTTTTTTGCGAACGGCACGCTGAATCAAAGTCCTATCTTAGGCTTTCCAGATAGAGGAAATGTGCTGGAAATTTTCTTTCCGATGTTTGTGATTGGAGTGATGGTTGTCTTGAGAAGGATGCATAGAGAAGATGTGTTTATGCTGTTGTGGTTATTGCTTGCACCTGTTGCGGGTATTTTGACGACTGATGGACCGCACCCAGGCCGAGCTTTAGTCATGTTGCCTGCAGTGGCCTATATCATTGCCGTTGGGATACTTAACGTGACGACATTTCTTCAGAAGAAGGCAAGAAAAGAAATAACCCTCATGTTGGTGCTGATCGCTATCGCGTTGGGGACTGCCACATATCTTTTTGAGTATGTCGTGAAGTACCCCGAGCAATCTGAAAGTGCGTATCAAGGATACTATCGAGAAATGAGTGAATGGGTTGGGGATCATGCGAGTGCATATGACAACGTATATATCTCCAATCGGCACGACATGCATGTGCTGCTGTTTTATGCCTGGTATGCCCAGGTACCAGCAAATTTGATTCAATCGAGTATTCGTGAGGGAGTCTGGCCCACGTATCTTCGACAATTTGGCAATGTGTATCTACTTGAAGATCTTCCACAACAACCTTCAATCTGCGCGTTACAAAATGCCAATTCCCTGGTTGTGTTTCATCCTGATGAAGCAACCGAACTACGATCGGAACCGTTATTTACTACCTATTATCTCAATCGTTTCGATCCACCAGCCCGAGCCTTTGTCATCTATGACACGACAAACCTGCTGGTGAGTGATGCCGAGTACCTGGCCACGGTGTGTAGTGCACAAAACTAGTTACTTCCCATGAGCTATCCCCACACCATGTAGGCAGAGTGGTTTTTTTGTTCTCAGCACTGTGGCACAAGCCTCAAGTGTACTGCCGGTGGTAATAACGTCATCGACGAGGAGGATTTTGAGTCGAGAAAAATCTTGATGTGCATACAGTGGGTTGAGTGCAAATACATGTGCCAAACGATGTTGACGCTCTGATTTATCGTGGACTGATGCTTGGGCGGCAGAGTATTTTTGGCGGATTAAGAGAGGCAGTAGCGGCTTATGATGAAGTTTTGCCAGGTGCTGAGCGATTTCTTCTGCCTGGTTGTAGCCACGTTGCCAACGCTTGTACCAATGCATCGGGATGGGAACAACGACGTCGTATTCCGGAAGTGCGGCATGTGTGTAGAGTAAATCTGCTAGATCTTGTGCAGCGCATCGATAGCCGCTGTACTTGACGGCGTGGACGAGACTTCGGATTGGCCCTGTTAGGGTGGTGGCTGCGGTGAGGGTGTCGACGCTCGGTGCTAGGTGGTGAAGGTCTCGAGTAGTAGGGTCAAGAAAGTCGAGTAGTTCTCGGCAATGTTTGCAGAGATACAGACCATATCGACCACAGTGACAGCACTGAGATGGGAATATGATGGAAAAAAGGAGTTGTAGTAAACGCACCAGCTTCTATGGTAGCGGAGAATCCTGACATGAAGCGTGATAGGCTTGAAGAAAAGGTGGTGGTCGCACCAGGATTCGAACCTGGGACCTCTCGAATGTGAATCGAGCGCTCTAACCAACTGAGACTATGCGACCAGAGCAATTATTATACCATCGAGAATACTTAAAGTAGTTCGTACTGATTGAGTATAGTTTGTACTTCTGCGGCGGAGTTTGTTTTGAATAACGCGATTCGAATTTCTGCAGCATTGGGGATTTCCCTGACATACCAGCCTAAATGCTTGCGCATTGGCAAGAAATTATAGCGAGGGTCATCAGCATAGGTGCGTTCGAAAAGTTTGGCGTGTTCTAGAGCGATTTGAAAACGAGAAGGGTGAGTAGTGCGTGGTGAGTCTAGAAACACATACGGATTTCCCATGGCAGCTCGGCCAATCAAGACACCATCAACACCATACGTGTTGACTTTGGTGAGAGCGTCGGCGCGATCTTTGACGTCGCCATTGCCGAGAATCAGGATGCCCGTTTTTGCGGATTTGATACGTTGGGCGGCAGTACCAATTTCATCCCAGTTTGCCTGACCACCATACTGTTGTTTGAGCGTACGACCATGGAGGGCAATACAGGCAGGTGTCATCTCAATTAGATAGGGTAACCACTCATCAACTTGAGGCTTATAGTAGCCGATTCTAGTTTTAACGCTCACGGGAATACTACGAGTGCGACTCTGATATTCTGAGGGAAGTGTATCTTTTCGGGAGGATATTTCGCTGGCAATTTCTGTTGAAATGTCAGGACAATTGGCAGCAGTTGCACCGTTATGCCATTCTTCGATGCCTTGCTTAGTAGCGCGAATAATATCCTGGGCTAGGTGGGGAGTCAGAATCAGCGAAGCCCCCGCCCCACTATGAGCGACATTTTTGGCTGGGCAACCCATATTAATATCAATGCCATCGAATCCTAGCTCGCAGAGCAGAATGGCAGTTTGGCGAAAAAAGTCAGGTGTAGTTCCATAGATTTGACCGATAATTGGTCGCTGTGTTTCGTCATACAGAAAATCCTTGAGTAGGCTTATTGCGCGGTGGCAGACACCTTCCACACTGGTAAACTCTGTGACAATGATACTTGGTTGACCATATTTTTTTGTGATAGAGCGAAAAGGATGATCAGTCACTCCATCCATTGGTGAGAGACCAAGGATAGGTCGAGCGAGTGTTTGCCAGAAGGACGATGCCATCTGGAGATTATACCAAGCCTAGCTCTGGTCAGGGGGAAAGACGCGTAACACGTAGGATTTGATGTGCTGCGGTAGTGTGGTGAGAACACTGTTCAATTGATCGCGGACATTGCGTAGCACATCGGCTTGTAGCTGAGCAGAGCTGAATTGTACCTCTGCAACTTGATGTTCTAGATCGGTAATGTTAGTAAAGAATGACTTGGGCAGATAACTGCGCAGCCAAAATAATGTTTGACTTACCTGTTGAGTGGAAAAACCTCGCAGCTGCTGATGGGATGCAGCTTCTTTGCTAAAGGTGACATCGACAGTTCTGGCAATTGGTCCCAAGCTATCACTAAAACTTTCATCACTGACGGTGCCATCTTGTTGATAGGCGAAGATAGTGATCGTCGCTTGTTGGACTGCAACCGAACTAAACCGAAGCTGATAGGTTCCAGATGTTGGTTTAGCTAGCGTTAATACTTTCACGGCAGGAGCCTTTTCGTAGGTGGCTATGTCATCAACTGCTTTGAGCGGTTTTTGTTCGATGAAGACTCCAGGTATATTCCGATTTTGCTCATCGAGGAGTTCGACTTTAACATTGGTGGGGACGGCAACGACTAGATAACTTAAATCCGTATTGCTAGGTGTAAAAACTCGAGTGGAAACGAGGGGTGTCTTATGCTGAGAGAACAGTGTGTAGGTATAGGCAGGATCATTGATGAGCACATCTTTTCCGTCAGCAGTGACTCCCGAACCAACCAGAAAGTGACCATCAATTTCCATCACCACTGGTTTGAGATTGCGAATTTCGGTAATAGCCTTAGTCAGAGCACTTCCTGGAACTGCGGTGTACTCAAGCTTTGGGGTGGAGTACTTGGCACTGATCAGTGAGGTGAGCCGCATTGCTGCGGGCCAATTGAGATATCCACCACCAATAAAGCCATCTGGTTGGTTTTTGAGCCAATCATTAAGTGTTTCAGGCGTGATGGTTTGACCATCTGGCAAATACTGAATGCCGTGATAGCGAAAGATCATGGCAAGTGAAGTGATTGCGCATCCCCAGCGGCGAAATGTTGGGTTGTCACTCCACGTTTCAGCATGATCAAATTCAATATCTCTCCAGAGTGGGTCTGATTGTTTAAACACCGGTACACCCAGTTGTTGCTCATCAGTAATGAGTCTTACTTCGACATTGTCAAACAATACTGATGACGTCCAATCAGCTCCGGTGCTAGCTTTGAGTCCTATCTTTCCGTATTGGTCGACAAAACTATTATCAGTGTCATCCGAAATCTGTAAGCCATTTATAAATACTTTAACATTACCTTTGTAAAATTGGATTTTCATATTGTACGTTTTGCCATTTTCGATCACAAAAGGATGATTTATATCAAGTGGATGATTGGAGTTCCTGACGGAAACCACATTAAAAAAAGTGGGTAGCAAATGAACTTCAAACCAGGTTTGAAGATTTTGGACATTAAATGAAATATTGTGGTCAACACCGGAAACAGGTGTGATTTGATAGCTATACTCAAGGTCTTTCCAGGCAGGGTTCCAGTAAGTGTCTTTTGGGACAAGTTCGGTAATGGTAAATCCTCGGCGAATTATAGTGGCTTTAGCTTTGCCATTTTCAACACTCCAGTATTGGCCATTATCACGGGTTGGTTGCCACTTCGACAGATCACTGCTGAAGTCATCACTGAAGATCACCTGAGGACTCACGCTTGCTGCCTGAATTGAAACTGGATGCATGACCAGATGCATGCAGAGTGAGAGTAAGAAAGAAAAGATGAAGATGATCATGATTGAAGTGTAGAGGTCCAAGCTGACAAAACGCTGACATCACAGTTCGTACTTTTCCAGATACAATAGGATAGTGAAAATACTGTACCTAACTCCCTATTTTTGGCCTCATGTCGGTGGTGTAGAAAAGCATGTATTAAAGGTATCTCAAGAATTAGTGAAGATGGGACATCAGGTAACAATCGTGACGTACCGCGATAGAGAGACAAGTGCCGAACTAAATGGCATTGATGTTATCTATCTTCCTCGAGAAGCACGGGATCAGAAACAGGCTACTTGGCAAGCATTGAACCAGCATGCTGAGGAATTTTATGCCGCTGATGTGATACACGTGCACGATGTCACGTGGTGGTTATGGCCAAGTTGGTGGCGATGGCGACAAAAAACGTATATTACCTTTCATGGATGGGAAACTCACTGGCCGATCAGGTGGCAAGCAAAACTGCAGAGATTGGTAGCTACGATCTTAGCACGCGGAACTATTCATATTGGCCATTGGATTGCCGAGATGTATTGGGACAAACCTGATAAAGTTCTGTACGGTGGGGCAGATGTGACCAACCAGCACAACATCTCGAGCGACTTTCATAAACTAAAGTGTGTGTTTTTGGGCAGGATTACTGTTGATAATCAGATTAAGTGGTATAGCGAGTTTGTACTGGGTTTGCAAAAGGTATTTGGTGCTTCTAGTGTTGAGATGACATGGGTTGGTGATGGGGAAGATCGAAGCACAGCCGAGAAAGTGGGCAAGGTCACCGGCATGGTAGCATTACCTGATGAATGGATAGATCACGCAACAATAGTGTGTGCGAATTCATATCTCTCAGTTCTTGAGGCTCAAGCTAGAGGTAAATTAGTTGTCGTGAGTACCGCGCACCCTCTGAAAAAGAAGTATTTTGCTCAGTATCCTGGTCAACAATGGCTAATTAAGGCAGATACCGTAGATGCTGCCGTAGAAAAAGTGCGAGCTGCTGTAGAGCATGCAGAGCAGACAAAGAAACGTCTTGCTGAACAGACTGCTTGGGCTTCAGCACAAAGTTGGCATAAAATTGCTAATGCCTATCTCAGCTTATGGAAAAACCACTAACCATTTCTGTCATTATTACCGTCAAAAATGAGCGCAACCATATCGCTGAAGTACTCACATCTCTCAACGAACAACGGTTATTGCCAGCTGAAGTAGTCATTTGTGATGCAAACTCTACGGATGGTACTTGGGAGTGGTTGATAGATCATATGGATGGCTATCACTTTCCACTCAAATTGCTACAAAAAAAGGGCAATCGCAGTGTCGGTAGAAATGCTGCTATTTCACAGGCTACATCAGAACGTATTGCTATCACGGATGCAGGTTGTACTGCATCAGCAACATGGCTTTATGAATTGGCTGTTACGTTCAAAAAACTGGGAAAAACTGGCACAGATCTGGTGGTGATTGCTGGGCACACCTGGGGAGCCCCGCAGTCATATTTTGAAGAGGCGGTTGTACCCTATGTGTTGGTGATGGACGACAAGATAGATGACAACACCTATTTGCCAGCTACTCGATCAATGCTCATTACAAAATCTGCCTGGGAAAAAGCGGGTAGGTTTGATGAAAGTCTCGATGATGCTGAAGATTATGCGTTTGCTAGAAGACTCAGTGTTTGTCGAGAAATGGTGCGAGCCTTTACTGGGAGCGCACTTGTGTTTTGGCGGCCACGTACGACATTATGGTCATTTGGATTAATGATCTATCACTACGCATACGGGGATGCCGTTTCAAAGTCATTCAGACCAAAAGTTTTCACCATTTATGCACGTTATGGTTTGGGATTACTGTTGTTATTAGCGACTTTTATATATGAAAGTGCTGCATTAGCTGCCGTGCTTCTAGTTTGTGGCATCTTGTACGTTGGGTGGTCAATTCAAAAAAACAAACGGTATGTCCCACACGGTTGGTACTGGCTGCCAGTATTACAAATTGTTAGTGATTTGGCGGTAATGTGGGGAACACTGCGAGGTTACGCTCGCTTCAGGTAGTATTGGCGCTCATCTTCACTGAAGTGTTCAATGGAGTAGCGAAGCATCGTCCTTGGCATCTTCTTGGCATACTGGTCTAAAAAAGTCCGTAATTCATCTCGACTTACGCGCTTACCCATTTCACGAAGCATCCAACCAACTGCTTTGTGAATTAGGTCGTGTGCATCATGAAGTAAGAGTTTTGCAATGTTGGTGGTTGGCTCAGAGACACCATTTTTCAGATAATAAAAAGTTGCCACGATAGCAATCCGACGTTCCCAGAGTGAGTGAGAATGCGCTAGCTGCTCAAGCTCCTTGGGATATTTGGGAAACAGCGATCCACCCACGATATCAGGTGCACTTAGGTCAACTAAATCCCAGTTATTGATCCATTTCGTATGCACTAGATAAAAATTGCAGAGTTCTTTTCGCTTGTTTTGGTCAGCTGCTTTTTTCCAACTATTTACCAAAATTAATAACGCCATCAATCGACATTCATGAATGCTATCTTGAAGTAACACACTAATCTCTTCAAGTGATAGTCCTGCAAATATTTTTGCTACTTTGCGAGTTTGAGGCACGGAAATGCCCCATAATACGTCACCTTCAGCGTATTGTCCTGGTCCGGTTTTGAAAAAACCTTGCAAAAAACGTGCTTTTTCAGCATTTTGAAATTGAGAGAGGTACTGGCGCGCGTCGAGTGCAGTTGCCATAATATAGACTTGTAGTGACTAAGGCGGAAGGGGCGGGACTCGAACCCGCGATCCGGAAACCCGGGCCGGTTTTCGAAACCGGTGCAATGGCCACTATGCGACCCTTCCTTGATAGGAGTCTATTATAGCCGGGAAAAATAATAAGGCAAAAGAAGGTATGGTAGAGATAAATAATGATAGGAAACTTCTCAGTGTTGATACGCAAGGGCTACTAACTGCTCCGGCTAAAGATATTCTTCCTAAATTACACCGACCTACATTCACTCAAATAAGCAGATTACTATTGGGGAATGCCGATACTCGCGAGGTCAATGATGCGTTGGCAGTTGTTGCTGATAGCGCCAGAGATCTCCCTTCTGGTTTAGTTGCTCCTGATACGAAGAGTGTCTTGATACCTAAAGGCGTCAAATATCAGGAAACGATCGTGCCTGTGACAACTCTTCATACAGATGAAGCAGCAAGTCATGGGACAGCGGCAAAAACGCGAGCACATAAAGAACCCTTGACCATTCTTGCAAAAAATTCTGAGGCAACGTTGCATGCGCCTTTTGCCGAGCCAACATTAACTGCTTTGAATGCTGCAAGAGAAGTAACATCATTCAACCCACCTGATGGATTACTTCATATTGAGCTACCAGATGATCTACGTGAAAGAGTTGAGATACTTAGAGCAAGAACCCCAGCAGAGCACATAAAAAGGAGTCTGCACAGATTATCACTGTACAAAGCATTGATATCAGCAGTTCCAGATGGAGGTGTTGTCAGGTTGAACTTTGGTGAGGTGGTGACACAGTTTAGTACACTCTTCTTGGGTTGGTTGAATAACCTACATAAACAAGCTTACTATTGGTTGCTCGATTCATTTTGGCGTAAGACTTCAAATAAGCCAGAGTACGTGGAACGCATAAAGCTATTAGTCCAAGAGATGATTGTCAACAGAAGACTTAACTCAAACTACGCTTGTTTTTCAATAGAAAGGTCTGTGGATGTCGACTATACGGCTAACTCGTTGGCAAGGATAGTGATTGAGACATACCGGGAAACAGTCGTCAACCGATTCAAAGAAATGGAGCAAGGGAGAGAAGATAGAGTGGCTTATCCTCATCCAGAATCAACTCAACCGTTTGTTGTGCTCTTTCGGATGGGAGGAAAGGCATGGAAAATTCTTTTCAACATCAATGATTTCAAGGCGGCAATCACCCCGTCAAATGAAGACCTTGCAGCTCGAAATGCAGCGGTTCAACGCATTACGAATCAAATAAGAATAGCAATTGCGGTATTGAACTCGCCTGTTTTCGCTAAGGAGTTGAAACCAGAAGACTTCGCTCACACGGTACAGGAAGGATGGCAAGGTACAAGGAAAATCCAAGATCAGCCAGTTTATGATGAAAATGACTTGACTTCGGCACATGTGGCGATAAATATAATTCCAGCTGATATCGATACAATGCAAAACCGCGCAACAAATTTTGAAGGACAAACGGGAGGATGCGCAATTGGCACGGTAATTCAGGTCGTTGTAGATGGCAATAAGATCGTTCGACTGATTGCGCATGGCGCACATGCGTTGCTAGATGGAGCTCCACTGGATGAAGCTTTGAAAAAAATTATAAGAAATGTTAAAGGTGCAATACAAACTCAACGAGCACAGAGTGAAGAGCAATTATCTACGCCTTCATCGCCTTCGCGGCAGATACTCGAAAGTGGCCGAGCATTTATAGAGCACGTCCAAGTTTTTGTACCAAAGCTGACTGACGATGAGCGACAGAAACTCAAAGAGGTGGAAAAAAGACTTCGTGTTTCCACGGGTAATGGCAATTTCATGCTAAATGAAAATACTCTCATGCAGTATGCCATAATGGCGGCTCTTGGCGTTGAGCATGCTCATTTTCTGGAAATGCAGGCTGGTGATGAAAAAACATTAACTCCCGCACTCGCTGTAATGCCAACTTTTTTGGCAGATCTACTCAGGTTTAGTCCACAGTTGCCACCTACTTTCAAGGAACTATTGTTGAGTTCGATGAGTTTCTTTTCTGATGAAAGGAAGGAATGCAAAGCTGGTTTTGGGACGGTGCGAATTTTAGCTGCAATTGCGAGTCCAGTATTTAGACCCTTAATCCAAAAATTTGCTCAGCTATTGGATAAGAGGACAAATATGTTGGTTAAGTCAACTTTGGTTTCAGTTCTTAATAAAGCGCACAATTTTACACCGGCGATAGCTGATGAATATGATATATCTGTGGCAGTTTCAAATGCTGTAGGCAGTCAGGAAGGAAATTGGTCATTTGTGTGTCATGCTGTTAAGAACCCCAATCAACCCAATGAAAAACTGGCTCGTTTCAAAGCGTCATTGCAACAGACGTTCAGGAATCTGTATGAGTGTCTAGTGAGCTAATTTGTCGGTAGCTGATTGAACAACGTGTTCCAGAATGGATTATCTTGTTCCATTCTCATAATGATTTGATGCTCAAGATGCCGACTTATCCTGTCATTGGCTATGAGTTCTAGACAGGTTTGAGCCATTGGTTCATCTTGATGTATGCCTCTGCCAACGATGAGCGAATACTCAAACAGTTTCCGTAGCCGAGTTTCAAGATCTAAAATTGTTGATAGTGGTGTTGCTGGTAACTCAGTAAAGACAGTAGCTAGTAATGTCGGCAAGCAGGGCATCAGATCGGGATTTGTGAGGATTTCGCGAAAGAGGTTTTCTTCCAAGTCAAAATCAGGTTGTTCTAACAGAATTTGCTGCGCGCTAGAAGAAATAATGGTTTGACAATCTTCGCAGTTCATATTGTGCACCCACCAGGAATCGAACCTGGATCTAAGGATCCGCAATCCTTCATTCTATCCGTTGAACTATGGGTGCTCAAGCCTCAGGCTGGTAGTGACACCAATCATCAGCGTTCGCAGACCTGTATTTTAGCCTGGCAGGGGCAAAGTGTAAAGCTACCCTTCAATTATTCTAGGGGAATCAGCTTCTGCAGTCGCTCTGAAGCCTCTTCAAAAAAAGTTGGCTTGGGTTTTTCCATCAAGAGCACTTCAGAGAGCAGTTCAGCTAACGCGTCTTTATTGAGATCACCAATCAACACAGTCAGTCGGCCAGGGAATCGCCCAATCTCGATGTGAAGGATGGTTTGGTCATAGCGCTCACTGTACCAAAATCGGCCCATTTCATCCCAATAATAGAGAGTGTCTTCAATCCGGATACCATAGGTAGTGATTTGAATCACCACTTCACCTGGAGGCACCATTTCGAGCACATACACCAAGAAGCCAATGGCCAAAACCACCGCAATCGGTAGCAGTTGCCCAGCAAAGAAGAGGATGAGTGAGATTAGGAAGACCAAAATGGCAATGGTCGTAAAGTACTGTCGGTTACGTTTTTTGTGGGGTCGGCTCATGGCTTTCCACTCGACCACAAGTTCTTCAGGCATGGGTTTTTCAACGCCAGGGAAATGCTCTGTAGTGGCAGTTTGGTTAGTTTGTGGTGCTGGCGGGATAGGAGCAGAGTTTTCCGGCGGAGATTGAGGTGTAGAGGCAACACTAGGTGTTTGCTGCTCTGGCACGGGTACCGGTTCGGGAGGAGGTGGGGCAGGCTGGTAACCAGCTGGTGGTTGATAACCAGCAACGTAATCGGTCATTACCTAAGTGTACACGAATGCGTGCCAAAGCTCTAGGTAGTGCGGTACAATATCTACTTGGTTACATGGAGAGGTCGCATAGTGGCCTAGTGCGGAAGTCTTGAAAACTTCTAGGGGTGCAAGCTCCTCGCGAGTTCGAATCTCGCCCTCTCCGCAACTGCAGTAATTACTTTTTTTCAACTAAAAATCACTTCCCCCAGTGTTACTATAAGGTATGAAGCGTTTGGTTGAACTTGATTTGGTTCGTGGTGTGGCGATCGTAGCCATGATTGGTTATCACTTCTACTTTTCGATGATATTTTGGGGTGGGTTGCCAGCAGGGAATGTTTTCAGCCTCGTAGCCAGGATGATTCAAGTGGTACCTTTTGTCTTTTTGCTCATACTGGGGATAGGAGTGCACATTCGCTTTGAGCGATATGATCGAACCAGATACTGGAAAAGTATTAGTAAGCAAGTATTGATAGTTGCAGCTGCCTCAATGTTGGTAACGATTGCGACGGCAATAGTAGCACCGGGGATGATGGTCTGGTTTGGGATCTTGCAGTGTTGTGCTGTTTCTATTGGAGTGGTGTCGCTCATTGTTGCACGGCGATGGCACAACGTCGTGATGCTTGTAGCAGTACTATGGATCATGGCCATTGGCTGGGTTTTTGCTCGCGAGCATGTGCAGTTGTGGTTGTTGTTGCCATTAGGACTTCAGCCAGTCGGGTTTAGGACGTTGGACTATTTCCCTATCTTCCCTTGGGTTGGTGCAGCTCTGCTCGGCAGTGTACTAGGGCGGGTTTTGTATCCTGACGGCGAGGTACGTGCAGCATGGAAGTGCAATATACTGCAGATCCGAGAGCGCTTTCAGGTTGCACCAGGGCGTTGGTTAGTTTGGCTTGGCCAACATTCGCTGCTACTATATATGGTGCATATTCCGATTATCTGGTTAGTACTTACGCTCTATGTCCAGCTCTAACTTTATCTTAGCTTCACAATCACCTCAACGGGCGGAGTTATTGCACACACTCGGTGTGGAGTTTAAGGTGTTGCCTGCTGATATTGATGAACTTGCGATTGATCACCACGATCATCATCATCGTGCAGCGTTGGTGGCAGCGGCTAAGGCAAGCAAGATTGCTGAGCAGTATCCCTTGTCTGCCGTAGTGGCGGCGGATACTTTTATTTTGTTGGGTGATACGCGCTATGAGAAGCCTACCAGTATGGATGAAGCGCGAAGCATGCTATTAGATTTTGCTGGACAAAAAGTAGAAGTACTGACGGGTGTAGCTTGGTTTGCGGGCAATGGTCAATCCATCAAATCAGCAACAATCACGAGTTGGGTGACGTTTCGGTCACTATCGGTAGGGGAAATTGAGTTGTACATCTCTAAGCGGCCGGTGACGACGTGGGCTGGTGGTTTTTCCCTCAAAGAAATCCCTGGGTTGGCACTGGCTTCGAGTATTGAGGGATCGATTTCGGCGGTGTTGGGTTTGCCGTTGGAGTGGGTACAACCGCATTTAATTGAGGCTGGACTTATGGCTGCTGGTTAGTAGACTGCTACTATGCAGAAATATTTCACAAAAATCTGGAATTTTGGTCCCGCCCTGGTGGTGATGGGTGCATTGCTGTGGGGACTGGACGGTGTACTGCGTCGAAGTTTGTATACGTTGCCACCGATTACCATTGTGTTTTTCGAACATTTGATTGGTACTCTTATTTTGGCGCCCGTATTATTGAAGTATCGACAGAAAATCCAAGCATTATCCAAGCGCACATGGGGTTTGGTGGGAATTGTTGCATTACTGAGTGGTGTGTTGGGTACACTGTGGTTTACAGCGGCACTGCAAGCGGTGCATTTCATTCCCTTTAGCGTGGTGTACTTGATTTTGCAGCTCGATCGAATTTTTGCAGTTGGCTCGGCGGTGGTACTTTTGAAAGAGAAAGTGTCACGAAAGTTTCTGGTGTGGGCAGGTTTGGCACTTGTTGCAGCGTTGTTTGTGATCTTCCCTAATGGGTACATTAACTTCGCAACAGGGCAAGGGACGCTGATGGCGGTCTTGCTCACTCTTGGTGCTACGGTGGCCTGGGGGACTTCAACGAGTTTCTCCAAGTTGTTGCTGCGTGAAGTACCTGATCAACTTGCTACCGCGCTTCGATTTAGTGTGACCAGTGTGTTTGCGTTTGTGGGCGTCGTGGTGCTTGGTGCTACTGCAAGTTTGACGGCGATTTCTATGTCACAGGTGTCACGATTGGTGATTATTGCATTCTCGACAGGCATGGTGGCGCTATACGTGTACTACCGTGGTTTGCAACGCACTGAAGCCAAGTTGGCTACTTTTTTGGAGTTGGTATTTCCGTGTCTTGCCGTCTTTATCGATGCCGTGCTCTACAAGAGTTTTCTGCAGCCGAGTCAATACATCGCAGCGATTATTATGGTGCTGATCATGACGCAGATGGTGCGGGTGGAGAGTGGCGTAAAGAGAAAGTAACTGCTGTGGCAGATTGACCTAGTCCATTGGTATAATCCAGTCTTATCTGGAAGCGTCGCATAGTGGTTAGTGCAGCAGGTTGCTAACCTGCGCCCACGAAAGTGGGCTCATGGGTTCGAATCCCATCGCTTCCGCAACAATTGAAAAGTTCTGACAGACCCGTCTAATACCGTTAAATGGGTTGATGGTGCTCGCTAAATTTCCTTGATTTGAACATTTTTCGTTTCAACAGCCTGTAGAAGGCTAAATTAGCGTGTTATAGTCTGAGATAGATGCCATTTTTCTTACCTTATTCACCATCGTTCGATACAACAAGTGAGATGTTCAGAACTCACTGGAATTATATTAAATGCCTTAATAGCCATTTTACGGACTTGGAAATTGCAATTAACATTGCGACAACTAGTCGGTTAGATCCAGCTATTACCAGGAGATTTGAGCGGCTTTCACAAATAACACGACTGAGTATTCAATCTGAACTTAATGCCTGTGAGGAAGAAGTAGCTTACGCATCTGTCATTGCACCGTGGATTCCTGTTAAGTGTTATTACAGGTTGTACTATTTGGAATCAATTTTTCTCTATTATCTTGCCGATGATCATTCGGGATTTAGTAACGGTGGTCACACTGCCGTTAGAAGATCTTTCTTAAATAAGGTCGAGACAGGCCAGATCAATTTTTCGAATGTTTCAACAACGATTTTGTCTGAAGTAAGTATTTGGGAGTCAGCTGCTACTTTTACAACATCTTCAGGAAGTAATATCAGTGGTAATTACTACATGTACCCAGACTGCCACCGATCCGTAAGAAAAAAAATGGCAGAATATATAAAGATTGATTGGATGCAGAAAAATAGCATTAACGACTTTAGAACGGTTGCTGCAAGAACACTTAGAGATACACGACTTAAACCAAAAAAGTTCTTGATATCTGACTACTTTTATTGGATGAGAATAAAAGCTAATTATAGAGATGTTGATTTTCTAGATTTCGAACATGACGTGAGTGCCTTGGACTCTCATGAGTATATTAAAGAATTTGTTGAAACAACTGAAAAATATGGCTCTGCATTATTAGCTGCGATTAGTGAAATCAAAGCTCGAAGAGGTATTTCAATTTCTTAGGCGCAAACGCTTGTTTTCTAAAATAAACGTAGTTTTTATCATCTGCAATGCCTCTTGCCGTTCTTCAGCTGTTCCCGTTTTCAATACATGTCTAAGATAGTCTTTGCCCATCTCTTCATCATTGGGTTTAACCGCCAAGTTTTCCAGCTCCCCTAGATTTCCGGATAAATATTCCTGATGAAGGACTTGTTCACGTAGTTTGTGGAAGCGTTCAATATCTGCAGTTAGTTTCTTTGCAATCTTTGATTTATTGATTTGGATATTCCCATTGTTTAAGTGTGACAGTAGCTGAGATATCAAATCAGCTTCGGTAATGTATGGTTCATTGCAATCGTAATCAACAGATCTCGCACAATGGTAGTACACATGTTTCGCAAATCCACCATACTTTAGTTTCTTATATTTCTCCTCAGCGGTCACTCCACCACCACAGCTCCCACATTTACAGAGCGTCTTGAATGGAAATTGTTTCTTGTGCCAGTTCTTTGGTGGGACGATTAGTTGTCTTTGCACTTTTTCGAAAAGCTCTTTCGTGATAATTGGCTCATGTGTTCCTTTGAACCAATCATCCCCATATTGAAATTCACCGTAGTAGAAAGGGTTATTAAGTGTGGCGTAAATCCGACTGAGAGATAGCTGTTTGCCTATTTTAGTAGTGAAACCAACGCTGTCGAGCCACTTTTTAATAGTTCTTCCACTATGGCCCTGCTCACCGACTCGCTCAAACATTTGTTTGATAACCCAACTCCGCTCTGGGTCAGGGACGACTGTACAAATTCTGTTTTCCCTCAGAATGTTGATATAGCCAATCGGAGCAACACCTGGTCTGATGCCCATCTGACACTTCGCCCTGAGTCCACGTTTTACATTTACACCTCGATTATCATTTTCAAGTTTCGCCTGTGAGCAGAGGATCATCAAGAGAAACTTCTCATTGGGGCTATTAGTGAAGCTCTGAGAGAAGGTTTGGATTTTGAGTAATTTCCCCTGATCCATAAGATCAACGAGTGATCCTAAATCTCCCGCGTTCCGACTCAGACGGTCAGGTGCCCAAGTCAGAATGGCGT
>JBPOHR010000033.1:0-11209 GCA_052035325.1 Patescibacteria group bacterium
CATTAGTTACTGGATTGACGAACTCCAAGCACGCGGACAACAAGTCGTATACATTAAAAATGAAATTGGTGATTTAGACCTGGATGGTCAGTTACTCCAAGCTCGAGGAGTTGTCAGTCGAGAACTACTTAATGGCTGCATTTGTTGTACGTTGGTGGGACCATTCACCTCCTCTATTACCGAGGTAGTCGAGATGTATCACCCTGATCGCATCATCATTGAAGCGTCAGGTACTGCTGACCCGGCTGCCCTTGCGCTAATGGTTTCTTCGCATCCTTTACTCTGGAGAGAGGCGGTTGTCAGCATCATTGATGTTCTTAATTTCGAGGGTTTCGAGGACTTGAGTACCACCGCCCAAGTCCAAACAAAATTCACCGACCTACTCATCTTTAATAAAGTTGAACTCGCTGATCAGCAACGTAAGGAACGGGTAGTGGGTTACGTTCGTGAACTCAATCAACATTCGCCCATCATTGAGGCTCATAATGGCAAAGTTCCGATCGAACTCATCTTTGGCCTTGCACATACCGAACTAGATAGTGTGTTGTCAAATCACGAACAGCATGAACATACAGATCATCACGATCACCTTGAGCAGGACAATATTCAAGGTATCTCACTGACTCCACCAAATGATTGGCACAGGGAACAGTGGGATGCATGGCTACTGGAATTACCAAAAACCGTTTTTCGAATCAAGGGCATTATTCGTATAGGTGAGACGAGCTGGTTGCTCAACTCTGTTGCGGGCCGGGCAGACTGGCGAATTCTTGATCAAACTGCGCATACGATATTTCCCCGACTGATCGTCATTGGTTATCAAGTGCAACACCTCAAAAAACAGCTCGAGTCATCACTTTTGACGACCGATATTCATTCGTAAAATTTCCTGTAAAAAATGCTGAGCATCACTACCAAATGATGATCGCACAATGCTGTCGCTTGCTGTCTTCGCCAAGTTCTCAACAAGCTCATTCACCTTAGCAACTGCGCCAGATTTCCGCATAATCTGTCGAATCTCCTCGAGTTCAACCACCGTGATCTGTGAATTGCCATACCAGGTATTTAAGTACGCCCGACCTGATTCATCCGCCAAGGTGCTCGCATACAAATAAAAAGGTGTACGTTTGCCCTCTTTAGCGTCTGACGTCTCCGATTTACCCGTCTCCGCCTGTGTCCCAAATATCCCTAGTTCATCATCTTTTATTTGAAAAATCAATCCAATAGACTCACTAATTTCATCTAGCTGGGTACGTAATTTGGCATCAGCTTCGGCATAAATACCCGCCATTACCATTGGGGCGGTAAATGTATATCGGGCTGTTTTATGTCGATACATATCAAGTGTTTGATCAAGTGAGACAGGCTGGGGCACAAGCGTCTGGTGCACATCAAGCATTTCACTTAACGCCAAAATGACAAACTCCCGAGCGTAATACTCGGTAGCTACTCGAAGTGCACTCACACCCACATCAACACGCATCAAACTACGTTGAGATAAGAAAATCGCTGCGTCGGCCCAGCAAATGCCATAACTTTCACCAATGTGGTGGGCATCATCATGATACTTCGTCATTTCAGCAAGTTGTGTATACTGCGCATGAATGGCTGGCTGCCCACGTCGTACCAAATCCCGATCAATAATATCGTCTTGTGCCAATATGGCTGACTGAAGTAGTTCGAATGCCCCAGCTGCTGGTACCAGTTTCTGCCAATCATGAAAACCAAAAACTTGGTGTGCTGTTGCCAACACCAAAGAACCTCGCCACAACTTCCCTCGCAAAGAATATGTCTTAATCCGGCTAATCACATCCTCCGCCCAGTAATGGGCTTTCAACTCATCTTTTTCTTTTTCTAAATATGTCTCCAAATACGTGGAGACTGCATCTCGATAAATACCAAAACCATTTAAGACATCTGTTGTTGTGATATTTTTCATGACAAACCAATCTTCCAAAAGTTATACAATACACGCGCAACGACTTGAATGCTTTGAGGCTTCACTTTCCTTCGAAATACCACGAACGGGTCAGCTATCAGCTGACGCGCTGTCCAGAGATACATATCACTAGCAGTTTGTATCGGAATCCGATATCGCTTAGGTATCATCTTAAAATCTTGCTCTGCTTCGCTCTGCCACCGCATATAACGTCCGACTTCGTTTCGTATCAATTGTACGAACGCAGTTTTGTGTGATTCAGCTGTATGCCTGCTTAGATCTGACAAATGATGTTTGTTTAATATACTGACAGGAATATATGTCCGCCCCAAAGCTGTATCCTCTGCGATATCACGCAAAAAATTAATATACTGCATTGCCCTACCCAGTAGACGCGCAGAACCATATGCTTGTTGTGGCAAATGCAAAATCCTGGCCATCATTAGGCCAACCACCTCGGCAGAACCATACATGTACTTCTGAACATCCTGCAAATTTGAATAGGTATGCTTGGATAAATCACTTTCCATCGCATCAAAGAAAACTTCTACCCAAGCTAACGTAAAACCTCGCCGTTGAACCAACTCTACAAACCTATCTATCACCTCGTGATGTGCAGGTTTTCCTTTTAAGGCTTGAGTATACAGCTGACGAAAGTGAAAGAACCCTTTGCTGTCTGCAGGTACTTGATCAACAAGATCATCCACTACACGAACAAAACTATAAAGTACAAACACGTCATCTCTTGCGTCCGTTGGAAAAAAGAGGCTGGAATAAAAATAAGTGCGGCTACCTTGCCGAAAGATCTTCGCGAACATTGTCTTTGGCACGTAGGTATCGTATCGTTACTATAGGCATTTCGTCTAGTGTGTTTGCCTTACTGTTGCATGCCAAACTTACTTAAGTTATCTAGACCTCGTTTTTGGTTTTACACTGCAGGTCCATTTGCAGTTGGTTATTTAGCAGCCACACAACACTTTCCTGCCTTTGGTGACTGGCGATTTGTGATTGGACTTCTACTCTGGCTTATACCTGCAAATCTACTGTTGTACGGCGTCAATGATTTAAGTGATTACGATACTGACCAATACAACCTAAAAAAGCAACTTCATGAAGGCTTGCTTGCTGACACTGCCATTAAAGATCGTCGTATCACCATGATTGTTAGCCTTACCTCTGCCATTGCACTGCTTGGGTGGGCAGCTGTTCAAGGCTGGACGGTCTTTGCCATTAGTCTGACATTCGTTGCTCTAGGCATTGCATATAGTACTGAGCCGTTTCGCTTCAAGCGCCGAGCGTTCCTAGATTCTTACTCCAATATCTTGTACGTGGTACCAGGTGTGGTTGGATATGTGCTGGCGTTATCCATCCAGGACGTCATTTTTCAACCCAGTTGGGAGTTTTGGTTAGCAGTCGCTGCAGGTACTGCCTATTCAGTAGCCATGCATGCTTTTTCAGCTATCCCAGACATTATTCCTGACCAAAAAGCGGGCATCAAAACCATCGCTGTCACGTTAGGACATCGTGGCACTCTCTGGTGGTGTGTAGCTCATTGGTCTATCATGACGTTAATTGCCACTGCTATCCTCGGTTTAGGCGGACTATTAGGCATCGCGTATATTGCATTTCCTATCTGGTTACTTGTGCAGCCAAAAGTAGATATCACCCCGGTATACTGGCTATTCCCTTACCTCAATTTGATGGTTGGCGCATGTCTTTTTTGGTGGATATTGATTGAAAAAATCTTATGAAGTGGATACTTACTGGTTTGCTTGGCTTGATCTTCACGCTTTTTCTGACCTACGGCATGGTGAGATTTGGTCCTGAATTATTAACAAGAGGTGTCATGTGGATTGGTATCTGGAGCGTAGTACTACTAGCCGTACCTACGATCATTGGATGGTGGAACTGGCAACGGAGTTGGCATGGTCTAGTTATTCTTAGTGTATACGCATTACTAGTTGAAGGATTTGCTGTCTATAGTGGGATACCATATGGGACATTTGTGTATGCCAACATATTCGGAGCAAAAGTAGCTGGACTTGTACCATGGACGGTGCCATTTGCCTGGGTGCCCGTGGCAATCGGTAGTATGGTGATCGCACTAATGCTCGCGCCACATAGCATTGCAAAACGAGTCATCATTGGTACGCTAGGCCTCATCCTATATGATCTTGTTCTTGACCCAGGAGCAACACGCCTAGGTTACTGGATTTGGTTGGAGCCTGGAAAATACTATGGTGTCCCATGGACAAATTTTGGTGGGTGGCTCTTTTCGAGTGTTGGTGGTGCCGTACTTTTTGAAAAGCTTATTCATCAGCAACAACTTACTCAAGTTAACCGACTTCTCCTACTATTCCCTTACGTCCTTTCAACGTTACTGTGGGCAGGCGTAGCGATTTGGACAGAGATGTATATTCCGGCAGTAGTTGGCCTAGCGTTGAGCGGCTTTGTGTATACGTTGGCGTACCAACTCGGCAGAAATCAGACAGATAGGCATACCAATTCCCGGGACGGTACCCGCTCCCACATAATATAAGTTCTGAACTTGAGTACTATGGTTCGTGGGGCGCCAAATAGAAGTTTGAAACAAGGTGTGTGCTAAACCAAGAGCCGTTCCACCTTGACTATTGAACTTTGCGGCAAAATCACCCACTGAAAAAATTTCTTTGAACACTATTCGCTTTTCTAGTTGCAAACCCATGTGTGTATCAAGATATTTGATGATGAACTCAGCATATTGCGAACGGAGTTCCTCTGTTTCTGTCAGTCCTGAAGCAATCGGCACCAATATAAAGAGCGTCTCATGACCTTTTGGAGCAACAGTGCTATCAGCATGTGTGGTTTTATTCAGATAGACAGATGGCGTCACTGGCCAATCAGGATGATTAAAAATCTCGTCAAAATGCTCCATCCAGTTTTCACCAAAAAACAAATTATGATGCGTCAACTGTGGAATTTTCCCTTTTATCCCCAAATACAATAAAAATGCCGAGGGTGCAAGGGTCCGCTGTTGCCAATACTTTTCACCATACTCAACATACTTTTCCTCACTCAATAAACTTTCCGTATGTGCGTAGTCGGCGTTTGAGATAACCACATCGGCCGAATAGGTTTTTTTGCCTGCTCTAACACTCTGTACCACGCCTTTACCATTATTAGCAGGCTTAACAATAATTTCATCTGCTGCGGCATCAGTCACATAGGTAACACCATATTCTTTACCCAACTTCACCATCGCTTGCACAATACTGTAAATCCCCCCTTCGGGATACCATACACCCAAATTAAAATCGATGTGTGACATTAAGCTGTACAGGGCCGGTGTATTTTTGGGCGATCCTCCCAAAAAAACCAACGTGTATTCAATAATTTGCTGCAATTTTTCCGATTTAAAGAACTTTTTGACGTACGAATCCATCGACTCAAACACACTCAATTCTCGACCTTTCTTGAGAAAATCAAGATTAAAAAAATCAAAAACGCTGTCCATGTTGCGATACAAAAAATGCTGCATGGCCGTTTCGTATTTTTCTTTGCTAGCCGCCAGATATCGAAGTAGTTGTTCACCTGCACCTGGTTCTATCGATTCAAACAAGGCACAATCCTTCTTCAAGTCGCCAGTCACCTCAACAAAAGTACCATCGTTAAAAAAAATTCGATGCTGTGGACTTAATCGACGCAATTTGAGGAAGTCGTTAGTAGTGTGCCCAAATTCCTGAAAAAAAGTTTCAAATACCTCTGGCATTAAGTACCAAGAAGGACCCATATCAAAAGTAAAGCCTTTTTTCTTGAGCAATGCCATTCGGCCACCGAGGTAGTCATTTTTTTCTAGTACCGTCACCGCAAAACCATCTTTGGCCAGCAGTGCAGCAGTTGCCAACCCACCAATACCTGCACCAATCACCAAAGCAGCAGGTTTGGGATCTTGTTTCGGCAAAGTAGAATGTCGAGTCATATCCCTGATTGTAACAGTTGTGTAGGTGTCTGATCAGTTGCCAGTTGGTTATCCATCATCGTAGGATGGATAGTAATGTCCGAATCAAAAAAACTCGATGAACTATCATCCACAGCGATCGCCGGCAATGATATTTTGTCATCGTGTCTCTACGTTAGTGGTTTTACAGCCCTCTATGCAGGTGTATACGCCCCTGCGGTTTTTTTCATTATTGTGGCAATCCTGTGGCTCTATAAACACGTATACACTGAAGTTGTTGAAGCCCTACCTCTCAATGGTGGCGCATATAACTGCTTGCTCAATGCCACCAGTAAAACCCTGGCAGCGGTGGCAGGAGTCATGACCACACTTTCATATGTCGCAACTGCAGTCATCTCTGCAAAAACCGCAGCTGAATATCTTGCCACCGTACTACCCATTCCTATTTTGCCGGTAACTGCTGGGATTATCATGCTGTTCGCGATTCTGACTATCTTGGGTGTCAAGGACAGCGCTAAGGTCGCACGAATGATATTTGTATTTCATATACTGACGCTGTTGCTCTTCATATCAATGGGTGTCATCGCTATTATCAATAACGGCTGGGGATTACTACCAGACACAGTGGCAAAAACGCATGCACTATTTGCTCAGCAAGGTTCACTTAAGATGTTGTTTTTGGCAGTAGCTGTCTCGATGCTTGGCATTACCGGCTTTGAAAGTAGTGCCAATTTTGTGGAGGAACAGGCTCCTGGGGTTTTCCGCAAAACACTCCGAAATATGTTACTTGGAGTCTGGATATTCAACCCACTCATCACTTTTGTCATCCTTTCCAGTCTTAACCTGGATTCGATTGCTGTCTCAAAAGATTTTGTACTGGCAGCAAGTGCCTTCGCTGTTGGTGGACATGGCCTGCAGTACTTGATTGTGGCGGATGCATTTCTTGTTCTATCGGGTGCTGTACTTGCTAGCTTTGTGGGTGCCACCGGATTGCTCTACCGGATGACCCTTGATCACTGTCTGCCCAGTAGCTTGCTCTTGCCACATCTCCGTCGACGCAATCAAAATGCCACACGAATTATTGTGACTTTTGCTGCCTTGTGCTTGTCCATTTTAGCAATCACCAAAGGTGTGCTTATTTCACTGGCGGGTGTTTACACCATTAGTTTCCTAGGTGTAATGACATTCTTTGCCCTTGGCAATCTCATACTGCGAGAAACACGCCCCGAACTAAAACGAACCTATCAGGGTCCAATCATTTTTGTCATTTTGGCAGCGCTTGCCACCACAGCAGGGATCATTGGCAACATACTTATTGATCCACACAATATTTTTTACTTTGCGGTGTACTTTGTTCCAGCCCTTATTTTGGTGCAGCTCATGATTTACCGCGACTATGTCCTTGAAGCGGTGGTCAAAATCACCAAGCCATTCCCTTTCATCTATTCTCGAGTGAAACCACTATTTGACCATGTTACTTCGCCTCGAATTTTATTGTTCGCACATCATCCTCATAAACTCTATCACGCTCTTGAATATATTCGGCGCAATGAAACGAGTCGCAACATTACCGTTGTTTTCTGTACTGAAGACACCGAGAAAACCAATGATTTACTCAAAAAATTTGAAACATATCTCGATGTCTTTAGTGAAGCTCACGTCTTTAAAAACCTGACAATAGATCTAGTAGTAGAAAATAAAATACCATTTGGCCCTGATGTGGTGAAAAACTATGCAAGTCGATTTAAGATGAACCGTAACAATGTATTTATTGGTCAAATTCACGACAGCCATCAATTTAGCTTTGAAGAACTTGGTGGAGTGCGCATTATCCAATAGCTGTCGTCTAGTTTTGATATTCTTATCAGCGGAATGCGTCAAATAATGCTCGCGCATCACCAGATTGCACCTCATCAACTAACTCCGTTGTCATACCTTGCCGATTCGCCTGACGCTCCAAAAAGGGCTTACTATCAGGATTGTGGTATAAGACACCCAGAGCGATCTTATGCTCTAGATCTGCCGATACTGCCTTTGCTTGTTCAATATCTGTCGCGTCATACTCAGGTAAAGTACTCACATCAAACACTCTTTCTTGATACCACTCATGCGGAGTCATTTTGTTGTAGGTTGGGCAATTTTGGAGAATTTCAATAAAACTAAATCCTTTATGACGCAAACCTGCCCTGACTGTTTCCGTCATGTGTTTAACATCTCCAGAAAAACTCCTAGCTACAAACGTAGGATTGAGTGCCAATGCTAGTCGCATCGGGTGAATTGGTTCAGAACTGATACCATCTGGATTTGAATTCATCGCTATACCAGGTTTGGTAGTGGGTGATGCCTGGCCTTGTGTCAAACCGTAGTTCAAATTATTATGCAAAATGAACGTCATATCAAAGTCTGCCCGCAGACACTTAATCAAGTGATTAATGCCTTCACCCAGAGTGCCACCATCACCGCCAAAAGCAATCACTTTGATTCGTCGGTTAGCAACACTAGCACCTGCTGCAAATGAAGTAATGCGTCCATGTAAACCATGAAAACGATACCCACCAATTTTGTCGGATCCATTGCCATTACAACCAATGTCAAAACAAAGTAGTGTTTCACATGGCGCAATACCCTCAGCAACCAACGCGCGTTTGACTGCAGCATGAATGCCGTAGTTACCACAATTAGTGCACCAGGTGTATAGATTTCCAGAGTAGTAGTCTGAAAATTGTAAATCGCCGGTGTGACAGTGACAGGTTTGATCAGTCATAGTTAGGCCGTTTTTCCTGCTAATAACTCGCGCTCAAGCGCAGTCCAAATATCTTCAACATAAAATGCCCTGCCATCATACTTTAACCAAGCTTTAGCAAAAAGATAACCAGTGGCCTGGGCAATGACTCCGCCTAACTGTTTGGTGGCGTTGTTTTCTACCAATACCAAACGCTGTTTAGCCGAGATAAGGCTGTTGAGTTTGTCAGTGCGAAGTGGATACACAAACTCATAGTGCAGGTAATTTATGGACAAATCGGGATGCAACTCATTCCATTTCGGGAGTACATCGGTGACGGCATTCTTGACACTTCCCCAACCAACCAGTGTGAGTTCGGCACTCGCTGGACCATAGATGACGGGTTCGGGCAACTCTGCCAACAAACTGGCTTGTTTGCGCAGCCGTTTCTCATACATCTGCTGAGACGGCCAAGCGTCTTCTGTCAACGACCCATCAGGTAGATGTTCATCACCATTGCCATCAAAAGTTGTATCGCTTTGTCCAGGCAGCCAGCGTTTAGAGACACCACTCTCGGTAATCGCATACCGATCATTGGACTGCAGTGACTCACACTCTTCTTTCGATACAAGATGGCGTTCTATTGGTACATCTGCGGGAAGATCTTTAAGTTGGAATAGCGACTCGCCAATTTGCTTTTCAGTTAAGATAATCACTACTGTCTGAAACTCTTCTGCTAAGTTAAATGCGTGCTGCACTGCTAAGTAGCACGACTCTGAGTCACTAGCTGCTATCACGCATCGCGCAAACTCACCATGACCTCCGTAAATCGCTAGGTTCAAATCTGCCGCAGCCGTCCAAGTGGGTAAGCCAGTAGCTGGACCTGGCCGTTGGGCGATCACACACACAAACGGTGTTTCTGTCATGCCAGCGAGTGAGACGGACTCAGTCATCAGGTCAAAACCACCTCCCGATGTTCCAATTAACGCTCGAGTACCCATAAACATCGAACCAATTGCCATTTGCGCAACAGATATTTCGTCTTCAATTTGTTTCACCAACATACCCGTTTGTTTGTAGTTTTGTGCCAAGTAGGTAAGAATGGAACTACTGGGGGTCATCGGATAAGCATAATAGGCTCTGACACCTGCTGCCACCGCACCCAATGCAATTAAGTGATTCCCCGTAAGCAGGGCATCACGTTCAAGATTTGGCACAATCGTAAATCGCTCACGAACGCTAGGTTGAGACTTCATTTTCTCCGCCAACTCGGGTGGGAGTGGGTAGGTATAACCGGTTTCAAGACACTTCAAGTTTGGCTCAATAACAGCTGGCTTGCGAGCAAATTCTTGCCGCAGTACCTGGCGGACAAACTCCAAATCAAGACCAAGTAACTGCCAAACCAAACCAATCATCACCGTATTACCCATCAATGATTTACCAGCCACTTCGAGAGCCATCAAGTCAGTTGGTACATACACCACCGTAAGTTGCCGAGCCGCAATTAACTCCTGCTCATCCATCGTAAATGCCATATTCTTCAGACTGTGTAGGACAATACCACCCGTTTTGACTGAATCTAAATATGCATGTAGTGAGAGGCGACTAAGACAAAAAAGTACATCAACATAGTGAGATGCTGCATGCACCGGTTGATCAGAAATATCAGTTTGATGTGAACTCCATCCCCCCTTAATCAGCGAAGGATACTCACGATAGCCAAAAGAATAGAGACCGCTTTCCTTGAGTGCTTTGGCCAAGATTTCGCCTACCGAATTGACGCCTTGACCTGATTCTCCAGCTGCCTTAATCGCATAACGATTGAGCGGTGTGTGAGGTGGGAGGGTTGTAGTCGAAGTTGGTGTTGTCGTCATGTGTTGGTCGGGATAAGTACTGTGGCCAGTTTGCGTGTCCATGGTTCTACCACACTTTGCATAACACCATATGGTTCACCCTGTATCTTGAGAGGTTCGATCAATTCTGTACCACCTTTTTCAAGCCATCGACGACGAACTATCTCGATACCTTCACAAAAAAGCACTGGTTCATAACGACGATCGCCCAGCCCAATGCACGCAACCGACTTTCCAGAAAAATCGAGCGTATTCATTTCTTCGTACAAAGATCCAAAAAAAGGATTTAACGCCCCGTGCTCCCAAGTTGACGTTGCTAAAATGAAGTGCGACGAGGTGGAGAAGATCTCCCCAGTCGTTTGTTCAGCTCGATGTAGTTCTACTTTCACCTCAAGTGTTGCCAATATCCGCTGCACTTCTTCTGCTACCGCTTCCACATTTCCAGAAGTAGATGCATAAACAAGAGGAAGCGTTGTAGTATGGCTAAATAGCATAAAGTGGTCTTATCCTACCTGACCTTTATTCGAGCATCAAGGATCACTATGCCTTTTCCAAGCGGTAATACTTTGACTGGGTTTAAATCAAGCTCTTTAATCTGTGGATAGCGATTAACCAAGATTGAAATACGACCTAAGCACTCCACGACACGGGCAACATCACCCGCCGGTTGACCTCTCCACCCTTGTAATACTTCATAGATTTGGAGCCGATGAATCATGGGATACGCATCCCATGGTGGACTTGGTACAAGCCCCCAT
>JBPOHR010000042.1:0-28705 GCA_052035325.1 Patescibacteria group bacterium
GGGACTATGAGCTCAAAGATTCGTATCATTCTCTGATCGAATCTCTCGAACATGCCAGCTGGTATCACCATTACAATCTGGAGTGTGACTTCATCAATGCTGAAGAACTCGAAAAGAAAAACTCGAAAGCCTGGGATCGCCTTAAATCAGCTGATGGTATTATCGTACCCATAGGATGGGGTGATCGGGGAGTTGAAGGCAAAATCCAAGCAATCACGCACGCACGTGAGCAAAAGGTTCCCTATCTCGGTCTCTGCTATGGTATGCAACTGGCATCCGTCGAGTTTGCTCGCAATGTCGTGGGTTTCGATAATGCACATACAGTCGAGTGTGACGAAGCTACACCATTTCCAATCATTCATCAAATTCCCTTTGAGGAGCGCTACCAACGCATCAAAGGTGATGGCGCTAGTATGCGACTAGGTGCATATGATTGTGTTTTGAAGCCAGGGACACTCGCTCACCAGATTTACAAAAAATATAATGCGTTCAAGGATGTCAAACAAAACTTAATCTCAGAGCGACATCGTCATCGATATGAGTTTAATAATGAATACCGTGCCCAACTTGAAGCCAAGGGCTTTGTGATTTCAGGGACATCACCTGATGACTTCTTTGTTGAGATGATTGAACTACCCAAAGAACA
Source organism: Patescibacteria group bacterium (assembly GCA_052035325.1). Classification (GTDB taxonomy): domain Bacteria; phylum Patescibacteriota; class Microgenomatia; order UBA1400; family PJMF01; genus JBPOHR01. The sequence goes on from JBPOHR010000042.1 coordinate 647, forward strand.
GCATCCGTTTTTCATCGCCACTCAAGCGCATCCCGAGTATAAATCTCGACCACTTCATCCTCATCCGTTATTTGTGGAGTATCTGGCCGCTGCCCACCAGGAGCACAAATCATGAACAGTAACACATTCCATGATCAAGCTTATGAATATCTCGATTGGCAACAACTTGGCGATGACGTCTTTAAACTAGCTAAAGACGTGCTTGAGTCGGGCAAAAAATTTGACCGGTTGGTGGCACTGGCTAAGGGAGGTCTGACGTACTCGAGATCAATGGTTGATTATCTAGCAATTCCAGAGGTAAGTACTATTCAAATCGAGTTCTACACTGGCATCGCGGAGACGGCCAAAACACCCGTCATCACTCAAAGTATGCCAGTTTCCGTCCGCGATGAGGATATCTTGGTGTTTGATGACATCGCCGACAGTGGAGAAACACTCGAAGTTGCTACTAATTATCTCAAGTATCATGGCGTCAAATCCATTAGTACTGCAGTCCTCGTCAGCAAACCTTGGACCAAGATCAAACCTGACTTTGCCGCCAGGACCAGTGAAGCGTGGGTGATCTTTCCCAACGAGGCACGTGAGACAATCGCCACCCTCGTCTCGATGTGGCAGAAAAAAGGCGATTCTGCTACTGAAATTCACTCACAGCTCCTCAAAATTGGCTTTTCAGAAGCAGAGGTTGCATTGTTCGCAACTCTTGAGTAGAATACGAAGTCTGGAATATAGCCATGTCTGCATACGCATCAATCAACAATACCAACTTTAGTGTCGGCGACACCCTTCGCATTTCACAAGAAATCACCGAAGGTGAAAAGAAACGTCTTCAAGTTTTTGAAGGCATTGTGATTGCCATCAAAAATCGTGGTGCAGGCAAAACCATGACCGTTCGCAAAATTGGTGCTAACAGTATTGGTGTCGAGAAGATTTTTCCCTTATCATTAAGTTCACTCAAGAAAATTGAAGTCAAGCGCCAAGGTGAAGTCCGCCGCAGCAAGCTTTATTACCTGCGCGAACGCATTGGTAAAGCTGCTACTCGCATCAAAGAACACAGCATGTTTGCTGATGTTAAAGCAGCTTAGTTTTTTTCATTTGAAGTGATTTCCGCATAGTGTCAGCGTATTGTCAGGTTTGATTCGTACAATCAAGTAATGTCCTCAAGTCCTCTGGGTGTGTATGGCGAAAACACTGCTGCTTTGTGGCTAATCCAACATGGTTACCAGGTTCGTGAACGCAACTTCCGCACGAAGCACGGTGAAATTGATATCGTTGCTTGGGACAGTACGTCGCAGGAGCTAGTGTTTGTGGAAGTAAAAACCCGTACTTCAACCTACGCAGGCCAGCCAGTCGAAGCCGTAGGACGCCAGAAGTGGCTACATTGGCAGCGCACCGCGCAACTCTACCTCCAGAGGCGGCAGGTGACGGATAGCCATCGATTTGATATCATATCAGTCTGGCACGACCAAATAGAGCACTTTGACAACATTTCGTGGTACTACTAGACACTTTTGTCAGGTAGTAGCGCGCGACATATGGCCCCATCGTCTAGCGGCCTAGGACGACTGGTTTTCATCCAGTAAATCTCCGGTTCGAATCCGGATGGGGTCACAGCCACAAAAACCACCCTTAGGTGGTTTTTTGTTGGCTGTACTCTCACAACGGAGGCGGACTTGCGCGTTAGCGCATAGTCGTACACATCAAGTTAGACGCTGAAAGCGGATAACCTGAGAAATACTCGGAGGGGTGAATCCGGATGGGGTCACAATTTACTCCCGGTGTGAATCGGAAAAGCAGGTTTAGATTATTTTGTGAATTTTGAGCAGTCCGTACGCGCTGATCGTAGGGGCGTCGGTAATTTCTCCAGTTTTCACCATCTCCTCGAATTCACCAATCGTCACTTTGAGTGATTCCAGATCCGCTTCTGTTACGTCCGGTTGTTTTTCACCTTCAACCAAGTGGGTTGCGAGAAATATATGGAAGCCTTGAGAACTATATCCTGGAGCCTCGTGAAGAAACCCTATTTCTTTTATGTCGCTAGCGACAAGTCCTGTTTCCTCCATAAGCTCTGCCTTCGCTAGCACCAATGGATCAATACTGGGATCGTCCTCGTGTTTGCCTTGTGGAAATTCGATCGACTCTTCTTTAATAGGATACCGATACTGTTTTACCAGGTAAAGACTTGTTCCATCAAAAGGAATGATCAATGCAAAGTTGGATTTATCCACAACCCCATAGATACCAGTGTGTCGATTCGGAAATTCAACTTTATCTTCCCGAACTGTCATCCAAGGGTTTTGGTATACCGTTTTTGTGGATAGTTGCTTAATCATTACATCATTTTACACGGTTCCATTCCCTAGACGGAGTAGTTAACATTGGGTAGCATTACATCTTGGCGGAATGTGTCAAAGAGGTCGACCAGATCACGAAGGATTTGGTTCCAATCCCAGACCTTTTGGGTCACACATAAAAAGACATATAATGTGATACATTAAGTTTCATTAATTAAAAATCAGAACTCCTTATGCCACGATCCGCAGCTGAAAACCCATTACTTAATGCGGCTGATTGGATAGAAGCAACCGAACTACTTGTTACGACTTATCCAAATTTGGTTCAGCCTGGTCTGATTGTTGAAGGCTGTATGGGTGGTAATGAATGGTTAGCGTATTGGCTGAAAACGTTCTTTCCTTCTGCTATATACGTAGGTGCTGACATTGCACCAGCTGTGAGATGCATTAATGATCAAAGAGATAATCGAGCTGATTCAGGGGTTTCACCCGTGCAATACCAGCTGCTATTGGCAGGCCAAGAACAATTGACTACAGATGACGGAGACAGTGCATTAGTTACATTTCGTGCGAATTGTTTAAGCGAACCATTTGTCCGATCGCTACGAGACCATTCAAGAGCTGAAAAAATTTGGTTGGTTACATTCAACGGACTGGTTGGATTGATGGGAACTGACTATGTTCCAGGAGAACGAAAGGATATGAGTGATTTGACACCTTTAGAGAGAGTGGTAGATTCTAGTTTGTTTGATGCTCAGCTGCATGTGTTCGAAAGTAGTATTGGCGCTTCTCTGTGGGACTCAACTGTAAATGTCGTAACTAGATGGTATTTTAATACAATGCAGGCGGCCAGTAATTTAGGTAAAACAGTAGTTAAAATCAAAGATGGTCTACTTATCCTAAGATAGCGTTTTTTGTGGCGTGAATGCCATTTTTTGCATCTCGGCAAGTGTCTTCGCCACATTAGGTACTACTCAGCCAGTAACTCATGTACGGTGACGAATTCAAAGCCCTTCTCTTTCAAACGATCAATAATATTTGGGATAGCATCTCTCGAGTTATTTTCAAGGCCATACCAAGGATGGATCAATATAATTGACCCTGGCTTTGCGTTTTCACTAACATAGACACTCATTTCTTGGCTAGTTGAGGTAGGTGGCAATTCTTGCAAAGGATCATGATTCCACATGATTGTTTTGATGTGATGCTGATTTAAATACATAGGCAGCACAAATAGTTTCTTTCCATATGGTGGTCTAAATGTTATTTCCCCCGCATAGCCGGCATCTTTGATTAGGGTATTCGTTTTTTCAATCTCAGAGGCAACGAAACCTGGCGATTTGAAGATCATTCTCGTATGTGAATACGAATGGTTTCCCAGTTGATGTCCTGCGGCAACAATTTTCTTTGCCTCACTCGCATTCTTTTCAATGTTCTCACCAATCAAGAAAAAAGTAGCTCGTACACTCTTTTCTTCTAGAATTCGTAAAATCTCATCAGTATTTTCATTTGGACCATCGTCAAAGGTGAGGGCAACCAACTTTTTTTCGGTGTCCTTGTGATCAATAATTTCTCCGCTCACTTGAAATGTGGTAGAGTTCATCAGTTTATAGAGACCAAATAAAAAGCCAATAGCAATAATAAATGATACGAGGAATAGTATTGCTTTTTTTTTCATAGTTTTGTTGAATGTCCAGTGTTAGTATGAGTTCGTCTAATGAAGAAGTACCAAATAGTGCCTAGTGAAAACAACACACAAACAATAATCACAATCGGGGTAAAAAATTTAGTCAATGATGACGACCCTTCATTTAGCAAACCATCCTTTTTTGTCTGAGAAAGGTCATTAAGGCTGGATGGTGGCGTATCATTATTCATAGGTATTAATGCTGATTGACTTGCAGTAGAAGCACTGTGCTTATCGTCGTACATCATGTTTTCTGAGCTCCCATCCTCGATTTCTTGGGTGCTTTGACTCGAAGAGTAGGCTGTTGTTTTTGTACTCGCCTTTACCTCATCAGACCAACCACCGGCTGCACATCCATTCTGTCCTCTAATTCGGAAGTAATAGGTCATGTTAGGTTGCAAATCCTTGACTACATAACTCATCTGCTCTTTTGAGAGCACACCCAAATTGCTTGAGCCATACTCTTGAGATCCTGGCGACCTACCGTACGAAAGCACGTATGACGTCGTCGGACCATCAGCTGGTGTGAAATAAAGTCGAATGCTATCAGTAGTTTCTGCTAAAGCTCCATAGATACGGGGAGGTTTTCCTCCTGGAGGTTGATCACTACACATAGATGTATTTGACTTGGTAGTGGCAGTGGCAATACCGGATGGTTGGCTTTCTCCAATCAGCGGGTTATAGGCACGTACTCTGATCGAATAACTTGTCCCAGGCTTCAAATTGTTATCTGACCAAGAATACACATTGCCAGAAGTCGATCGCGCAGCCTCAACAAATAGGGTTCCTTTATTACTGGCACTTCCCAAACCATTGTCGACATACTCGATGCTGTACGACTGTTCAATTTCTGAACTGTCTGTCCATGTCCAAGTGATCGCGTTTTCAGATAACACGGTAGGTGTGCCAATAATAGGGGTGTTGAGAAATGGAGTGCCACTCACAACTAACGATAGTGTCTCTGGAGTGGCAGTCAAACCTGTGGCGTCCTCCGCCGTAATAATCACTGACTCCGTACCAGCCCATTCTGCTGGTGAATCAAGGGTCACAGCAGAGCTACTACCATCAACGCTAACATCGATGTAAGGATTATCTTGAGTTGAGAGACTGTACGTAATCGACTCAAGGGGATCGGGAAGTGTGTCACTGTTTGCATCAAAGAAGTAATGGCTCAGGTATAACAAGGGGTTATTTGTTCCTTGCATCCACGTTTGAGTGGGTATTCCAGTTACCGCAGATGAGAAAAAGTATATCGCACCGGTATTTGTCTTAATGCCAGAATCGGCACCTCTAGCGCCAGCTACGAAATCTGCCTTGCCATCACCGTCAAGATCATCGGTTGCAATTACACCACTGCCCAAACGATCATTAGGATATATGCCAGCAACGGAACGCAATTGGTTTCCGGTTACAGAAGAAAAAATGAACACTTCGCCTGAGCAGACTTGACCATTTGCGTCAGAACATTCCGCACCTAGTAGTAAATCTTCAATACCATCACCATCTTGATCTGGTATGGTGCTAACAGAAGTACCCAATGCATCATGATTTCTCACACCTTCAAAAGAACGAAGTACCGAGCCTGTTGAAGATGAGAAAATTGAAATAATACCGGTATTTACCTCACTACCCGAATAATCAATAGGAGAACCTATTACTAATTCTTTTTCGCCATCCCCATCAAGGTCTTCCATCGTCGTTAGTGACAAACCAAAGGCTACTTGTGGCGTTGAACCATCTATTTGATCGAGCAAGGCTCCGGTAGCGGAAGAATATATGTATACTGATCCTGCACTTGTATTGATATACGGTGCAGAGATAGCTACATCTTCCTTTCCATCATCATCTCTGTCAGTGATAGCAACAACCTTAAATCCAAATGAAATCGAAGCACTTGGGCTATTCCACTGCCGCAGTAGGGTGCCCGATGCTGAGGAATAGATATATGCGGCACCACCACCAGTGGCGTCAGAAGCACCCACAAGTACATCTTGAATCCCATCCGCGTCCTGATCCGCAATAACGCTGATGCTTGATCCAAAATTACTGAAAATTAGCGAACCTTTTACCTCCCTAATAAGGGTCCCTGTTGCTGAAGAATACAATTCGAAAGCTCCAAAGAAATCACTTCCGTATTTCGCCCCTATGACCAAATCTTCTTTCCCATCACCATCAAGATCTTCGATGTGTTCAACGGCCGCTCCTAGACCAAAAAATGTATTTGTTCCATTGATTTGTCTAATCAACTCACCTGTCGCAGATGAAAGAATATAGACGGAACCAGCATTGGATACACCACCAGGGCTTGCATTTCTAACACCCACTACCACATCTCTAAGTCCATCACCATCCTGATCAGATACCGTGGTCAGCGAGCTACCCATTGCGTCTCCAGTTGTTTCTCCTATAAATGAGTAGTTCATATCTCTAACTTGTGGAGCAGAATCATAATCAAGGGGATTCAGGCCCGCATTCACTTCTTCTTGATCTGAAGAACCATCATGATCAGTGTCAGAAATATAGGGGTGAGTGTAGTAGGTATAGAGCTCATCGTTGTCACTCAAGCCATCATCATCCTGATCAGTATCACCATCCCCAGATAGTCCTACTGTATCAACTGAAGCAGGAACATTGATGATAATGTATGAGAGTTGGTTAGGAGTTGAAATTAACTGAGGACTACTAATATTGCGATAAAATTTGATACCAAAGTTGTAGATGTTATTCCCTACAATATCTGCTGGCGTTAAAAGCGTCTGCAATCCAGCATACAAACGATAACTAGCGACTTTATTTGCTGAATTTGAGTGGTTTACGGTGATGCTTTGATTCATAGCTACGCTATATTCACCCGTAATGTCATACCCAAGCGACCCTTGCATATCGGTAGAGTTCCACCAGACATGATAATAAATATTATCTATTTGATTGGTTTGCGTGAAAGTACCTGTATCATCAAAATAAAACTGTGTCCAACTACCACAATGTCGATACTCATCGTCTACAGGTGCTGATTGAGAAAGTGTCCCGATATCATAAATAGTACCAACATCATTGGCATACTGATAATGCGTTTGGTTAACACCTCTTAAGTAGTACAAACCATCAACAGTAGTTTCAACGTGTGATGCACTCAGTTGAAAATATAGACTAAGCGTTGGACCATCTAACGGGGAATCTGCTGCATTACTTGTTGTCACCGTTACTTGATACTCATCACCAACATCGGCATGATTTATAACATTTGCGAGCGTTATGGTTTTAATGCCAGCTGCCGAACTAGTACCGTCGCCGCTACGGGTGACCGTTACAACTTGACCCGCAACTGAAACAGAGTTCAAACCATCAATACCAGACCACGAATCAAAACTGGCGCTAGACACATCAAATCCCGTCGGAAACTCGAGAACTATTTTACCGTCAACAGGGATACTGGTAGTAGTCTTGAAATAAATTAGGTACTCAGTATTTGCGAGTACGGTGACATTTGCTGGAGTGGCCGTTACTTGAGTTAGAGCGGCTGCATACGCTCTGCTTGTTGAGACACAGGCACCAAAAAAAATAAATAGCACTACCCAGAGGGCTCTAGCGATACATGAATATCTAGAAGTCATCATAAAAAAACGTGCAAATTCGTACAACTTCATAGTAACGCAAACAGAAATCTTTTTCACTCAGCAGCTACAATCGTTGCCTGAATTACATTCACGCGACGATGTTGTGATAATCCTTTATACTAATACGTCGTGTCACTAGGTCAAACTACAACCTCTCTCGCCATCTCCTCCGAGCAAAAGGCAGCTCTACTCGCGATATTTGCATGGTTGGCCAAAGCCGATGCAACTCAAAATGTCTTCAAGCTAGGGGGATACGCCGGCACGGGTAAAAGTACTCTGATGGCTGTTGTCCGCGTTATCATTAATCAAAAGAAGCCCAAGTGGAAAGTGGCATTTGCGGCTTTTACCGGCAAAGCCACCCAGGTTCTCAATTCTAAACTCAACGATCATGGCGCGTTGTTTCAACAAGATAGCGTTAGCACATTGCATTCTTTACTTTATGCAGCTATCACTGATAAAAATGGTCAGATTACTGGCTGGCGTCGCAAGCAAAAACTGGACTTTAACGTACTAATCATTGATGAGGCATCAATGGTCACTAAGGAAATCTGGGATGATGTCAGTCATTTAGGAATACCTGTTCTGGCGGTAGGAGATCATGGTCAGTTGCCACCCGTGAATAGTCCTTTTGCATTATTGGAGCAGCAGGATTTCACCCTCAGCCACATTCACCGCCAAGCTCTGGAAAGTCCAATTATTTCAGTTGCCACTATGGCTCGTACGACAGGAATTATTCCTGTGGAACGCTTTGGGCGAGGTGTTGAGAAGTTCAGTAGTCAAAACAGTGATGCAAGCGTCCTCATCGATGAATACTTACAACAAGTGGGTGAAGAAACCCTGTTTTTGACTGGTTTTAACACGTCGCGTGTGAAGCTCAATGCTTCTGCTCGTGCCGCACGATGGCGAGATCCCGAAAAACCAGAGGTTGGTGATAGTATAGTATGTCTGAAAAATGACTGGAATGTAGGTATTTACAACGGGATGACTGGAGTGATTGCGGGTCTGTCAGTAGCTGCCCAAAAAGACGGCAAAGTTATCTCTTATGAAGCCGATGTCAAAGATTGTAGTGGGCAGCTTATGTATAGTGGCTTGATCGCTGGTCAACAGTTCAATGCACCAGAAACACTCAAGTTTGGCAAACACGAACAAAAAGAAATTGGTCAGTTATTCGACTACGGTTACTGTTTGACGGTACACAAAGCTCAAGGCAGCCAAGCGCGTCGAGTCGTGCTGATTGAAGAGCGTTCGAAACACCTGAGTGACGAGGACGGGCGACGCTGGCTCTATACCGGGGTTACCAGAGCAGAGGAAGAGTTATATATATTTGGGAGATAGTACGGGTATACTATTGATGTGTTAAAAAAGATACTTGCTGCAACTATTGTAATTGTCACTTCGTTTTGGCTTCTGCTTTGTTTTTTGGCATTTTATTCAACACCACAGCCTATTACATACGATGGCCGTCAATCCATCATTCTTACTAGGACAGTTTTCCAACAGTTGTTTCGCGTCGATGAGTTTGCCAATCTGCTTTTTTCTGAGTCAAATCACAACCCCTATGTGTTTGGCTGGCAGGGTGAGGTGATGTATTTTAAGGATGGATGGGGGAAAACATACGCTTGGACGGAATCTACTGGAGTGCGAGCAACAAAGATTCAAAATCTTCAGTTATTAAGACAAGTTGAAAACTATGGCGATTGTAATCCAGTCAATAGACCAACCTACAGTGAAAAACTAAATAACTTTCCCGGTGGTATTGATTCAATTAAGTGCTCATCGTATGTCCAAAATAATGTACGGGTCGAATTATGGCCGTTAGAAAGAAATAACATTCTGTATTTTGGAATTAATAGAATTGTCATTGACAAAGATCTACAAAAGATTGTCATTGATGAACCTAGATTAGTTACGGATGTCACTATATCTGAAAATGGAGAATACGTGACTATTACCGCATCCACATTTCGAGATGGAGTTGATGGATTTTCACCGACAGATGTCTATGTGCTACGACTGTAGTGACATCCATTCAGAAAGTATTCGTTCTTTTTCTCTATCTACTACAAAATAATTTCCACCACCATTTTTGGGTTGGTCATACTGTTGGGAAATGGGATGACCTAAGTAATGAGATAGAACCAATGCACCTACACCCCCATGAGAAACTACTGCGATATTACCAGCTATTGCAGAATTTGTAATCGTACGCAATGCATCCACAATTCGCTTTTGCGCCGCTCTAGCAGTTTCCCAGCCTCTGACAGAGCTATCCGGTGTAGAAAAAAAATCTTGCACAGCTACTTCAAATTCCTCCAGAGGTAGGTAGCCTGTTGAGTCCCGATCCATTTCACTCAATGATTCATCGAACGACATAAGTACATGAATCGTGCTTGATATGATCTGGGCAGTTTCCATAGCTTTGACTTCTGTACTAGCGTACATAGAAGTAATTGAAGACATCCACGGCAACTGTGCAAGTTGAGAAGCTTTTTCTTTTCCACTCGCCGACAAACCCCACCGTCTAATCAGTTGTTCAGGTTTGATCTCAACGTCAGGATGAGTGATGAAGTAGAGTAGAGGCATTTCTTCATTCTATCAGCTATACTAATAGCTTATGTCATGGCTACTTTTTTGCTTCATCTCGATTGCTTTTACGGTCACGTACAGCATGATATCCAAAAAAATCCTCAACGATGATAACGATCATCATCCTGTTACGTATGCTTCGGCACTTTTTGGCGCTGTTGCATTGTTCTCACTTATTGCCTACTTTCTGACTGGACCAAAAGTGCAAGACTTTCAAAATCTATTTTCCCTTCAGGTACTACCCATCTTGTTGCTAAACATTGTCTGCTACACCGTAGCACCTTCATTTTACTACCGTGCACTCAAAAAGTTGCCACTCTCTGAAGTTACTATCTTGTTTGCCCTAACTGGTATGTATGCACTACTGATCGGCATCGTACTCGGCACAGAAAGTTTCGTCCTATCTCGTTTTTTGGGCGGCGCTCTTATTATTGGCTCTGTGGCAGTTGTAACACTGCGTGATGGTCACTGGAAGACCTCACCACACATCTTGATGATGGTCGGTGCCACTGCACTATATGCCATTGCTGCCGTTACAGATACCCAAATTATTAGTAATGACTATTTTTCAACACTCTTTTTTCAAATGGTGAGTTTTGGCGTACCATCAATTGCGTTACTTTTCCTAAACCCACAATCTCGGCAACACCTTCATAAAATATATAACCGCAAAATGTACCCGATTATTCTCTTGAATGGTGCATTCTTTTTTGTCAGTTTTTTTGCTATTTACCAAGCATATGGGGCTGGTGGTAATACATCTCAGGTTGCGTTCTTGTTATCGTCAGAAACAATTGTCATGGTGCTGGTCGCTGCCGCTTTTCTCAAAGAGAGAAAAGATCTCGCTCTTAAGCTGTTGGCAGCAACAGCAGCGATGTTTGGAATTTTTTTGCTCAAGTAAAAATGTGATTATTGCACTGGACACACATCTTGCGCCCATAGGCCCCGTTGCTTGAATTGTGCTATTTTTTCTGCAGCTACATAGGCGTCACGATATACATGCGGCATCTTACTATACAGTGCCTCATACGCGTAACCTTTGCTAATCATCTCCAATCCAATGTCCGTCCCATCATTCAAAAAAACAAATCGGAGTAGTCGTCCATACCTATCTCTATCATCTTGTGTCACGTCAGTTTCAAGTCTGACATCTTGATTAAGTACACGTGACTTCAAATAATCACTCGCTTCTTTACCCATACACTCCACTGGCTTACGAGGATCAACCGTTTCGGGAGTATTGATACCCACAATTCGCACCGTCTCTTTCGAATCATCTATCAAAACTATAACAGTGTCACCATCAACCACCTTCGTAACTGGAAACAATCTGTCCGCGCTTGAAGTTGCTTGTAGTGCTTCAGCTGCAGGAGTTGCTGTGGGTGTCGGTGATTCCGATGCTATTGGAACTTCCAATGAGGTTGAGGGTTGCTCGGGGATGGATTCAAAATAGGTTCCGCCAAGTATGACCAGCAACGCCAACAAGGTAATAATCACACTACGCAACTGGCGTGGAGAAAGCTGCATACTAATTAATACGCTCAAAGTAAATTGGCTGACCAACCCAGTCATTCACTTTGACAGTCATATCATTTCGTTCAAACTCAATGTCAAACGGCCGTACGTGATGAACCGACTCGTTCCGAACTTCAAGTGTGTGCTCGTTACGTGGAAATGAAAATGAAAAATCCTCACGGACCTCTTCATCACGCAGCTTGATGTAGGTCGGTGAAGTACAGGTTAGTGTGTAACGATTCCGATTGTTTTCACATCGCATTTCCCGCAAACCACTGCGCTGCAAGATATCCCAAGAGATTGGTTGATCAAACTCAAAGGTATACGGATATGACGATAAACGTTCATAGGACTGCATCTGCAAACGTCGCTGGTCGTACGCTTGACGATGTAATCGTCCAAACAAAACCAGATAACCTGTAGCAACTAGCGCGGCAACTTGGAATTGATTACTCGGTGTAAGAATCATACTTTGTAGCTGGATTACTCAACTTTGAATACGTAGCGAGCATTTCCCAGTACCTCAACTCGGTTGGAATTGACGGTGATCTTATAAAATCGCTCATTCGGGGCAATCAACATTTTAGCTTCGGCCAGTTCAGTTCCACTTGTGGTTATTTCAATAAAATTAATACCCCGATACGTGACGTACAAGGTACTACCACTGGGACGAATAATCAGTTGATGATTGCCTTCATAAATACTTGAGGCACTTGTCCGTGAAAAACTGCCGCTGTACTGGACGTACTGGTGTGTTTGTTCGCTCGTCACTGTGCGGTAAAACACCTCATCTTGCCACATGCGGGCAATATAGGCGACGAGTCGCGCTGCATCTTCTGGTAGCATGAGTTTATTATACAGCGTGTGCCACGTACCCCAACTGTGCAAGTTTGACAGCACCAGAAACGGGTGGTTGATCAGGAATGATCACACGCAACTGCGGGCACTTCTCACTTAAACGTATCTTGAGCTGCTCTTGGATATAGGCAATTTTAGTAATACTTCCGGCCAATACGCAATCAGTTGCTTTCCCCAATAAATCTAGTTTGGTCAACACCGTAGTGGCCATCAGTACTAGCTCATCAATAGCATCATCCAATATATGACGAGCCACTTGGTCACCTTGATCAAATCCCCGTAAGCACACTTGTGCTAACTCAGCGATTTCTGTCTTGTTAAGCGGGGGAGTGGTCACCTTTGGTTTAAGCTCAGCGATTGTGGTAATTCGGAAATGTTGACACACTAACTCTTCAAGAATTGTCCGTGGAGCTCGACCATCAAAACTTTTCACTACCCGGCGCAATACGCCTCGGCCAATCGCATAACCTGAACCTTGATCAGTGAGTAGAGAATCCATTCCACCTGTCTTAGCAGTAAGGCCAGCAGCGTTGCGACCAAAACAATTTGAACCTGTCCCTGAAATCAATGCTATTGCATCTGCCGCAGTCGTCCCACTCTCAAGTGCGATCACAATATCATTCACCAGAACAAAATCCTGAATGTTGAACTGGGCTAAGACTTGGCCGAATACCTGCTTGGCCATCTCTTCTTCAGGTGGTGTATCCATTCCCGCCAATCCCATGGCAACCCGACTAATCACCATCTCATTTCCACTCGAAGTAGCTGGTTCAATTGCTTGCCGGATAGCTTCTCTTACATTAAAACTAGCTGCGCCGGCACTCATCACTGTTAAACTTGCCGGTCCAGATAACCCCTCACCCACGATCACACCCGTTTCATCCACACAACGAGCTTGAGTCTTCGTCCCTCCAGCATCCACACCAATCAAATACTGCATAACTACCTAAATCACCACTGGTGGTGGTGTATTTTCTAAATCAGATAATTTTTCAATCAACATCAGGACTGTTTCCACATAGACCGCGTGACTCCACACCAACGGCGTGGCAGAGAGCGACTCACGGGTGTACGGATTGAGTTGTTCAGCGAGAACACCAGAGGGATACATCAGTCCTTCCACCCAGGACAACATTTCTTGGACGTAGGCAAAATCATCGGCACTTGGCACCGTTTGCTGCAAGCGTCGCTGTGCCTCCCACAAGGTAGTAATAAACCACGGATTAGATTTGTCTGTACTCTTGAAGTAATTGTCCTTCTCATATCGCACAAAACCCCCCAGGGGCGTGGAATTTTTCAGCCGTGTCTGGACTTGCTCGATAGTGCTTTGCAACAACGGATTATCAGCTTCAAGCACACCAAAATACCATAATCCAAATAAACTACTGGCATCGACTACTTCATTTTGTTTAATATCGGCACCATCTACTTCAACATCACGAATAAATGACTTCACTTGTTGACTGTACAAATGTGTCTGCATTGCTTCTTTGATCTCTTGTGCTGCTTGGCGATACTCACGCATGTGATTGCGTTTGCCCAACAGCTCCGAAAATTGTGCAGCCGCCATTAGACCGCCATACACCGCTGCACATGTATAGGTAGACACACCAATTCGCTCTTCCCACAGATCATATGACGGCATCGGCAAACCAGTTTCTTTATTGCGAAACAGCACCAGAAAATTAGCCATTTTTTCAATCATTGGCTTATACAACTGTTCAATAAACTCGAGATCTTTCGAGGCTTCATAGTGCTTCCAGAGAGACACCAACACGCCTGCTGTTTCATCCTCCTGGATTGGTAACTGCAGCATCTTGTCTCGTAGCCACTCCGTCTGACGCACTGTCGAGTGCCAAGTCGATCCTAGGCTACCATCAGATCGAAAACGATGATGCAAATACCCGTCAGGATGAAGTACATTCAAACAAAATTGATAAAACGGCTTCGTGACCTCAGTAAATCCTGCCTTATCGAGCACCGAAGCAATATAGGCCGCATCTCGAGGCCACATGTACGCATAATCGTCCTTGCCCCATTCAATCATCGCACTATCAGCCGAAGCAATAATGCTGCCCCGTTTATCAACATGTGCCCTCATGATGAAAAGTGACGTGTCAAAGAGTTTTTTCTGGGCAGACGTCAAGCGATCCGTACCATATTCTCGCTTGGTAATCCAGGCATGCCAAAACTGCTCTGTGGAGTGAATCATCGCCTCGGGGTGCTTTGTCTCAACAATAGTATTCAGTTCAAAGGCTTCATTCAGCGAGGTTCCAGCAGCTATCCAGTAGTACAACGTCGACTTGATGTTGGGTTGGACAGTCACAGTCAAACGAATCACGGAATCTACCGAGCCATGTTCGACCGCATTCTTGCCCAGTGTCCCATCTTCTGCATCACGAAATGTCCCTTCCAAGCCTTCATCTTGATATGCACCAACTGAATAATCGTCGAGACCTTGTCCATCAGCAGTCTGCCCATTCACCACAAACACTCGCGGACCCTTGTAATGCACAATTGCGTTATGTGTGGGGTCATAGAACGCAGTGTTCCGCTTTTTGCTCTCACTAATCCAAAAGATTTGATGGAAAAAGAGTTGCACTGTTCGCTCATGGTCACTGTGGTTATAGACATCTGCTTGGCGCAAAAAGACATTCGTCTCGTTATAGACGATATCTTCCATTACCACGCTAATCTGGAGTTTGTCGCTTTTACAGACGAGGTAACCCACCATTGTCTCGGGCTTATAGCCAATACTAATTTGCCATGAACCATCATCAATCCAGCTAAACGTATCATCTACCCGAATACCTATCCGGTGTTTTTGGCCTGAAACGTGATTCTCGAGTCCAACATACGGAAAGTACATATCCCGCACAAAGCCAAAGGTATCGAGACACACCAAAAACGAGCCGTTACCAAGGACAAGCGCACGGGGCATTGGTAAAAGTGTAGCAGAAAAAACTACAGAGGTGGAGAAAAGAAATCTGTTTATTGACCCAGAACTTTTTAATATTACAATTCACCTATTGTAATAGCGTGTCAATCTATATCGAAGTAAGCACAAAAAAGGCTACTATGGCAAACTCAATTTCAGGACCAGAAAGAGGATCTAAAGGCGGCTATTTTGACGAAATGGCTGTTGGCAAACCACAGCAAATTCCTCCAGAAACAACTGACCTACCTGTATTAACTGGTGAAGATTTAGTACAACTTCTGAGTAATGGTGGTGGCGGTGTTGCTATAGGAATATGGGGTGGAAGTGTGGATACGGATGCTCAGCAAGTGCTTGATAGAAAAAACGCCGCTCAGGAAAAAAGGATAGCAACACTCGCTGCAAAAAAGCAAGAAAGAATTCACCAGAATAGAGTAGCGGGTGGAAAAAAGGCATGGGAAACAAGACAAAGAAATGCCGCAAACCGCGCAGCAGAAGCTCAATACGCACTCATGGAAGCTCGTGACACTCAAAGAGAAGCTCGTAGCGATGAAAGACAACAACTCTTAGCTGCTTTTTATAATGCATATCTTGATCCACATGGTTTTCACAGTCCGGAAGAAGTGTTAGAGGAAAGTGTTTCATTACCAGCAGCTGATGAAATTATTTATCCAGCAGCAGAAGCATCACCGGTAAACGTCGAAGCAATCATTACAACACTAGCAAGTGACTCTGTTGTAAGGGGTCTAACATTGCTTACTCGTTACGGAGTTTCGACCGTATCAGAAGCTATAATTGCTATGCAGAGCATGATGAGGCTCCCTGGTATTCAATCACCTCACACATCTAAAATTAATAAAGCAGATAGAGATATCTTAAAAGCTGCATTGCCCCCGAACACCTTATCATATATGGGTTTACTGGCGGATTCTACAGAGTATTCAACACTAAGAAAACTAGTAGAAGCAATTAGGAATCGAGTGCCAAAAGTAGTAGAAGAATAAGCTAGACGCTCACATCTCCCAACACGACGCTATACCTCCTGTAGGCCTCGTAGGGTGATTCATAGGGACTAAAGTAGGCGTGGACATCACCGTCTGCCGACCACTTGGTACACATGTAGTAGAAGTGATCACTCGTCTGCAAGCGCCTCCAAGTGGCGATTCGCTCCTGGTCACCACTAGCTAGGACTTCAGTTTCTAGAGCATAAATTTTCTTCAGACAATCTTGTTGAAAGGCATTTTCTAACCAAGCGGTCAGGTCCCGGTCCACATCTGCCCACGAAATCGGTACTGGGACATCATACTGCGGCAACTTTACACGCTGCGGTGCATCAAGTGACTTCACGACTTCACTCGGCGTCACAAAACGATTCCAAGGCTTACTTGCAAAAGACATCACAAACTCAGCAAAAAACGAAAAGATCCCTGTATCCTCCCATTGATGCTCACCAAACGTTTCGAAGTCCATAAATAAATTAATCAATTCATCTTCACCATACACTTCCACCCACTCGAGATATTTTTTAGCTGTCAGTGGATAACTCGACCAGTTTTTATCAGAAAAGCGAAATGCAATATCGTCTGACAGTTGGGCATGCTTCAACAAGAGAGGCAAAGCACCCTCATCAATACTTCGAAATACCTGTGTCAACGGCCGACCCTGCAAATATCGAGGCACTGCCTCGGTCAACATGGCTTGATAACCAAGTGCATTCACCATCATACCCACCTCATTTGAGTAGACTAGCTCGGTATTGCGAAACACCGTTGGTGTCCGCGCAAATAACTCTTGCATCAAATCAGCATGGAGCTGCACCTGTGTCGCGAACTCGTTCGGCGAGTAGAGACATGCCAACGAGTGATAGTACGTCTCAGCCAAAAACTCGACGCGACTGGACGTAGCCAGTCGCTGTAACAGCTCGACGACCTCTGGCTGATAGGCAGTAGCTTGTTCAAGAAATACGCCTGAACACGAGAAGGTAACCTTGAAGTCAGGCACTTGATCAATCAACTCGGCTAGCAACGTCAGCATGGGAATGTATGATTTCCTAGCCACTTTTTGGAATACTTCTTGATTTACATCTCGAGAGTCACTGGCAAAATAGTTTTTGCCTTTCCCTAGATCAAAAATCGAAAAATCACCAAGCCGATACGGTTGATGTAACTGTAAATACAAACAAACTTGAGGCATACTTGGACTTCATCCTAACCGAGAAATGCTTTGCGGTAAACGTCCTTAACTTGAAGTGCCGCTTTCTCCCAGGTGACCTTGGCAACATCACTGAGCTGCGCTTGCACCTGCTCCTGTGCCAAATGTGGTTTTTTCAGCAGCTCGAGTATTTTCAAACTCATGGCATCAACATCCCAAAAATCAAGACTAATCGCACTAGGTAAGACTTCTTGGACCCCTGCCGTCTTCGAGACAATGACTGGCGTATGTCGCTGGGCAGCCTCAATTGCCACCAACCCAAAGGGTTCAGAAAGCGACGGCATCACAAACACGTCCGCTCTATCAAGTAATTGTTCTCGCTGTGGGCCACGCAAAAATCCGCTAAACAACACATGTGCAGACAACGCTTGATAGGCGGTAGTCAGTAACAATTGCTGATACATGTCACCATTACCTGCCACAATGAACAAGGCGTTTGGTAGCTTTTCCAACACTTTTTCTGCTACTTTGATGAAGTAGTCAGCACCTTTTTGCATGGTGAGCCGCCCCATAAAAACCACCACGGGTCTACCGCTCGCAAAGTGATGCTGTCCAGGGTCGGGGAGTGTGGTCAATTTTGGTGCGCCATTATGCACAACATCAATCTTTTGTGGATCAACAGCGTATTTGTCTATCAACAACTGCTTAGTGTAGTAGCTGACCGCAATAACTCGCTTGGCTTGCTGAACACCTTCATACTCTGTTTGGTGAATATAGGGACTTCCCGTACCACCTGGAATCCGATCAAATTCAGTAGAGTGGATATGAGCAACAAAAGGGGCTCCCGTTTGTGCTGCAACCTGCCGAGCCGCGGGAAACGTCATCCAATCATGCGCATGAACTACTTCAAAACTATCATTGTGCGGTTGCGCTGCACCCTGAACCAAATCAGCGTACTCACTGACTCGTTGTTCAAGCTGTGAGGTAGGTAACGCATGCAACTGATCTGCATCAACCTGTGTTGGCAGAGGTGCAGCGGTAGTATATGCCAAGAATGGTGCCTGATCTGTGGTAGTCCAGCTGGGATCACTGACCGATAAAACCTGCATATGCCCACCTGCGCCACCAAACTGGTACGGCAGGGTAAAGTAAATCTGGGTATTATTCAGAGCCAATGCTTCGGTCAAACCTTCGCATGCCACCCCAAGACCACCACTATTGTGAGGTGGATACTCCCAACCAACCATAAAGACTCGTGGGTCGTGTGTGTGCATGTAGGTACAACAATACTGAGGCAAATCCTCCTATTTATCAGTGTAGCTAGTTTGGCTATGTATTGACAAGACCGAAAAATGATAAACTGGAAATAATGCCCATTTCTCAAGACCAACAGATGGTCCTACGCGCTCATGCGACACAGATTAGGATTAGCATCCTAATGATGCTTGCCAAAGCAGGTAGTGGACATAGCAGCGGCGCCCTCGGCCTAGCGGATCTGTATGCATGTCTTTATTTCCAGATACTGAAGCATGATGCTACTCAACCTTTTTGGCCAGAGCGCGACTACCTCCTGATTTCCAATGGACACACTGTACCTGTTTGGTATGCAGCTTTAGCAGAGTCAGGGTACTTTCCCAAAGCCGAACTGGCTACTTTGCGCCAGATCAACTCGAGACTCCAAGGTCATCCACTCATCCAGAGTCTTCCTGGTATAGAAAATACGTCGGGCTCCCTTGGTCAAGGTTTATCCCAAGCAGTGGGCGTAGCACTTGCTCATCGCCTGGACCGTCACGCTAACTGGACACATTGCATCTTAAGCGATGCCGAACAACAAGAAGGCCAAGTGTGGGAAGCGTATCAGTTTGCTGCTCATCATCATCTCGACCACCTGATTGCCTGGATCGATCGAAATCATATTCAAATTGGTGGTACAACCGAAACCGAACTAAATATCGAGCCATTTGCTGCTAAGTTGAGGAGTTTTAACTGGGATGTGCAGCTCGTCAACGGTCATGATCATGCTGGACTAATCACTGCGTATGAACGAGCAACCCAACATACCGGTCAACCACACGCGATTATTTGTCTCACTGTCCCTGGTAAGGGTGTGCCCGAAATGGAAGGCAAAGTAGAGTGGCATGGCAAACCACCCTCTGCCGAGCTTGCCGTAAGCGCCATTCAACGTTTGGAGTCAACTCTATGACAAACATGCTATCTACCGGCAGCATTCGTGATGGTTTCGGCCAAGGTCTTGTCGAAGCAGCACAGCAGGATCCCCAGATTGTGGCCCTTTGCGCTGATCTTGCTGAGTCTATCAGAATGCAACCGTTTGTAGAATTATTTCCAGAGAGATTTTGGCAAGTAGGTGTGGCCGAGCAAAACTTGGTTGGCATTGCTGCCGGCCTGGCAATTGCTGGTAAAATCCCGTTTGCAGGCAGTTATGCCGCATTTAGTCCAGGTCGAAGTTGGGATCAAATCCGTGTTGCTGTGTGCTATTCCAATCTCAACGTCAAGATCATCGGTGGTCATGCAGGGCTATCCGTCGGACCAGACGGAGCTGTCACTCAAGCACTTGAGGATATTTCTTTAATGCGTGTCCTGCCAAACATGCTTGTTGTCGTTCCTGCTGATCAAGAACAAGCTCGCCTCACCACCCTCGCCATTGCTCGTCACCAAGGTCCATGTTATCTGCGCTTGTGTAGGGGTAGTTCACCAAATCTACCTCCCGCCCCAACTGAGTTTCAGCTTGGCAAAGCACAAGTACTACGCACTGGCAAAGACATTAGCCTAATTGCTTGCGGTACTATGGTGGCCGTTGCCCTCACTACAGCTGATCAACTCGCCAAAATTGGGATTACTGCCACCGTCATTAATATGCACACTATCAAACCACTCGACACCGTGGTTCTAGAACATGCCGCGCGGGAAACAGGGACAATCGTCACCTTTGAAGATCATCAGGTGGCTGGAGGCCTTGGCAGCGCTGTCAGCGAATATCTAACAGAGCACTTTCCTGTCCCCATTATCAAAATCGGCGCAACTGACACCTTTGGTGAATCTGGTGAGCCAGAGACAGTACTTGCCAAGTATGGTCTGACAGTAGAGCATGGAGTAGAGGCAGCTCGGCGTGCGCTTGAGCTGAAAACATATGCCAAATAACCCTGATTCCGCCAAAGTTGCCATAGTGGGCTGTGGCAAAGTGGGCATGACGGCAGCTTTCACCATGTTGATTCAAGGAATTGCTGACGAACTAGTACTCGTTGGCCGACATAAAGACGACATCATTGGTGAAGAACTTGATCTTGAGCACGGCATGAATTTTCTGCAGCCAACAAAAATCCTTGCCACTGAGGATTATGCAGATATCGCCGAATCAGATGTGGTGGTAATCACTGCAGGTGCTGCGCAAGAACCTGGACAAACGCGTCTAGATCTCGCTGCCAACAACAAAAAAATCCTCGAATCGATCCTACCCGACGTTCTACAACATGCACCAGAGGCTGTCATTCTACTCGTCAGTAATCCTGTTGATGTACTGGTCCAACATGCCTACAAAGTAGCCCCACAACTACGTCATGGGCAAGTTTTTGGGTCGGGTACTACTCTTGATACCGCGCGCTTCCGTTTCCATTTATCAGAAACACTTCACGTCAACTCGCGCAGTATCCATGCCTACATTCTTGGTGAACATGGTGATACGTCATTCCCGGTACTATCAAGCGCAACAGTTGGTGGCCAACCATTACTAAGCTTGCCCGATATGAATGAAGAGGTTGCTCGTGCCGCATATGAGAAAGCCAAAGGGGCGGCGTATACCATTATTCAGAGCAAAGGTGCTACCTTCTATGCAATCGGCGTGGTCATCAGTCATATTGTCAAAACAATCCTGCATGACACAAAATCAGTTCTCCCCGTTAGTATTCCGCTCCAAAATTATCTTGGAGTAAGCGACATTGCTCTGAGTGTCCCCTGTGTGGTGGGCAGAGATGGGGTAGAGCGAGTGATTGATTTGCCATTATCTACTGCAGAAATTGGCCAGCTCCATGCATCGGCTGAGGCTCTGAGACAATTTGCGATGTAGCTACACCTGGCACACCGGACAGTAGTAGGTCCCCCGACCACCAAGCACCTTTTTGACGATCAAACCGCCACAATTCTGGCAAGCTTGACCTTCGCGTCCATATACTCGCACCACGCTCTGGTATCGACCGGCAAGCCCTGCAATATCCACATACTTACCATCAAAAGTGGTACCACCCATCTCAATACCTTGAGCAATCACCAGTTGAATGGCAAGAAGCAATCGAGCTGTTTCTTCAAGTGTGAGCATTTTTCCTGGCCGAAAAGGACTGAGCCGCGCTACGTTGAGCGCATCACAAGCATAGATGTTGCCTACACCGGCAATAATCGTGTTATCCATAATTAACTGCTTAATAGGCACGGATCGTGTCTGTATTTTTGAAAAAAGATACTGTGCTGATAAGTCAGACTGATTAGCTTCTGGTCCAAATGCGCGAAACTCCTGTAACACTTCAGCATCAGTCATAATTTTCCACCAGCCAAATAACCGTTGATCATTGAAAAAAAGCTGCGATTTGTCATGAAAAGTCAAAATGATGCGCGTGTGCTTGCCAGGCAACGCCTCCAGCCAATCAGCAGTGGGATGTCCGCCTCCAATTCTGCCTTGGTGGTCAAGATAGATCAGTTGGCCTGTCATTTTCAGATGGATAAGAATATTTTGGTGATCTGGGAAGTGCAATCGAATGATTTTGGAACGGCGGGAAATCTGGGTTATCGGAGAATGCAGCAAAAGACCTGGATCACCTTGAAGAGTCCTATGATGAAAGCACTCTAAAGAAAGAATTGGTTTATCAAGCAATACTCCCTGCAATTTGCGAACTATGGTTTCCACTTCTGGGAGTTCTGGCATCGTGAGTGCATTATACCGTGATGCTGTTTGTGATATTTGTCACATGCAATTTAGAAATGATCATGTAAAATGCCCAAACTATGTCATTTAATCATCCAGATATTTTAAATGAAACCAATGAACGGTTGAGATCGTTACACAATGAATTGTACAGTCGAAGACCTACCCCAACTGAAGTCAGGAAATTGATTGGTAATATTTTAGTGGAAACTGGATTTTCCTTTGTGTTTTTAACACATGCTGAAACATTTGCACTTAGCGTTGGCCCTAATGTTGATATTCATCAAGGAACGATAATTATCGTATCAAAAGCATCTGCAGTTGAATACAACGGAACTAGTACGCGTGGTGAAGCCGGAGTACAAAATGAAAATGTTGATAGAGATATCACAATCACACTTCCTCGCACTTTAAAAGATGTCATTTTCGCAATAGAGTCAGCATTTACAGGTTTACGACAGATAGATGGCAATATCATCACGGTTTTAGCTGACACTAACCCTTGATAGAACACTAATCTTCTAGTCGTATTTAGCAAAACCAGGTATAATAGCTCCCTTGAGGGTCCGTAGCTCAGTTGGTTAGAGCGGCAGCCTTTTAAGCTGCGCGTCCCGGGTTCGAGTCCCGGCGGACTCACTTTCTCCGTAGATCACCCTTGCAAACTTCCAGGTTTTTCCTCATACTAAGGAAGTCATTTACTACTTCTAGCCATGCTCAATACCAAAAAACTGCTTTATATTCTCCCTGATGTGGCCTACGTGGCAGAACTCTTGCCCGCCAAAAAAGAACATACCTTTGCAATCCAGTCATTTCGCCAGATCAATGGCGAGTTCATGACTGAGGATACTGATTTCAATGCTGAAAACGTTGAAAAACTTTTGGGTAAGCTTGAACCCGACACCTATCACTTAGTTTTGCCTGATTTCCTGTTTACCAATACTATTGTTGAAGTTAAAGAGACACACGAGACAAAAGTCAAAAATTACATCAAGGATACACTCTTACCAAGTCTTGATTTGTCCAGGGATTCACACGAAATTGAAACTTTTGTTCTCACTCAATACAACAATGTCTCCAAAATCCAGTTAACGGCGCTAGAGAAAAGTGTCCTAGCACCTATTGTGTCGGCCGCTCACGCGAATAAAGTTGAGTTTGAAGGCATCTCACCATTAACCTGGACAATCAAGTCTGTCATTTCCCTTGAACCATCCATTAGTGTCATCCAAATTGGTAGCACCTTATACGTGGCCGAACATTATATAGGTGTAGATCAATGCACGATGGCCACAGTTGCAGAAATCGAAAATGTAGGCGAAACGATCAAAACGCTCAAAGGCTCCCAGCCAAGTATCCAAACAATTTATCTACTCACCAATGATCTCGTTGAAGATCAACTTAAATCACTCGTCAGCAATACCATTCCTGTCCAGCAACTCACCTCTGGAGAAACTACCGACGATCAGCTGCCTAATTATGTGAAGAATATTATTGAGTCAGGCATGAAAACACTCGATATCAGTGATTATCCTGTACCTAAATTTGCTTTACCGAAGGCAAACACTTCTGCAGTTGTTGCAAAAAATGAATCGGATAAAGAAGATATGCCGAAACCCACACCCATTGCAGACTTGCCTACACCAGTGGAGGAGACAGCTGCAGAAGAGCCTGCCACCACGAAAGATTCGTTATTTGCCGAAAACGTTGATCTCGATGATGATGAGGAAGAGGATGAATCAAGTCTTCCACCTCTTCAACCACCTGCCGCTGTATTTACTGCCAATAAAACCATCTCTTCTGACAACTTAGCAGTCGTCCCTGATGAGACACCAACAGTCAGTGAGATGAAAGTCGCTATGCCAGAACCCGTTTCCATCCCTCATGATGAATTACTTGCTGCTCCAAAACCCGAAGTATTACTACCGCCATCGGTAACACCAGCCGTCACAACTTCTGTGTCTCGACCTTCAGTTATCAAAAATAAAGGTGCATCATCAACGGCTAAGATGCTGCTACTCATGGCAGGTGTGTTTATTGTGACCGTGGCGGCAGGTATCGGAATTGGCTTAGTGGTATTGAAATTAAGTGACTCAGGAAATCCTTCTACAATTAGCCCATTAAGTAGTCCACTACCAAGTGCCTCACCTGTTGTAGTAGCATCACCCAGTCCATCACCAGCATCGAACGCATCTCAAAGTGCCACGATTCGCCAAGGCAAGAAATTACTTGTCGTCAATGCCACGACCAAGGCTGGTTATGCAGGTACGATTAAAACAAAATTGGAAACTGGTGGATTCGCCGGGGTAAAATCCGCTAATGCTAAGGGAGATTATGAAGCAGGTAATTACGTTTTGATGGCAGAAAAAGATCAAGCACTCATCGATGCCGTAGCCAAAGATACTGGTCTGGAAATAACCTATGATGCTGATATTACCAGTGAAGACGCAAAAGGCGAGTTTGATGCTGTTGTAGTGCTGAACGAGTAGAAAATGCTGAAAACACCCCCTTGCGGGAAGCAATTGCCACGGTATAATCCATGTGTAACGCAATCGTTACACGCGATTGCAGTTTTTTCTTCAAAAAGCTGCTAATTGTGACCTGTATCAAGTTGAAACACTTGCACTACATATGGCCGCCACTGGTCTCCACATCTCAATTTCCGCTGAAACCATTTTTCATGTTGGACCGTTAGCAGTATCCAATTCCATCCTAATTAGCTTCATCGTTACCGTCCTATTACTCTCATTCGGCTTTGCGGTGCGATCACAACTTCGCACTTCTGGTCGCCCTTCAGGCATCCAAAACTTTGCAGAGTTTATTATCGAAGCACTTATGGGACTGGTGGAAAGTGTCACCGGTTCAGCTCGCAAGACTCGTATCTTTTTACCTTTAATAGTGAGCTTTTTCTTGGTTATTTTGCTTAACAACTGGCTTGGTCTAGTACCAGGTGTCGGTACGATTGGTTTTTACGAGACAGCAGGTGAAGAGAAAGAGATTAGTTTCTCTACAGCTCCATTAACCGTCCCTGTTGAACAAGTCCATGCCTCTACCGAGTTAGAAGTCGTCGAAGAACCAACCCATGAAACCGCAACTGAAGTAGATGCTGCTGAAGCTTCACTTGAACCACATGAAGCAGAAACAACTGAATCACATGAAGAGGCTGCACATCGTGTATTTGTTCCTTTTTTCCGTGCTGGTACAGCTGATCTAAATACGACTATCGCTTTGGCTATTGTCTCTGTCTTCATGACGCAAGTATTCGGGTTCCAATTCCTGAAGTTTAGTTACTTCAAAAAGTACATCAACTTTTCAAGTCCAATTAACTTCTTTGTTGGTTTGTTGGAAACAGTGCTTGAATTTGCCAAAATTATGTCATTCGCTTTTCGGTTATTTGGCAATATCTTTGCAGGTGAAGTATTGTTAACCGTTATCACCTTCTTAGTTCCCGTCATCGTCCCGATGCCTTTCTACGGACTAGAAATAGTCGTAGGTGTCATCCAGGCGTTGGTATTTTCAATGTTATCAGTAGTATTTTTTAACATGGCAACTTTAAGCCATGACGAACATTAAGCACTCTATAAGGAGGAATTATGTCACCAGAACTTGCAATCGCCCTCGTAATGGGTATCGGCTCAGTAGGTCCAGCATTTGCTATCGGCATGTTGGTTTCCAAAGGCCTTGAAGCCATTGGTCGCAACCCAGAAGCAGCTAGTAAAATTCAGACAAACATGATCTTGGGCGCAGCTTTTGCTGAGGCTATCGCTATCTACGCGTTGGTCGTCGCTTTGATCTTAAAGTTCGTCTAATCATTACGACCGCACACATAACAGGAGAACTATGGAAATTCAATTACCACAAATACTATTCCAAATCATTAATTTTGGTGTGGTCGTGGGCGGTCTCAGTTTTTTGCTTTACCGTCCGATCATCAAAATCCTCGATGAGCGTGCCAAACGCATCGAAGAAGGTCAGCAAGCTGCTCAAAAGGCCATTGCCGAACAAACCAATATTGATGAACTAAAGAAGCAAGTGAAACAAAAGGCAGACAAAGAGGCGGCAAAAATCTTGGAAGAAGCAACCAAAGCTGCTGCAGACAAGAAATCGAAATTACTTGCTCAAGCCAAAGAAGAAGCATTGGCAGAAGTAGAACGACTGCGCACTGCCTGGAATGACGAAAAACGTGGTTCACTTCAAAGCATGAAGTCACAATTCGCTGATGCGGTCATTGCTGCAGCCGAGCGAGTTGTTGGTGAATCGCTTTCAAGCAAAAATCAAGCTGCGTTGATAGATGATGAGTTTGCAGCACTCATCAAGAAAATGTAACTAGGAACACTATGGTAAGTGTAAAAATCACCACTGCTATCGAGCTCAGCGCTACACAGCGTACTGCTATGGAGAAAGCTTTGACAAAAGCTCGTCCTGATCAGAAACTCAGCTTTGAGTAT
Organism: Patescibacteria group bacterium; assembly: GCA_052035325.1. GTDB lineage: Bacteria > Patescibacteriota > Microgenomatia > UBA1400 > PJMF01 > JBPOHR01. The sequence goes on from JBPOHR010000042.1 coordinate 27,659, forward strand.
GTGGTTGACCCGAAAGTACTGGGTGGTGTCAAACTAACTGTCGGTTCGCAAGAACTTGATGGAACAGTGCGCACTAAACTTAGTGCTATCAAACACCAACTACTTACCAACCTCTAAGGACTAGCATTCATGCCAAAAACGACGTCACTCTTCGCTGATTCACTCACCAAGATCATTAAGGCTACGCCTGATGAAGTGACACTACAATCAGTGGGTACCATAGAGTCACTCGGTGATAATATTGCTCGAATTAAAGGCCTTGATGATGTCCAAGCAAACGAATTAATCGATGTCGGTGAAGGTCAATTAGCCCTAGCGCTGAACTTAGAGAAAACTGGTGTTGGTCTCGTGATGCTTGGTCGAACAGACCATCTTACCGCTGGAGACACAGTCAAACGCACCGGCAAAATCCTTTCAATCGGAGTCTCAGATAGTATTATCGGTCGTACGGTTGATGCGCTCGGTCGCGCTGTAGATGGCGGTCCCGCTATTGAACCCAGCAAGTACATGCTTCTGGAACGAGTTGCTCCAGGTGTAATGACTCGCAAATCAGTCACTGTACCTCTTCAAACTGGTATTAAGGCCATTGATGCCATGATCCCTATCGGTCGTGGTCAACGTGAACTTATCATTGGTGATCGTCAAACAGGTAAGACCTCGATTGCTCTTGGTACCATTTTGAACCAAGCTGACCAAAATGTGATTTGTATCTACGTTTCCATTGGTCAAAAACGCTCATCACTCTCACAAATTCGCACAACTCTTGAAGAGCGTGGCGCGTTGGCATATACAATCATTGTCTCTGCTACTGCTTCAGAAACAGCAGCAGAACAGTATCTTGCTCCATATTCTGGTGTTGCAATTGCTGAATACTTCCTTGAACAAGGTAAAGACGTGCTCGTCATTTACGACGATCTTTCAAAACATGCTCAAGCATATCGAGAAATTTCACTCCTTTTGCGTCGCCCTTCAGGTCGTGAGGCCTACCCAGGTGACGTATTTTATGTGCACTCTCGCTTACTTGAGCGCGCCTGTCGCCTGAATGAC
>JBPOHR010000011.1:0-83001 GCA_052035325.1 Patescibacteria group bacterium
GGAAATTAGTGATCAGTCCGTCGATCGCTTTGAAGCGATAGGGCGGATAGATGAAGATGTTAGTTTCACCGCTGCCAGGGTGAAAGGTAGTTTGGTGAGTTGTTTCGTCGTAAGTGGTGCAGGTCTCGAGAGTGCGACAGGTGGTGGTACCGACGGCGATGATGCGGCGACCGGCGGCTTTGGCTGCAGTCAGACGCTCGGCAACTTCGGGCAAGACTTCGTACCATTCCTCATGGAGAATACCTTTGGCAATTTGTTCATCGGTTAGGGGTAAAAAAGTCCCCAATCCAACATGAAGGGTAACTTCCAGGATCTCGATGCTGCGGGCGTGGAGGGTTTCATCGATGGCGGGAGTGAAGTGTAGTCCGGCGGTGGGTGCGGCAGCGGAACCTTCAAACTTAGCATAAATCGTTTGGTATTTTTCGCGCAACGCCGGCTCGTCATCGGTATTCCACTTGATGTAAGGAGGAATGGGTGTGTGGCCAATCGCATAGAGCTGTGTCATGAGCTCTGGTCCGCGCAGGTTGAACTCGATCAAGCGTTCGTACTCACGGAGCTCGATACAGGTAGCGGAAAGTTTTTCACTAAACATAATGGTCTGGCCAAGCTTAATGCCCGGGCGAGTCAGGCACATCCACCGCTCGCCGGTGTCTGAGAGTGACTCGCGATGGAGCAGCAGGATTTCCATTTTGCCGCCGGTGGTCTTATGGCCCAGGAGGCGAGCGGGGATGACTTTGGTGTTGTTGCGGACGAGGATGTCGCCTGGTTGGAGGAGGGAGGGGAGATCATAGAAGTGGTGATGAGAGGTTGCGCCAGTCGAGCGGTCGAGCTGGAGGAGGCGACTATGGTCGCGCGGTTCTGCCGGGTGCTGGCCGATGAGTTCGGGTGGGAGGTGGTAGGAGAAGTCGTGCGATTTGAGCATTTAGAGTGCTAATTATACTCGAGAATGATAGGATATCCGCATGGCGCAGCCATTTTCTTTCACTCTGTCAAAAACTCACTCCCACGCCAGAGCTGGTTCGTTTACCACGGCTCATGGGGTGGTCGAGACGCCGATTTTTATGCCGGTGGGGACAGCAGGAACGGTGAAATCGATTGATACACAGGATATTAAGAGTACGAATGCGCACATTATTCTTGGAAATACGTATCACTTGTACTTGAGGCCAGGTCTAGACATTTTGCAGGAGGTGGGGGGAATGCATGGCTTGATGGGTTGGGATAAACCTATTTTGACCGATTCGGGCGGATTTCAGGTGTTTTCACTGGGGGAACAGCTCAAGAGAGGGGCGACGGGGAAGACAGCGCCAGCTGGTGAGCATCGTCCAGCGGTCAAGCTGACTGAAGAGGGGGCAGAGTTTACATCGCATCTGGATGGTAGTAAGCATTTCTTCTCGCCGGAGCGCGCGATTGAGATCCAACGCGTGATTGGGGCGGACATCATTATGGCGTTTGATCAATGCACGGCAGATACTGCGCCCGAACAGGACGCGCGCCGCGCTATGGAGTTGACGCATAGGTGGGCGGCGCGCTGCGTCTCTGCCTGGGAATCGGCCGGTCGCCAGAGTATCCACGGTCACTACCAAGCCTTATTTGGGATTGTGCAGGGCGCGCTTCATCGAGAGTTGCGCCAGGAGTCGGCGCGCTTTATGGCAAGTCTACCCGTGGATGGCATTGCCGTGGGTGGTGAGACGATTGGGTACAACATGACCGGAAGCGCCGAGGTGATGGACTGGATTCGCGACCTCCTGCCGGAAGACAAGCCACGCTATGCCATGGGTCTAGGTCGTGATCCGCAGGATATTGTCAGCGCAGTGCAGATGGGCTTCGACATGTTTGACTGTGTGGGGCCAACTCGACTAGCTCGTAATGGTGCGCTCTATGTGGGTGAGCTCGATACAACGGGTGAAAAATGGCTTTGGCAGTCAAAGTATAGTAAGGGGAGACTAAACATCGGCAACGCCGAGTTTGCTCATGATCAACAGGTCATACAGGCAGATTGTGATTGCTACACCTGCCAGGCAGGGTATAGCCGAGCCTATTTGCACCATTTGTACAGGGCAGCAGAGCTCACCTACTATCGACTGGCTAGTATTCACAATGTCCGTACCATGGTGCGATTGTCTCAGCAATTGCGCACACACCTATTGAGCCTGTAGTATTGATGAGTGCCTCGCCCGTTTGATTTCCAGCGTGTAACTCATACTAATCGGTCAACTACACGACGATCAAAGCCGTTGTCGCGACCAGCTGCGCCGCCTCGTCGTCCCGCAGCTCGTGCTCGCAAGCACCAGCCCAAGTTGTCAGTGGCAATGAGTGGGATAGCGATTTTTCGCCAGATACTGATGATTATGGTGAGTTTTTTGGTGGTATTTGTCATTGGGTGGTGGGGAGCATTGTCATTACTACCCGTGGTATTGCCCGTTACCCACGATACACATATTGTGCTCGCTATTCCTATAAGTCATGAATCGATCAATCTTTATTTTTTCGCATTATCTACAGTTGATCATCGTATCCAGGCAGCGCAGATCCCTTTGTCACTAGAGGTTGTCGTACATGGGAAACAACAAACTCTTGCCAGTTGGATAAGCACGGCCAGTGATGTATCACCGGTTGCACGTCAATCTGAACTTAGTCTGGCACTAGGTTTACCGTTGGATGAAGTGGTCTGGCTTACTCCAGAGCAAGCAGCACTAATGACCAACCTACACGCACCCTTGTCGCCTCAAACAGGTCGAGACTGGTGGTGGCAAGTGGCGCGTCTTGCAGGAGATACGCAACACTGGTCATGGTGGGCTTTCGCACATCGGACAAATGACGATCGGTTTGAGGTTGAGGACGCCCAACACTTGGCAACCACGCAGGCATGGCAATCGTACCGACAGAAAGTAAGTAGAGCTTCGGCATTTGTGCAGTGTCCGATTGCTGTAGTCAATACAACTGCCAAGCGTGGTCTCGCGACAGAGCTGACCACAATCCTCGATACCGCAAAAATGCATGTGGTTCGCATCAGTGATGTGTCAACTGTGGCAGAACAGAGCAGAGTATTGGTTGATCCAGATGCCATCGAGTGTTTTGATCAAGCGAGATTGGTGGCCAAGTTGAGCCCTCTCAACAATAAGATAGAGCAAGACGAAGCGATACCAAGGCAATATCGGGCAAAAATCGTTTGGCTAGTAGGTGCTGATATTGCGAACTAGCACGCGGCTAAAGATTACGCTTAAATATCCTCGCGTTCGCGTTCTCGATCACTTTTTTCTTCTTCGGCAGGTTCAGCATCATCACTATCTGCATCAGGTGTAGCGCTGAGGCCCATTTCTTGTTCAAACTCTGGTAATAACTCTTCGAGTTCGTTGATGGCAGCACCGAAATAACTCTTACTGACAGGGAAAGAGTTAACTTCTGCATTTTTGGCAGAGCGAGTTAATTCTTTGATGTATACCGAGCAATTATTGGCACTAACTGATCGAATGCAACAGTAGTAGGTGTTGCCAGTTTCAATTAATTTGGCGAGACGGAAAGAAATGTCGTCTGGCAAGGCACCAATGTACGTGTTACCCATCTCGACAGAGATATAACGATGCTTTGGTTTGAGTTCACATTCTTGACCAATAATCAACGATTCCAAAACTGGTTTGCCAGCTAGCCGGTGAAGGTCAGCAGTTTTAGTGCGGCCAGGTTCTTCAATGAAATCTTGCGAAGTGAAGGAAGGGGAGACTTGATTGGGTTGAGTTTTGAGTTTTTGTAGATTTTTCTTAGCGATGGCGTTGGCCTTATCAATGCTTAACACACCTTCGAAGGCTTGCTTCGCATCTTCAAGCTTCCCTAGTTGCGCGAAGGCAATTCCAAGGCGGTTGAGGGCGCCTAAATCGGCGGGATTTTGTTCCAACAGCTGTTGGTTAAGATCGACAGCTACGGACCAATTTTGGCTTTTAGCTGCGTTGATCGCTTGAGAAAGGGCAAGTTGTGCGTTCATAGGCTCTATGGGGTAGGAGAATACGGCCATCAGCGAGGATTGTCAACCCGGTATTTCCAGATTAGAATCAGAGTCGCTAAGTGTAGTACTTTGTGGCAACAGACACTATACACTTTTATTACACATTTTGTACTCAATAGACAGCATACACCTCGAAAGGAATCCATGTCTGGACATAGCAAATGGAACAATATCAAAAATCGTAAAGGTGCCATGGATACCAAGAGGGCAGCAACATTCAATGCGATCGCCAAAAATATTCGCATTGCTGTCCAACAAGGGAAGTCAGGTGATCCGAAGTTCAACGCGACATTGCGCACTCAACTCGACAAGGCTCGAGCAGCCAACATGCCGAATGACAAAGTGCAGAAAGCCATCAACACTGGACTAGGCAAGGGCACCAACGGCCAAATTCATGAAGTGGTGTATGAAGGTTTTGGTCCAGGTGGCGTAGCGATTCTGGCCGTGGCGCACACGGATAATGCCAACCGTACTAGCGGCGAAATTAAGTTTATTTTTTCGAGAAATAATGGTTCGTTGGGCAGTCCAGGATCGGCGATGTATATGTTCCAACGCCATGGTGACACCTATACGTGTCAGATGCCTATGGACATCGACGATGAAACTATCCTGATTCAGCTAGCCGAGTTAAAAGATGCACTAGAAGCAAACGAAGACGTGGAAGAGGTTTTTTTAGCAACGAATGCATTTGTTGAAACAGATGAGGGCAGTGAAGTGGCCGCCTAAACTGCTTCAATCTGCTAGACTACAAGCATGCGACGACGCGAAAAATTTGTGATTGCCTCGGCTCTGTTGAGTCTAGGGTTGTTGTTGTTGCAGTACGTTTCGCTCGATTATCGTTATCTTGCGGTGGGCGTGGTGACTATAGCTGCGTATCTGGTGTCTGCCTGGGCGCTTGCTGATGATCTTCAACGACACGAATGGCTGACTATTGTGCCGTTTCCCGCCATGTATGCTGGCGCGGTAGGCCTTTTTTATTTTTTGCTACCCAGCGGCATTTTGAGTAAAGTGTTTATTTTTGGCATGTTTGGGGTAGGGATGTATGCCTTATTCTTGACGTCCAATATCTTCTCAGTGGCCAAGGGTCGGACAATTCAGCTACTACACGCAGCCCATGCCATCGGGCTACTGTTCACACTCTTGACCTCATTGTTGGCGACAAACGTGATCTTTTCACTGCGGTTGCCGTTTTATTTTATTGTGCCGCTGATTGGAGTAGTGCATTTTCCGCTGGTTTTGATGTCACTCTGGTCGATTGCTCTCGAAGGGGGAGTCAGACGGGAAATCTGGGCTCTGACGGGCGCGTTGACCTTGATATTAATGGAGCTCGGCCTTGGGTTAAGTTTTTTGCCGTTGTCAGTTTGGAATGTCGCGTTGATGATGATGTCGTGTTTGTATGTTGGTCTGGGGATTCTGCACAACTACTTGAGGGGGAGGCTGTTTAGCAAAACCTTGACCGAGTATTCGTTGGTAGCCGCACTAATTGCTATTTTGTTCTTGGTGATGTTTCCGGGGAAGTAGGGGAAAGCAATGTATTAACTTGTTCTAGTATGAACTAACAATGGTTCTAACTGTGACTTAATCAACACAATTTGTGGTTCTAATTGATCAAATAATCTGCCATATGCGGCAGGCATGTGGCTTTCGTCATAGGGGAAAGGATTTGTCTTAATTCGCAGGATAGCAGCTTGGATCTGTTCAAGCATGTTGTACACTAAATCAGGGTGAAAAGGGTGTGAGGTCGCAGTCGAAAATCTGTCGATACCATTGTAACTAGCTACTGCATGTTTGATTAGCGCCAATGATTGAAATCGTACGAAAGCACCTTGATATCGGCTATCTTGCTTTTCCAATTCTGTTTTCTTTCGAAAAATCGCGTTTACTTCATCGGGGGAAGTAGTAGGGAGGAACGACGCTTCAGTTACTGAAAAATAATTGGGAAAAAAGTAGCCCGAAGATCGGGCCAACAGACCCAATTGAAGTTGTGCTACTTTGACGAAATCAGGGAAGTAACGTGGTGCATACTTGCTTACGGTTGGTTTCGCCGCTTGGAGTGCAGCATTAAAACGCTCTTCTGTCGCAGCAATTGCGAGATATATACATTGAGGCGACTCAGAATTCAGTGTCTGATTCAAGGCAATATCTGTTTGTAAAAAAGTCCAGACGAAATTCCATGACAGATTTGAGAGCAGCTTATCGATGAACCATTGCGTTTCGTCTTCATTTTCCAGACGTGATGAGCTCTGTGCATCTGCAATTGCAGATGCTACTTCAGGGGAGTCAAAGCCCGAATGTATTAGTGATGCTAACTGGATAGTCAAGCTGGGATTTGCTTGATCACCTGGCACATCAATGGAAACAATACCTTTCTGGTGAATAGATGCTAATTGAGCCCACAGCGCGTGCTGATCGAACCTGTTTCTTTGCAGCCATTCCTCAAACAGTATGTAGCTAGTGTCAGGGTCACCTTCTCGTCTTACGTCGGTGATCATTTTTTGCCCCACCGAATCACGATACCTGATTAGGGATGAAATTTTTTGTAGTACTTCATCAAGTTCGTTGTTGAGTGTTTCGATAGGGTGTGGTTGTTCTACATCTTCAGCGTAAACTTGCACTCTGCACACAAATGCGTATTTTTCAGCAATTAAACTATGCCTAAAGGATAATTCCTTTTGCTGATCAGGATATTGTTCTGCGGGAGTAGTGGCAGTTTTATCTGCATGCTGGGTGTTGCTAACATTCTTCTTGAGAAGAAGCCTAACCCTCTCGATGATTCTATTTACACGATGTGCTATTTTTTTTTGTTCACTTTCCTTCATTCAAGCAATTATCTCACTGAACTACGTTTTTGTAATATAGATTTAGCTAGCCCCAGGCAGGGAAGAGAGGAAAGGGTAGTGTACTAGAGTAAATGATATAGTTTGATCTACTATATCAAACTATATCATTTGGAGTAGGGAGGGTGTGGAAAACTCGTGAAAATTATAGGCTCCCACCTCTGGAAATGATGTTATTTGATTAATTTTGATGCGGTTAAATGCGGGAATTAAACAGTCACGCCACCTCGAGTAGAGTCTTTAGAGTGTGATACATACCTCAAGAGGAGGATGAACACAAAAAACCCGAATACCGATCTAGCCAGATATATAACAAAAACTATTGATCTGGAAACAGTGTAAGAGCGTTATTTTTAGGAATAAATACTCATATTGAAAGGCAATAACTTTTATTATACGTCTGGCGGAGGAGAAGTACCCCTCCCTAGCAGCGAGAGAGAGATTTCGCCAACTCTATAATGTCGCACAATAATAATTTTACGACACTATGCCTGGGTTTGCCGGTTGGGGTCTCGATCTGTACCAAACTTTGCCTGCGCGTTTAGTTGTTTATGTGTGTTTTCTCGCAGATTTCTCGAGTAAATCAGCATGATTTACCCTGTTTTAACTGTTATATGCATTTTTTTGTTACATCTTTGCTGTTTTATACCAGATCTGCTCCAGATTGGCACCAGATGTGTAATTGACGAGTCTAAATCGCTTGGCTGACTGATGCGAGCTTTTGATAATGAAAGACATAGATTGATCGAAATGAAGCCTTCTTTTAGACGCACAAACATAGGGATAAGAGCACAAAAAGCCGATTTTAGGCCATTGTAGAGCCTCATAGAAAATGCATCTGGAAATAGCTTTATAAATCAATCTAATTAGTAATAATGAGCACACAATACTCAAAAATATGACACCAACTCGTCGTTGTGCAGCTATTTACGGTCATGGTAACTAGTCATTGAATTTTAGGTGTGGTAGATGATGAGCGACAACTTTTTTGTTGGCGGTATGTGTGCGCATGGTACTGCACATATCAACGTTATGATTGTTTGTTTGTCACATGTCGTGCATGTCAAAGAGTTCAATGTTTGAAGATTGTGCAGTATGTGCAACATATGTTTGTACAACACGAGCATGCACTGACATACGTGTTATAGCTAACATGTGATGCGCAACACATGTGCGCGCTAAAATGCATATTAACGTATCATAATGCATCATTTTTGCACACTTATTTTTGACATAAGTAGCCCTTTTGTACTTTTTACCTCGAGAAATTATAGAAAAAGAGATCGAAACTCAAAACGAAATAAAAACCTAATCTGGATACTGCTAAAATAGATTGATACATCGACTATTTTATCTGTGGATAACATTTAGCAGTCTACTCTATCGACTGCTAACAGCCGATAGAAATATAGGCAGTGATTTCTCCAGATGTACCAGAGTAGGGGATCTGTGCCCTACTCTCGATCAATGATACTATACAAAAAGGCCACTATGCCAGTCTCAACTCAAGTCTCCCCTGCCCTGCTCACCTATCTCGAACATTTAGAAGTCGAACGCAATGTCAGTCGACTCACGATTCGTAATTATCAGCATTATTTGAAGCGTCTCATTGGTTGGTTGGAGACTCAAGAAATTCGTGATCTGCAACAGCTCTCACTCGAGGTACTCCGTAGCTATCGAGTGTATCTGGCTCGATATATAGATGAACAAGGTAGAACCCTATCCAAGAAGACGCAGAGCTATCATATTATTGCTCTCAGGGCATGGCTAAAATGGCTGATAAAAAACGATGCGCCGGTACTCAATCCGGAAAAAATTGATATTCCCAAGGCTGAATCACGCTCTATGAAGTTCCTTCATATAGAACAAATTGAGCGACTTTTGGCGCAGCCCGCTATTTCGGCCAAAACAGGCTTGAGGGATAAGGCCTTACTAGAAGTACTCTTCTCTACTGGTTTGCGGGTAAGTGAGCTAGTCAGTCTCAACAGGGACCAAGTTGACACGACACGGCGAGAGTTCGGAGTGATTGGAAAAGGCAGACGGCCGCGCGTGGTGTTTTTGAGTGAGCGCGCAGCCATGTGGTTGGACCGCTGGTTGGCGTCTCGGGAGGATAACTGGAGACCGGTATTTATACGGATGAGTCGCACTAAACCTGACTTGCTCGCAGATGGTGAAGAGATGCGCTTGACGACTCGAAGTGTGCAGCGTAGTGTTGATCATTACTGTCGTACTGCTAAGCTGCCGATAAAGCTCAGTCCACATGGAGTACGACACAGTTTTGCGACTGATTTGCTATCAAATGGGGCAGGACTGCGTGATGTACAAGAGATGCTGGGACATAAAAGCATCGCGACTACCCAGATTTATACGCATGTTACCAGGCCTGAACTGAAGAAAATGTACGATGAGTTCCATTCAAAACTCTAAAATGAGCCTTAACAAGTCAAAAATGCCCAGGGAAAAGTCAATTAGCAGTCGAGCATCGATAATGCCAATAGCTAAAATAGATTGAAAACATTGATTAATCAACAAAATAGTTATTTATGTTGGGTCGTAAGGGGGATATTTCAAACGCTGCAGCATCAATGACTCGACTCTTATAACTCGAATCATGTATTAATATGTATTAATGTATCAATACATATCGACTTCAGAATCCGTATATGTTACAATTTCGGCCTTATGAAAAAACCACTACTCTCTGCGCTGCTTAATGGCGTCCTTCCTGGATTAGGCTACATTTACAATGGTCAACGTGTCACTGTTGGATTATTGTTGTTTGCCTATTCGTTAATTACCCTGCTCTTGATGAAGATCGATGTTGCAGTGTTGTTCAGCAATGTTGTCACATTGCAGTTTAGCAATGACATGCTTAACATGCTTGTTGCTGTCTTGCTCATCATTGCCATGGCAATGGATAGTTATCGAGAAGCAGTTGAAGTAAATAGTCGCAGTCGCCGTCGTCGTTCGACTAAGAATGCCGCCGCTGTCGCCTCTTCACCAGCTGTGCGAAAACAGATCAAAAAGTAATTTACTAATAATTAAGTAATCAATACATATAGAAGTAGTCGAAAGCGGGGCTAATCTCGGGCTGGCAACAAAATGCCCTCGTGATACAATATTTCCCTGCCGACAGGGCCGTTAGCTCACTTGGTAGAGCGCTACTATGGCATAGTAGAGGTAATCGGTTCGATCCCGATACGGTCCACACTAGTTTTGTCAGGATTTAAGAGCGTGTGATAGGTAAAGTTGGTTAATAGCGTGCAGAACCGCGTTTATACACGATTTACTACTGCACTTTTGCAGAAAAGTATCCACAACATTGAGAATTAGTTAAAAAAGTCATTAGCAGTCGATATACTTGACTGCTAACTAGGTATATAGGGTAAAAACATTGATATATCAAGCTATTTTTGAAGCATCTCGCAAAATACCGTTTTTTCGGCTTTTTTCAGTAAGAACGTAGATTTACTACTCCCAATTGCATGATCAGAATGATAGAAAAAACATAGTACTACACTAAACAGTAGCAGTCGTTGCATTCGCTGCAACTGGTTCTTCTTTATAGGTCAACGCAACAGCAACAACACGATCACTGCCATTCATGCGCATCAAAATCACACCTTGTGTCGGACGAGTGAGCACGGGAATGGTTTTAGCGTCGATTGGTAATTTGATGGTAATGCCGCCATTGGTACTCATCACAACCTCTTCATGTTCGTGTGTGACCATGCGAGCGGTGGCGACGTTGCCAGTGCGGGCGGTGATGTCAGAAACTTTGACACCGAGGCCAGCACGCTTCTGTAGCGGGTACTCTGATAATGCCGAGCGTTTGCCCAGACCTTTTTCGGTGACCACAAGCAGTTGATGGAATTGACCAGCTGTTGGCTTTTCGCTATCGAGTTGAGGTGAGAAAGCCTCCACACCAATGACGTAGTCGTCTTTTTGCAGTGTAATGCCGCGGACGCCTTTGGTGTCACGGTTGGAGTCTTTGATTTCAGCCTCGGAGAAGCGAATAGACTTGCCATGATAGGTAATCAGCATCACGTGGTCAGTTCCCGTAGTCAATTGTCCCCAGACAAGTTCGTCACCATCGTTGAGGACGATGGCCACAATGCCGTTTTGGCGGATGTTTTGGTAGAGTTTGACAGCAGTTTTCTTGACTAAACCACATCGAGTGGCGAGGGTGATGAAGTTATTAGCGTCTTTGGTTTCATCGAGGGTGAGGATGGCTTGGACGGTTTCCTCTGCTTTGAGGTTGATTAGGTTGACTACCGCGGTGCCTTTTGCCTGGCGACTCGATTCTGGAATGTCATAGGCTTTAAGTTTGAAAACTCGACCCTGATTGGTGAACAGGAGCAGCGTCTCATGTGTGTCGGCTGTGAGGAGCGATTTGACGGCATCTTCTTCTTTCATTTTGACACCGGTGGCACCTTTACCACCTCTGGCCTGACTGCGGAAAGCGGAGGGGCTGAGGCGCTTGATGTAGCCTGTTTCGGTCAGAGTGATGACGGTAGGTTCGTTGGCGACGAGATCTTCTTCAGAAAATTCACCGACTTTGCTCTTGACCACTTTGGTGCGGCGATCGTCGCCGTAGAGGGTCTTGAGCTCATTGGTTTCGTTGACAATTACCTCGAGAATGAGATCGGGATGACTCAGTAATTTGATTAAGGTATCGATGCGCGCTTTGAGTTCTTTATACTCGTCTTCGATCTTCTGACGTTCGAGAGCGGCTAGACGTTTGAGCTGCATTTCCAGAATGGCTGTAGCCTGTACTTCGGACAGACCAAACTTGGACATTAAGGCAGCTCGGGCAGTATCAGTGTCAGCTGAGCGACGGATGGTTTCGATGACGTCATCGAGGTTTTTGAGGGCAATGAGTAGGCCTTCAAGGATGTGAGCGCGGTCACGAGCCTCGCCGAGTTCGAATTGGGTGCGGCGGACGGCGACGAGCAAGCGATGTTGGATGTACTCACGCAAAATTTGCTTAATGTTCATCAATTGAGGTGTGCCCTCACTCGAGAGCGCCACCATATTGACCGGGAAACTGACTTGGAGTTCGGTGTGTTTGAAGAGTTGATTGAGGACCACTTTGGGTCGAGCGTCGCGCTTCAGATCAATGGTGATTTGCAGACCAACACGGTCAGAGTCGTCATTGAGGTCGCGGATGCCTTCCAGCTTCTTATCGCGGACGAGGTCGGCGATTTTCATGAGGAGCCGAGCTTTGTTTACTTGGTACGGCAATTCAGTAACAATGATCTGGAAGCCACCTTTTTTGGTTTCTTCGATGCTGGCTTTGGCACGGATGACTACTTTGCCTTTGCCGGTGGCATAGGCTTCACGGATGGCTTTGACGTCGTAAATAATACCAGCTGTCGGGAAGTCTGGGCCCTGAATGTGATCCATGATTTGATCACTGGTAATTTCACTGGTGAATGTTCCAGCTAGTAACTTGGGATCGGTGGCAAGTACTTCATCGATTTTGTCGGAGGTTTTCTCGAGTGTGGTGGAAGATTTACCGGCTTTGATAGTGGCAATGATGGCATCACAGACCTCGTTGAGGTTGTGAGGTGGGATTTTGGTGGCCATACCTACCGCAATACCTTCCGAACCCATCAGCAACAAATTTGGCAAGCGACCTGGAAGGACGGCCGGCTCTTGCATTGAGCCGTCAAAGTTATCGACAAACGGGACGGTGTCTTTGTCGAGGTCAATTAAGAGTTCTTGAGAAATCTTGGCCAGTCTTGCTTCGGTGTACCGCATGGCGGCTGGACTGTCGCCATCAATCGAGCCAAAGTTTCCTTGACCATCGATTAAGGGATAGCGCATGCTGAAGTCTTGGGCTAGCCGGACCAGTGCACCGTAGACTGGCGCATCACCGTGTGGATGGTAACGACCCAGTACGTCACCGACGATACGGGCACATTTCTTGTACGCACTGGTATGGTGGAAACCCGACTTGTACATCGAGTACAGGATGCGACGATGGACGGGCTTCATGCCGTCACGCACATCGGGTAGAGCTCTGGAAACGATGACACTCATGGCGTAGTCGAGGTAGGACTTCTCCATTTCACTGACGATGGAAATGTACTTCAACTTACCAAAGCGACTTTCTTCGATAGTGCCGATGGGCGTAACTGACTCGGAGGTGGTATTTGTTTCCACGGGAGTTGCTATCTCGGAAGTGGTAGCCTCAGTAGAGGTGTCACTCTCGGTGGTATCGGTTAGTTCGTCGTCGCGGATTTGGTCATCAGTCATGGGGTGTTTCTAGTGCGGTTTGTTACTTTTGTTCAGCAACAAACTTGGCTTGTGCCTCAGCTAGTTCCTTTTCGGCTTCTTCTCTACCAACAAATGTATTGATCTTGACCCATTTCTCTGGTTCGAGGTCTTTGTAGTGTTCGAAGAAGTGCTTGATTTTGTCGAGTCGATATTGAGGAACGTCTGCCAGATCTTCCCAGGCGCCGCATTGAATGTCGATTTTGGTTTTGGCCGGGACGCAGATCAGTTTGTGATCAATACCCTCTTCGTCTTCCATTTCCAACATGCCGATGACACGAGTTTTGATCCAGGTGCCAGGTAACATGGGTTGACTGGTCAGGACCAGGGCGTCAAGCAGGTCGCCATCTTTGCCCGCTGCACCTTCGATCGAGCCGTAGTTCTCTGGGTAGAACATAGGTGTGGGCACGAAGCGGTCAACGTAAATGCGACCGTTGGACTCGTCTTGCTCGTACTTGGTGTTTGAGCCGGCGGGGATTTCAACGAGGATGTGAAGGGTTTGGGTGTCAGACATGAGGTTCCTTTTGGTTACATTGGAGGGTTTAATACGGCATTTATTTGATCAACAATGACATTGTTTCCTGGTACATGCGGAGCTTTGGAGAGCTCAGCAGCGTATTCTTGAAGAATTCTGCGAGCCTCTTTCTTTTCAGCTTCATTCTCAGCAGTTCGATACGCATGAATTGCTTCATTTGCAACTTGATAGTTTGGGTATGCACTAATTGCGTCATTTACAAGTTGTTGGTACTCAGCATCAGCCGCGGGCGCAGTAGTGTCTACCACCGTCGTAACTAGCTCAGGTTCACCTCCAAGTGGCTTGTCACCAAATATTTGTTCATTTCTTTTGTCCATTGGTGTGTTTTCAGGCATATATTTCTTTCCTACACATCCAATTCGGCTAGTTGCGCGTGAGATTGGATGAATTTCTTGCGAGGGGCAACTTCGTCGCCCATTAATGTGGTAAAGGTAGTATCAGCAGCTTCGGCATCGTCAATCGATACCCGTTTGAGCATCCGCAACTCGGGATTCATGGTTGTTTCCCAGAGCTGCTCGGGGTTCATTTCTCCTAGACCTTTGTAGCGCTGGACGGAGATAGTTGCTTTGGGGTTGCCGGCTTTGACCGCTTCGATAGCGGTATCGCGCTCTTGTTCGGTGTAAACGTACTGGGTGTTTTTGCCACTGGTAACCTTGAATAGCGGCGGCATGGCAATGTAGAGATAACCTTGTTGAATGATCTGGGGAATGTGGCGGAAGAAGAAGGTCAGCCCGAGTGTGGTGATGTGTTCGCCGTCGACGTCGGCATCGTTCATGAGAATAATGCGGTGGTAGCGGAGTTTGGCGGGGTTGAAGGTGTCGCCGATGCCAGCACCAAGCGCGATGACCAGGTTTTTGAGTTCTTCAAAAGCCACGATTTTGTCGAGGCGGGCGCGTTCGGTGTTGAGGATTTTGCCGCGAAGCGGGAAAATTGCCTGGAAACGGCGGTCGCGACCTTGCTTGGCTGAACCACCGGCTGAGTCGCCCTCAACAATATAGATTTCTGATTCGGCAGGTTCTTTGCTTTGGCAGTCAGCGAGCTTGCCAGGCAGTGAAGTGCCTTCGAACGCGCCTTTGCGGATGACAGCATCTTTGGCTGCGCGAGCCGCTAGGCGAGCACGAGCGGCGAGTAAGACTTTGTCGACAATGATGCGGCCATTTTTGGGATTTTCCTCGAGGAATGTGTCAAAAGCGTCTTTGAAAATCTGATATACCGCTGATTGTGCTTCAGAGTTGTTCAGTTTGGTTTTGGTCTGTGATTCAAACTGAAGATCATTGGATGGCATTTTGACAAAAATCACCGCCGTCATCCCTTCGCGCAAATCATCAGCAATAAACGCTTCTTTGCCATCCTTGATTAGGCCGTTTTTATCGGCGTAGTCGCGGATAACTTTGCTTAAGGCCAATCGGAAGCCAGTCGCATGTGTTCCCCCATCCGGTGTGCGGATGACGTTGACGTAACTTTCGAGACGTTCGTTGTAGGTGTCGTTGTATTGGAGTGCGATTTCAGCACCGATTTTTTTGCCTGTTGTCTCATCTGTCCACATGCCACTTGTGTAGAACACGTCATGAAGTGGTTTGCGAGTCATGTTGAGATGCTCGACAAGTGAGCGAATACCACCTTCAAAGTAATAATGTCGCTCTTTGTTTTCAATTAAATCTGAATACTGGAAATACAGACCAGCCATCAGATATGCTCGATCTTTGATGACGTCAATCAGTGTGCGGTAGCTATAGGAAGTGGTCGAAAAAATAGTCGAATCAGGGATAAAACTAACGATAGTTCCTGTCTCGTAGTTAAGTAGCCGTTTGCTGGCGTTCGGGAACATCGTGATAACATCGGTTTCTTTGATTTTGGCTACGTCAGCGACAGGATTGCCCTGGTTATATGCCTGGTAATAGTATTTATCATCGCGCTTGACGACTACTTGCATTAGCGTAGATAGTGCATTCACTGCAGCTGCACCAACACCATGAAGTCCACCTGATGCCTGATAGGCGGTTTCTTCAAACTTGCCACCGGCATGAAGTTTGGTCATTACTACCTCAAGTGCTGATTTGCCTGAAGAGTGCATGTCGACAGGAATACCGCGGCCATTGTCCACCACAGTAATGCTTTCACTGCCTGCTGGTCTGCCTCCAAGCAGTTTTATCTCTGCTTCAGTGACTGGCGCGCGAAACAGCTGGATTGTTTTGCCAAATCCAGCGATCGCCTCATCTACTGCGTTATCGAGAATTTCCTTGGCCAAGTGATGAAGTCCGCGAGCATCAGTTGACCCGATATACATGCCAGGTCGTTTGCGAACAGGTTCAAGTCCCTCGAGGACTTTGATTTCGGATGCTTGATAATGGGTTGATGCGGACATATGAGGAGCAAAGCTCTACGACAAGCTCAGATGCATCGTTATACCATACTTCGCAGGACTTTCAAAGGTTGACGAAAGGGTGCGCGTGTCTAGCAGCCATTGAAAGTGCTTAAAATCGGTTTTTTGCGTATAACGCCGGAAACATACTGATTGTAGGGCAACTCCTAGGCGGTTAGCCATCCTAACCATATATGCTCAAGTGCCAGGCGTGGAGCAGTGTTGTGCTGAAGCTGATCGTTGAGTAGCACTAGAGAGGCAAGATGCTGGGTAGTCTTGGCCAGTTCTGCCCCACCCAAGGTGGGTAGGCGCTGATGCAGTAAATCGAGTAATTGGCGGGTAACTTCGAGTGCGTCGGCTTTGGTGCTGTACTTGCCTGCTAATGCAATTGTGTTAGCCACGGTGCCTTGAGTGAGTTGCTGATAGAGCATGTCCAGTTCTTGGTGTTGCGTATCATGATTGTTGGTGGGTGGTATCTGGTCTAAATAGCTGACATTACATCGCGACTGGATGGTAGTTAACACCGTGCCTAAACCACTTGCGGTAAGGATAATTTGCGTAGCGGTCGGCGGTTCTTCCAACAGTTTCAGCAGTGCTTGTTGCGCGGGTAGCGATGCGCTGTCTATTCCAGGACAAATGACCAGTTGAAGTTCACCTACAGCGCGATAACTAAGTTGTTGTTGAAGTAGCCGAACTGCCTCGATGGTTAGTGACTCTGATTCGGTGTTTGCCCAGATTACGTAAGGTGATGTGTCGATAGTCAGTGACCACTCACGATGAACCCATGTTCGGAGTTGCTGGCTAGCGTGTTGATGATTTGACGAGACAATCCTGAGTTGGCTAGTGTAGTGGTTATGAATCATGACTTTTTTTCAAGGCGAAAGTATGGCAGGATAGTAGTGATTATATGGTAGATTCGACTGCCCCGTTAGCTACTAATACTGATAGTGTCGTTGTCCCTGATGTGACAATGCCTACGATTGGTGGTGTTGCTCCTGTTGATGAAGCGCCAAAACTGGTGCTCACCAATGTCGATGGTGAGGCTTCGACACAGTCCGCTCAATCCGAAATCGCCGCTGCCGCTGCTGCAATCGGTGGTGCTGTGCTCGACACACCGGTAGTTTCCCCTACTCCAGTCCCTACCCCTGTGCAACCTCTCCCCTCCCCGCCAGCAGCGTTGCCTACACAATTTGGGACAGTATCAACGATTGTAGAGGTTCTTCAGCAACAGGGCGCGCTTACCCAAGGTCAAGTGGATCAGCTAAATGTTGAGCACATCCAGACAAATCGGACATTGGAAGAATTGCTCGAAGAAAAGAAGTGGCTCGACGAAGAGACCTTTTGCAAAGCCAAAGCTCAGGTGTACGGTGTTCCCTTTGTGCGACTAAGTGAGATTGGTGTCTCACCGGAAGCTTTGACGGCCCTCTCAGAAACGGTGGCGCGGCGTTATGCAATGTTGCCGTTTAATCTAGATAAAAATGAGCGAACGTTGTATGTTGCCATGAAAAATCCACTGGATTTGTCGGCAATTGATTTTGCTGAACAAAAGACAGGGTATCGGCTGGTCGTTCACTATGCTATGCCAAGTGAACTTGAGCGATTGGTTGCAGAGCGATATGCACAGAGTTTATCAAGTGAAGTAACAGAAGCACTACAAGAAACGGCACAGGTCGCTGAAGCCAAAGCACAACAGCAAAACTTAGCAAATTTATCAGTTGAAGTAGTTAGAGAAGCGCCAATTAGTAAAATTGTTGAAACTATCCTTACTTTTGCCATCAAGTCCCGGGCGTCAGATGTGCATATTGAGCCGCTTGCCGATAAGACACGAGTCAGATATCGCATTGACGGTATTTTGACAGAAAAACTCATTTTGCCTCGGTCGGTACATGAAGCAACAGTGTCGCGGGTAAAGATATTGTCAGATTTGAAGATTGATGAGAAGCGTATCCCCCAAGATGGGCGGTTCAATTTTGTAGCAGGTGCTGATGAAGTTGACTTGCGGGTCTCTACTCTACCAACCATTAACGGTGAAAAAGTGGTGATGCGGCTCTTACGAAAAAATGCCCAGGTCCCCTCGATCGAAGATTTGGGATTAACGGGTATTGCCCTTCGCAATATTCAAGAAGCTATCAAAGTGCCTCACGGCATTGTGTTGGTGACTGGACCCACTGGTTCAGGAAAAACCACTACGCTCTACTCCGTCCTTCACGCCATCAACACGCCGAAAGTCAATGTGATGACGCTCGAAGATCCCGTGGAGTACCAGATGCCAGGTGTCAATCAGGTGCAAATTAATCCTCAGGCAGGACTTACCTTTGCTTCCGGTTTGAGGTCATTCTTGCGTCAAGATCCCAACGTCATTATGGTAGGTGAAATTCGTGACAGTGAGACGGCAGAGTTGGCAATCCAGGCTTCACTCACTGGTCACTTGGTTTTTTCGACACTACATACTTCATCGGCAGCAGGAGCATTGCCTCGGTTGCTCGATATGGGTGCCGAACCATTTTTGTTGGCTTCCTCGATGACGTTGACAATGGGACAGCGGGTGGTGCGATTGATCAACCCTGATTACAAGGAAGAGTATCAACCAGATCCTGCTGTTCTACAGGATGTGCGGACAGTGCTTGGTCCAATGTATGAACAGTGGTGCAGTGCCAATCAAAAAGATCCAGCTAAGTTGACCTTGTATCGTACGAGAAAAGATCGTCCCCAGACGGAGCCGGAGTACAAAGGTCGGATGGCAATCTTTGAGGTGATGAAGATAACCGATGAGATCGGTCACATGATTATGCAACGCAAAACAGCAAATGAAATTGAGGCTGTCGCCATGAAAAATGGTATGCTGTTAATGAAACAGGATGGATATATCAAAGCATTAGAGGGGAAAACCACTATCGAAGAAGTATTACGGGTGGCCCAGGTATAAGGATACAGACAGTATGACGATTCATGATATTTTACAGATGCTGGTGGACCAAGAAGGTTCAGATATCCACATTGTGACGGGAATGCCACCGATGTTGCGGGTGCATGGCGAGTTACAGGCGATTCCTGGCGCACCAGCGTTGACCCAAGAACAAGCCGAAGCTCTCATCATTCCAATCCTCAAACCAGAGCAAAAAGACTTTGTTAATGTCAACAAAGAAATTGACTTTGGTTATCAATTCTTGGACAAGGGTCGATTTCGCGTCAATGTCTATCATCAGCAAAATAAAATGGCCGCAGCCTTGCGGTTGATTCCGGCTCGGGTCAAAACGATTGACGAACTCCAACTACCTGCAGTGTTTCATCAATTGACCGAGTTCAAGCAGGGTTTGGTATTGGTGACTGGGCCAACAGGTGAAGGGAAATCTACCACGTTGGCCGCCCTAATTGAGGAAATCAATGCTACTCGAGCAGATCATGTATTGACGATTGAAGATCCGATCGAGTTTATCTACACACCAAAAAAAAGCTTGTTGTCACAACGTGAAATTGGTCAAGATACCAATGGTTGGGATATTGCACTGCGCTCGGCATTGCGTGAGGATCCTGATGTGGTGTTAGTGGGTGAGATGCGTGATTTTGAGACGATTGCTTCGGCAATTACGGTAGCCGAGACGGGTCATTTAGTCTTTGCGACGCTCCATACTGCGACCGCCGCACAAACAATTGATCGTATCATTGATGTCTTCCCAGCTCATCAACAAGGCCAAATCCGACAACAACTCGCGGCAACACTGCAAGCAGTGGTATCACAACGACTAATTCCCCTTGTCCAAGGTGGACGGACAGCAGCATTCGAAGTGATGCTGGCCAATTCAGCTGTTCGCAATCTGATTCGTGAAGGTAAAACATTCCAAATCGACAATGTGATGCAGACATCAGGTGAGCAAGGCATGATGCTCATTGAGACGTATTTGTTGGGTCTGGTACAGCAAGGAGCAATTTCTCGAGAAAAAGCTCTTGAACATGCCTTTAGACCTGATGAACTGGAGAGAATTCTTGGATCAAATGAGGTAGTAGCACCCACCTATGGTGTCGAGAGTACCACCCAGATGCCTGGGACAGGAATGTAACCATGGATATTTTTAAGTACAAAGTCAAAAATCAGCATGGAGAAACGATTGCTGGCAAGGTAGAGGCGCAGAGTCTAGCTCAAGCCGCAGCAGTATTGCGGGGACGCGGTTTGTTGGTGATCTCTGTCAAACCACAAAGCTCGTTTACTAGTGCGAAACTACAAGAGTTTTTCGGGGGCGTTAAGCAAGATGAAGTAGTGACCCTGACGAGACAACTATCGACCATGATCACTGCTGGCTTACCACTTATCCAGGCAATGTCGATTTTGGCGCAACAAAGCAAGCCTTCCCTTTCGCACCTGGTAAGCGAGTTACAGCGAGAAATTGAAGGCGGCAGCACGTTTGCCAAAGCGTTGGAGCGATTCCCGAAACAATTTTCTCGGGTCTATATTCAGCTAGTCCGGGCTGGTGAAATTGGCGGTGTCTTGGATGAAGTGTTGCAACGTCTAGCAGACAATATGGAAAAAGATAAAGAGTTTCGTGCGAAGACGCGTGGGGCACTCATTTATCCGGCAATCGTTGTCATGGCATTGGTAGTAGTCGCAGCGGTGATGATGATCTTTGTGATTCCAAAATTGACGGAAATGTACAAAGATTTTGGTGCAGAACTTCCACTGCCGACGCAAATTTTAATCAGCATGTCCAACTTTTCAGTCAACTACTGGTGGATTATCCTGGCGGGAGTGATTGGCGGGACAGTATTCTTTAAGCGGTGGGTTGCAACCAAAGCCGGTCGGCACACCTTTGACAATTTCAAACTCAAGATTCCTGTTTTCGGTATCCTTGTCTCAAAGATTATCCTGACCGAGTTTGCACGGACGCTTTCGTTGCTACTGGGCGCGGGCATATCCCTTCTACAGGCTTTGCAGATCGTGTCAGGTGCTTCAAGCAATGTCATTTTTCGCGAGGCGATGGAAGAATCTGCTCGACAAGTTGAGAAAGGTGTGCCCTTGTCTCAATCTTTGTCGAGTTACAAAGTATTTCCACCTATTTTGTCACAAATGATTGCAGTAGGAGAAGAAACGGGCAAACTTGATGACGTGTTGATGAAGCTGTCAAAATACTTTGAAGCAGAGAGTGAAAATGCCGTGAAAAATATGACAACAGCATTGGAACCGATGATCATGATTGTGTTAGGAATTGGTGTGGGCGTGATGGTTATCGCCGTGATTATGCCAATTTACAATTTGACGAGTCAGTTTTAGTTGGCAAGCAAGCGTTTTGTAGTGATTTTTCACGAAGTTTTCACGAAACATTGTCGCTCGAGTAAGCCTGATAGAGATTTACCCCTTGCATCGTACTTTCATATTAGTGTAGTGTTGAGTTAGTACTAGATTAATGTACGGAAAATCTGCCTATGTATTCTCCAAAAATGCTTACTCGCAGGCTGTCAGCGCAGCTGCATTCTCGTCAGTTAGTTCAAGCTGGTTTCACCATGATTGAGCTCTTGGTGGTGATTGCCATTCTAGGTATTTTGGCTGTAGCCGTACTTTCAGCAATCAACCCTATTGAGCAAATCAATCGGGGTCGCGATACGGCTTCCCAATCTGATGCGGAACAGCTGCTGTCCGCTATTGATCGCTACGTAGCTTTCCAAGGCTATTTGCCATGGCAAAGTTCTCCAGATTCAACCACGCGCGAACTTGCTTGGGGCGAGTTTACTGATACGTTGGTGGATGATGGCGCTCCTACTGCATGTGCGGTTTATGTCAAACTCGGCGAAGGTGACACAAATTGTGAGGGCGCAGGTGAGCTCAAGGCGACCTTCTTCAATCGGATCCTCCGGGCCACTACACCAAATGCTAATCCACTCTACGTCTATCGCGGTGCTGGCGTGAGTGATAGTACCTATGCTTGCTTTGTGCCACAGTCACAAGCCTTCATGAACTTGGCAGTCAAGCGATGTGGAACTGCCGGAGATGGTTTGCCAACTGATGTTGATGCAACAACTGCTGATCTCATCTGTCCGGCTGATCCCGCAGGCACGTTCTACTGTATTCCTTAACCCTGTACACTACTGTAACAATGAAAACCGCCTCGCAAGGGGCGGTTTTTGCCAAATTGGACATGATAGCGTACGCTACTACTAGATGCTTATCGCTTTTTTGTTGACCTCTACTCTACTTTTTGTCATCGGTGCTATTTTGGGAAGTTTTCTCAATGTGGTGATTTATCGCACACTCGATGATGATCCCGTCAAGCGACATGAGTCTTGGATGTCAGGATGGTCGCGGTGTGACTCATGCCACCACCGAATTGCCTGGTACGACAATATTCCACTCGTGTCGTACGTGGTATTGCAGGCCAAGTGTCGTAACTGTCATAAGCCAATCGGGGCAGCCCACCCCATGGTGGAGCTACTGACAGGATCACTGCTGGTGTGGTGGTATTGGGGTGGTTCATTGTTTTTCCAGATTACCAAAGCACCGTTCCATACATTACAGCCGCTATTTTGGTTGAGTGTGGGTGTGTTGTTATTGGTGATTGCTTTGGCCGATCTTCGTTACTGGATTATTCCTGACTGGGCTGTGGTGATGTTGACTGGCTTGACTGTTCTGTATCGAGTAGTCTTGGTAGGTGCTGGAGTGATGCAGTATCCCGATCTGGTGGCAACGCTGATTGCCAGTGTGCTAGCGACCGCCGGCTTGGGCGTATTATGGCTTGCCACCAAACGACAAGGTATTGGTTTGGGTGATGTTAAGTTGATGTTTCCACTGGGGTTGCTGGTGGGTTGGCCAAATGTGTTGGTGACGTTATTCTTGGGTTTTGTGTTGGGAGCGGTGGTTGGTATTGCCTTAGTCTTGCGCAAAACAAAAAACATTCATCAGGCAATCCCCTTTGGACCTTTTTTGGTACTCGCAAGTTGTGTAAGCTTAGTATGGGGAGACCGCATTGTGTCGTGGTATCTCCAGTTGCTTCGATGAGAATCTTACGTTTTTTTATCACATCTCTTCTTATTACTGCTTTGTTGGCAGGCACAGTATTTGTAATAGCTCGAGAAGCACTGCTTTTTTTGGCTACTAATCAAGTTAAATCGAGCATCACAACTATAGCTAGGACCAATTATCTTCCTGGGGTGCCCCATATTGATTGTCAAACTCAGGGAAAAATTACCAGTGACATGACATTGATTAACGTGTATGCAGTCCAGCTAGGTTTTAGTGACGATCAGCATTTCACCTGGGAAGTTATTTGCGATTCCCCTCTCCGCGAGCCAAAAGTGTTGGCAGACTATGTATTACCACCTTTTGTCTACAAAATAGCAGGCTCAGGTGGCCTTGTTTGGCGACAGCCGTACTCTGCTTTCACTTTGGAGGTATGGGGACGTCGTCGATCGTTTATATTAGAAAATCAATCTCTCCGTGTTACAGAAGGTAGCTTGACGCAGCCTCCTGATCAGCAACCAGTGGTGATGTGTGCGGGGATGGGTTACCAGTGTTGTCAACTTGATTCCGAGCAAGGTCTGGGGGCGGTGGCATCTGAAGTGCGAGACTGTCCACTGTCTTGTTTTGCACGCTGTCAAAGTCGACCAGTTATTTTGTCATTTAATACTGAACCATATACTGATGCTCAAACTCGAGTGCTTGAAGTTGCTTCTGGGGATTTGATTTCATTTAATTATGTCATCGACGCAGGTGCGGGTGGTGATGTGACAACAGAGCTGTCTTTTGGGGATGGTGAAGTGAGTAAAGGTACAGAAGCAACAGCAACGGTTGAGCA
The DNA here is from genome assembly GCA_052035325.1 of Patescibacteria group bacterium. Taxonomy (GTDB): domain Bacteria; phylum Patescibacteriota; class Microgenomatia; order UBA1400; family PJMF01; genus JBPOHR01. Next base: position 23,792 of record JBPOHR010000011.1, read on the forward strand.
TACCTATCGGTGCCTGGCGCAGGTATGCGAATATCGGGCTACATTGGAGGCGACAGATGCTAGAGGGGCGACATCGCCGAGCAGTACAGTCAACACACTTACCATCAGGGTGACAGGCCGCTAAAAAATCGGTATAGTGTGATCATGAGCTTTCTTTTTTCTCAGCAAAAAACTCGACGTGCCAATGGGTTTACTCTGATTGAAATGTTGATTGTGATGGTAATTATTGGGATTTTGACAACCTTGGTGGCGACCAACTTAGTGACGGCGCAGAGCCGTGGACGCGACGCGAAACGCAGGGCTGACATAAAAGCACTCCAGACAGCCTTCGAACTGTACTACTCTGAAAATGGCTCATATGCCGCAACGTGTGATGCAATGGCCACAACGGCCTATCTTCCTCAGGGAGTTACTGCTGACCCTTCGACAAGTATCCCCTACACGCACCAGAGCACTTGCCAAGTTGATACCACTGATTATTGTATTTGTGCGGAACTAGAGCGCGGCGGCGGCAATGCCACTGAGGGTCCTAGTTCGGCGCAATGTACGTATGCCAGTTCTGGTGAACGTCTCTGGTACTGCCAGAGTAATGTGCAGTAAAGGTATGGTATGACACAACACACTCACTCTACCCTCCCCCCGCGAGCGACCGGTTTTACCCTGATTGAAATTCTGATTGCAGTAGCGATTATGGTGATTTTAACCACGATTGGTTTGGTAAGTTACCGACAGGTGGGGATTGGTGCTCGGGATGGCAAACGCAAAGCAGATTTAGAATCTGTACGCCAGGCATTGGTGTTTTATCGCACTGATGAGGGGATGTATCCGGATATAGCGAATGCTGATATTAGTGGTGATTGTAGTGGCGGCTCTGATGCTCGCAGTGGTTTTGAGGAAATGCTTGGTGAATTGTCGAGCGAAGGGTATGTGACGGTGACCGGGAATGGTCTGAAAGATCCAAAGGATGGTATAGAGTGCTATGGGTATCGATATCGCAGTCCTGACAACGGAGCAACGTTTGAACTATGTGCCAAATTAGAGAGTGATGCAACTCCCACCACTCATAGTGATGACTATTGTGCCAACAGTCCATAACACACTCATATCTGGACGCCAAGCTGGTTTCTCGGCTGGGTTTACTATGATCGAATTGTTGGTCACGGTGACGGTTTTGTTGTTGATAACTGGATCAGGTATAGCAGCTATGATGCGGTTCAACGACCGCCAGTCTTTGCGAGATAGTGCGCGAACATTGCAATCAACGCTGAAAAGTGCTGCTACGAGGGCAAAAATTGGTGATGTTCCTTCCGCATGTTTTGACGCTGCCGCAAAGTTGACAGGATACCGAGTCACTTTGATTCAAGGTACAGGAATAGTGACGGTTGAAGCAATGTGTGGGGCCCAAATCGTTTTGGTTGATCAGTTTTCCCTACCCAATTTTGTGGTGAGTGATACCACCGCCACTTTGGTGTTTTGGCCACTGTATGGAGGTGTGCAGGGAGCAACAGTCATTACGTTGGAGAAGGCACCGTTGCAGTATCAGTTTGAAGTGACAACCGAGGGTGAGATTACTGACGGGGATTTTGAATGAAAAAATCTTCTTTGTTGCAAACAGCTCTTAATCGGCGTCAACGACAGAATCAACAAGGATCGGGGATTATTGAGGTCTTGATTGCCACCTTGGTGGTGGGAATGACACTGACTTCGGTAGCGGCAGTACTGACACTGTCGCTGAAAGCTAATGGCCAAAACCGACTGCGTGCCATAGCTCAGACACGTGCCCAAGAAGGTGTGGAAACATTCAGTCGCTATCGTGATGAGCTGGGGTGGCGGGCGTTCAGCACGCAGTTTCCGGCCGATACGCCTACAATCTACTGTCTAGACCCTTTACCAACATCGATGGCAGAATTCAGTACTATGGCGCCAGGTGCATGTACACAAGGTGTGCAGCTTGTGGGTACCAGTTTCACCCGCCAGGTTGAAGTCACGCCACTCGGCGTCAGTCCGACGACAGCTGTGGGGATTCGTGTGACTGTTAGTTGGGAGGATGGCAATCAGACCAAGGACGTGACCTTGTATCAGGTGTTGAAGGATATTTGATAAAAACTTAGTGCTGTAATAGCTGGTTTTTAATCGATAAATTACGCTAAAAATAAAAAATGTCAAAAGAATCACTTCACACAAAACTGAGTAGAGCAGCTGAAATGCTAGGCAGGCTGTTGGAAGGTTTAAAGCGAAAAAGACGGTTCAACAATCAAACTAAGGAGACAGTACGTGCTGAGGAATCGACTCTTGAAACCGGAGAAAAAATATTTGATGAGATAGTACGTGCTGAGGAATCGACTCTTGAAACCGGAGAAAAAATATTTGATGAGACAGTACGTGCTGAGGAATCGACTCCTGAAAGCAGAGAAAAAAAACTTGATGAGGGAGCAATTCGAGATGTTGTAAGAAAGTGCAGAATACCAACATTTGCCTCAGGGATCGATGTCGAGACCCTCTCAGAGGGGGTTCAGTTGACTGAAGAACAGCAGCAAGTAGTTATAGATAATGTCAGAATTTTTTTTGAAGCATTTATCAATGATAAGTACAGAAATAGTGGCATAGCTACAGAAACACGGTTGCCAGTAAATGACTCGACGCCACAAGATCAGGCAGAACGCCAGCCTGTGGTGATCCGCTACCAGACCGATTCTGGGAAAATTGGTGGAAGTCTGAATGCAGGTGGGCAGACGTATGACAATGATTGGAGTAAGTATCTTACATCAGTTATCACTAGGAGAGTTGGTTTTTCTATTGACTGGAGTAAAAACCCAAGTTTTTCGATATTGTTAACGACGCCTGATGGAGAGTTAACACTGTCTGACTTCGAAGGAAATGGTGGTGATCACGCTTTAGATCAGGTGCTCGCTAGTCCTGACGATCTGCCAGAGCAGCCATTTAGTGATGACAAACCTGTTGAGCCGAAGGCTATCCTGCCGCGCATCATTTTGCCGCAACGAATTTCGGTTGATGATTTACCGAATCAAACAGGTGACGTAGTTGTGTTATCCGAATTCTCGCCTGAAGATTGGTTGGTGCTCATTTCCATGCACGTATTCAATCTATTCTTTGCGGAACAAAAATCCTAGTTCACTATCTATTTCTCAACCGTGTTGTGGTAGTAAATGTCTGTTCGACAATATCTTTTGCCTGATCTATTCCCGGTATACCCTTGCGCAAAGTGAACGAAACGTCCACAGCAGTCCCCCCTGCTCCACTCTGGCTGCAGTTAAACATCACCCGATCATCAGGATTTGGACCATTTTGAATTAATTCGACAGCAGCCGTCGTCAAGTATGTGGTAGCTGTGGCTGAGGTGGAGGCAACTTTATACGTGCCAGAACCAGGCGGATCTTCGAGCGCTGTCAGTGTGTACAATCCACCATCAAAGCCTTTGACAACCACCGATGTCATACTTGGTTGACAGGTTTGGCCATCGGCGTTTTGTTGGAGTTCTAGAGCATTACGGAGTAGAAACTCCATTTGTGCAATCGCCGCCGTGCCTTCCGTTTTTATCAGACTTAAACTATTGGTTTTAGTGTTGCCTATCAGTAGAGTGATGAACAATGTCGACGCAGTTAGCAGCAACATTACTGACAACGTCACCACAATCAACAACTCAATTAAAGTAAAACCCCGTTGTGATTGTCGCATTTGATGGGAGTGGGCGTACATGCTAGTTGGTTTCCTGCCAGGTGTAGCTGGGGCGAGTCATTGGCTCAGGGAGTGTATTCACCAGATCAGGACGGAAGATAAATAGGTCAGCAGGAATGGTGTTGTTATCAGGGTCTGGCAAGACACGCTGGAGCGATACACCAGTCCATCCTACAAAACTGCCTGCTCCAACAAATCGTTGATCTGCACTACCCCCTATGGTTCCGGTGCTGATGGTGCCATCAGCTACGTAGATGCCCTCCAGATTCGGAGTGGCGTCGGTGCTGACAGGGTTGCCCACACTTGGGTCGATAGTAATATTCCCTTTGACGATAAATGCTAGATACCCACCATTTGCGACGGTGATCAGTTGCGGTGTCGCTGGGGTTTCATCAGTAATGGTCAAGTTGCCATCCACAAAGATGGTTAGCGATTCACCACTCGCTACCTGCCAAGCATTTTTAATAATCAAATCACCCTGGTAATAGTACGCTTCACCACCGTTTGTTGGGGCGATGATGGGTTTTTGGGCATTGAGCGGATCAAAGCCATCACTTGCAGGCGCATTTCCTAAACCAAACCGCGCTTTGAAGAAGGCAAAATCCTGGCGACCACTCGCTGTCCCCAAAATACGAGTTGCGGTATTGAACACACTCGAGCCACGATCGGTCAACCGCGAGGTGTTGTACCCGTCACTTTCTTGAGTTGTATCAAGTGATGAGCCATTAGTAACGGCAATTCCCGCCGAATCAGTATCACCTGCCGTGTTGGTAGCCAACAAAAAGGGTGAGCAGCCGGGCGCACTGCAGACAGCACTTGGCGGCACGTTTGAGCCGATTCCCAGACTCGATGAAGCAGCCGCGTAGACATTGCCACCTTGGACTTGCCACCAGGCAGTGTTTAACACATCAGCAAAGAAAAAGTTATTACCACTTGAGGGCGAAGAGATGCCACTCAGGACACAGTTACCTCCTACATCCGTGCCACAGTTGCAACGATATGGGATGCCTGTCCCGGACAGTCCGGGGGTGAAGGTGATGACGTTGTTGGGATTGGTACTCCAGTAGGGCGTGTTGGGGAACGTATAGCTTGACGCACTGAGTGATGGTCCAGTGGTGCTGCTGTAGCCGCCTAAGCCGGCAATGCTAATCATGCTACCGGTGCCAGGAGTGACGAGCGAAGCTGTTGCAGGATTGCAAGTGTTGCTGGGGTCGTAGTAGAAGTTACCCGAGACATCGCCAATGAGTGAGACGACATGGGTGGCTGTCCAGGTGCCGTTGTCTGCGCCGCCGTAGGCGGCGCAAGTGGTGTTGATTGGTCGGACGCGGACTTCCCAAATAGTGATACCTGCTGGGATGCCACTCCAGGTGTATGAGGTACCTGATACCGCTTGGCAAAGGGTATTTCCGCCAGTGCACTCGACTTGACCTTGCGGCGTGATGCGGATTTCGTAGGCATCAGCCAAGGTGGGTGGTGCGGTCCAAGTGAAGGCGACTTGATCGGTTGTAGGAGTCACTGTGAAAACAGTACCACTGGGTAGTGCGCCATTTGCCCGTAGGTTAGTGACTGCGACTGGTCCACCATCGTCGGTAGTGGGACAGGTGCCGGTACAGCCATCCCATTGTCCACAAGCACCTCCCGAACAGTTAGCCGTACAATTCAAAACCGTGACTTGACGAGAGCCTTCACACTTCAAATCGCTATAGTTACCATCTTCATGAACACGAATTTTCAGAATAGAAGAGCCAGCAGTGTTGGAAGTCAGATTGGATACAAACGTTGGCCCTGTGCCAATTGAGCTGGGGTTGACAACACCCAGGTTGGCACCGTTCCAAGTGAACGTACCGTCCCACCAATTGATTGCCCCATTTGCATAGGCTTGAACTTCTACAGTTTGTCCCAGCGGCATTGTGATTGGTCCGGTGCCAGTCGTGCTAGTAGGCTGCCACTGCACAGTACAAGCCGCTCCCCCACCTCCACACGTGCCAGGGTCCCAAAGACAGCTTCCATTAGGAGCTAAGACACATTGACTGGGAGGTCCAGGTGGACAGTTGCTACAAGAAGTGCCACAAGCACCCCAAGTTGGTGGCGGGGGTGGGCCTCCACTGCCACAACTATCAGTTACCCAGTCTGCACATGACTTAGTATTTGGCATGCAGGAGCTACAGCCAGGACAGTAGAATGTCCCAGAGGGGCAGGATGTAGTAGCACAGGTGATAGTGCTATTCTCATCAATCGTCATACAGTGACTAACCCCATCTGGGACATCGCAAGAATCAGTGCAGTTTCTGTGAATTAATGGTAGCGGGCCAGTACAAGCTCCACCGGATAATGAACAACTTCCGCCGACAATAGTGTCAACTGGTGAGCAACACAATTCATGTGTTAATGGGCTAACAAGCTGTGATTGGCAATACTGTGCAGTATAGGGATACAAATATGTGCCACACACTTGAGCTGTTGCAGGCATGACATGAACCAATGTGAGAAAAATACAGACAACAGCAATGAGTAGTGCTTTTTTCATTTTTGGTATAAAAGTTGAAGTTCGTTTATCGAGCGACTTATTGTAACCACTTCACTGCTGCCGGTAAGATCCTTTAAATCCGATTCGTTTGGAACAAACATAATCACCACCCAGTCCTTGTTTAGGTTAGTGATATCCAACAAGGGTGTCAGTTGAAAGTTAATAGTTGAAGGAATTTTGAAATCACTGATCTGCGATGTTGCCATGTATGGATTATTGAAGTCGATTTGTCGTACTGTGATTGTTTTTTGTTTTCCTTGATACGATGAGTGAAGTCGCCAACTATTTGCCGATGTATCTTTTCTCAGTGTGCCGACAATGTATACAAATGGATTACTTTGAAGACGATTTATTCCATAATGTATTTGAGTTTTAGTAGATGATAAAGATAGATCGATTTCAGGTGGTGTGCTTGGAATACTGAGCGGCGTATATCGTTGTCGCAACAGAAACAACCCTCCGACAAGTAAACATACTAGCGCTACAACAACTAACCAACGACGTAAATGATTCACGATACCAGTTTGACTGAAAAACTACTTGAAGTCAATTTTCGTCTACTTTGAGTTATTCGGTGTCCCCGTACCAGAGATCATTGCGAAAGTCATCTACTATTTCAGTTGGCACGAGCATTGTACTTGCTGAAACAATAAGAGTTTTTCTACTATTAGGAGCATTAGAATTTCCTACCAGAAAATCCATTGTTGTTTGGTCGTCTCCTCCAGCTGAGTACAGCGCTGAGGCAAGAGCGGCACAGTTTACACCACAATCGAAATGATCAGCTAATCCCTGGGTTAAACTATCTAAAGAAAATATTTCTGGATATTCGTTAGACAAACCAAGTCCAAACAAAGTTCCAGGAGGCATATCTGTTTGAAGTGATTCGAATGGACGTCCTTGCATGTCAGCATGCGATCCACCGCCATGAATGACAACAGCACTCCCTTCTTGCATTGGGAGTGAGAGTAATACCCACCCTGTCCCATCGCCGGTTGGTACTAACATGTCCAAAAAGCGTAGAGTTCCTCGAATATCTCCATTTACATATGGACGTGTGCGTATGCCCATAAACCAGCCGACTACTACTAGTCCATCTTGACCTAATATCCTCTCAGGATTTGGAGCAATACCCGGTCGCAATCCTGTGAGCTCATTATTAAATGGTACGACAAAGTCATGACCATCAATTCTGAGCACATACCCATTTTCTGTTGATGAGTAGCTGATATTAGAGCGAGCCAAGACTTGCTCAATTTGATCAAATGTAGAAGTCGGGTTTTCAAGGACGTTTAGTAAGCTCATTGAGCTCATCGCCTCAATATCCACAAGCGTTTCCAATACAACAGGGCTGTCTCCAGGATTCAATCCTGGCAGAACTAGCTCAGTCACATTAAGGCTTACCACTCCAAGATTAATCCATCCCACCTGACCATTGACACTAACTCGTATCCAGTGACTTTCTGGATCATTTTCACCACCAGAAATCGTCTTCATCGTGGGGAGTCCCATGTATGTTGATGGCTCAACATTTTCAGTCCAACCCTCTGGTTCATCCGTCGGTGTTTGTGTAGGGACTGGTGTTTCTTCAGTACCAACCGAGCCTATCTCATTGTCCCCAAACCTTGGCTCAGAGCGCAGGTTAATAGTAGTATTTGGTGTAATTGTTACAGCTGGCAATAATGCTATCGGGATACCTTTTGCAATTATGGTTTTAATATGTACATTTGACCCATCGGTGTTGAAAGATAAAAGAATAAAATTGCCAACCGGTGGGAACTCAAAGTCTTCCAAGCTGGGGTAGGTGGTACGCAAGGTAGCTATTGTTTCATCTGTTACTTGTATAAATGTTGCTCGCTCATTCTCATTGGCAAACAAATATGAGACAATTTGTTCTCCATTTTGTCCTGTAACTGTCGTGATCAGTGAACCGGTACCGACAACAGGGCCGTCAGGTACGGTAAATGATTCCGTGCAATGCAATGCAGCTAGCACTCTGAAACCAGTGCGATCTGCGTTTGGCGTTACAAACAATCTTAACGAAAAGTTGTCCTCGGAAATATCTTCCCGGCCTTCAATGAACCTCCCCATCACTTGCAGCAAAGACTGGATTTCCCTTCCCAACTCGGAGTTTTCGTCAATTCCATACTCCCCGAAGGGATTTGTCACGGGAAGTTCAAAAGGTTCCGTACCTGGTTGTGTGGCTGAATAGGACAAAACTTCAAAAATACCGCCAGACTCTGCAGTGATGCTGACAGGGGTATAGCCTTGAATTTCGTTAGATTCGATCTGTTTTTCAGGCGAGCGATGCTCCAAAAGCGAGTCAATCTCAGTGTTAGGAGGTGCAATGTGTGGATCTCCGGCAGGAGGATCTTCGTTATTTATTACGTCTCGCTCAGCATTGGCGGGTATTACCCGTCCAAGCAGTGCAGATAGCGCAACTGCTAAAACCACCAGACGTCTATTAAGTCCACGTCTCTCACCTGAGCGCGGAACCATATTCGGCAATTTACCACGATCACGTACAATTGTTGTGCCTGCTGTTTCTTTTAAATTGTTCATTGTTTCGTCTACCATGACTCTTTTCTAGCACACTCTATGTGTAAAAGAAAGGTAGGTAGTCTGTTGCATTTTTTTACTACATTTTGGTGTTATAGTTATTTATTATAAGCCTAATTAAGTTTATAAAAAAAATACCCTATAGCACCTGGTAGGCGCATTATACAAAAGGCCTAGAGAAATATAAATGTGTATTTAATGAGTATGTAAAAATTGACATGTATGTTAATTATACCTATTTCATCTAGTGGTAAAATATACAGGCGTTGAGCTGGGATATAACCTGGGACACAACAACATGAGATAATTTATAAATAAGTGAAAATATGTTAGATGAACAGAAATCTAAAAGAATTTTTATTGAATCTCCACTCTTAGATGTAAATCAAGTAGCTGCCTTTTTGTTTTCACTTCGACCAGAAAGGCCCCAAAGAGTGGTTGCATCACGATATGTTGCACGGGCTAAACTGACAAGTAGAGACAGACAAAACACAAAAAAAGCATATGAAAATGGTTCGGCTACGGAATTTGCTTCACTATATGAATGGGATCCTTCTGTTGTTAGGTCATCATTGATTGATAGCATAGGTCCTTTTGTCGAGGCTTTTGATGATACTAATAAAGATAAAAAAAAGTCTTGGATTTTGTTGGTTGGTTGTGGAACGGGCAGGGATTTCATGGAACTTTGGAAAAGAGGATTTAATGCTCTAGCTTTTGATATCTCTATGGCAATGATAGAAAATCTTAAAAGAATTTTGACAAATTCATTAGTGCCACCTCATAATGTAGCGTTAATGTTGAACGAAGTTGCTCGTGACCTCAATCAGGTGGTCTTTGTTGCGGATGTAATGGACCCCTCTTGGAGGCGAAACAGCAGCGTTGCATCAGGTGAAGTTGATTTATTTGATGCTGTATTTGCTGAAACTGTTTTAGGGCATCTAGACAAGGAAGAAGTATTTGAATTTTTTGAAAGATATTCTAACAATCTGTCACAGGGTGGAATAATACGAGCAGGTTTGAGAATTTCCAAGAGTGGAAAAGTGTTTATTCTTGAAGACAGTCTTGGATCAAGAAGTTTTACAACGTGGAAATTCGAAGATCTATGGTTGACTACTCTAACGAGAAAAGGTACACAAATTACAGATTATGATCACATGGGCGAGCTGGGTGAATTACTCAAATATCTAGCAGAAATAGGTTTGAGAATTATAAAAATCTACACGAATAAACATCCATGCTCCACAGAAGAAAACCCCCGACCAGATACATTAAATCTGATTTTACAAAAAGTAACTAGATAGAATACGTCACGATTATTTTTTCTCTGATATAATATAGCAATGAATATTTATTTTACTGCAGCTATTTTTCAAATGCCGACACATGGTGGCTATTACGCAAAGATAATTGAGACATTAAAAAAACAAGGCCATAACGTCGTTCACGATCATATTACCGATTATACTCCCGATGATTTTGGATCTCTTGTAAGTCAGACAGACGAGAACAAGAAGCAATACTACTCCAAGGTATTGAAATGGATTTCCAAGGCAGACTTAGTAGTTGCAGAATTGTCATTTCCCTCAACTTTGAATGTAGGACATGAGGTAACGATGGCTCTGAGTAAGGGTAAGCCTGTAGTTGGTCTATACTTTAAAGATCAAGAATCTTTTTTCTTTGAAGGGATTCAATCAGACAAATTTGTTTACGAATCATATACAGCTGAGACCTTAGCTGAAACACTTGAGCAAGCACTAGAATATGCTCAGGAAATTTCAGATACCCGTTTCAATTTCTTCATCTCCCCTTCTCTCTCGCACTACCTAGACTGGGTGTCACAAACAAAAAAAATCCCCAGGTCTGTCTACCTTCGTCAACTGATTGAAGAGGACCGTGAGCAGAATAAAGCATACTTTGATGCGTAGCTAGAGCTGGTGAGCTGTCTCCCCGACACAAGAGACCATTTTTTCCTCAAGCATTGCAGAATGTCGCCAAACCCATTACGATGGTGTAGATGGCACGATCTATTGTCGCACGCGGCTGCGATCCCCAACCACTTCGTCACTCCTCAGAATCTGGCCAGATTGGTGTGGTTATTTTGTTGATTATGGTGGTTATTTTGACCATAGGTTTGTCAGTTGCCACTCGGACGACCCAAGAAACCTTTTTGACGACCCAAACAGCAGAGTCGGCGCGCGTCTTCAACGCCGCTGAAGCCGGCGCAGAAGCCGCGCTTAGCATGGATTTTGCATCACTTACCGACCAGATCACGAACGGTTCGGTCACGACTATCCCCGACACCACCGTCAATTATCAAGTACAACAACACCAGACACTCGAGACAAAAATCTTTGAAGGCGTGCCGGTGGCAGTTGATGTCACCAATGTCTCGGGAGGTCAAGGCATTGTGATCCAGTGGAGTAAGCAAGACTGCGCCAACAATCCTGCGGCCTTTTTGGCGACTATTTACTCTGAGCAAGCTGGTGTGACGAAGACTCGTTATCGGGCAATTGGCAACTGCAATCGAGGTGACAACTTCGAGCAAGCCACTTCGCTAGCTGCCACCGAACCGTACCGATTTGAGTTTACGTTGACGCTGCAGGTTGATGATCTGTATGTGCGTCTGTTACCTCTCTACAATGACACTGATTTGCGAGTGAGTGCGACAGGAGGTTGGTCACTTCCCACCCAGTTTTACACAATCCGATCTGAAGCCAGAAATGACTTAGGCAATGAGACGCGCATCATTGAAGTCAATCGCACATTGCCCACTGCGCCGGCGATTCTTGATTTTGCGCTATTTAGTGGGGGTGCAGTTGTCAAATAATTTTCTCGTAGTCTTGATGGCGTAATTCTGGTAAAGTGGATATATAGCCTATGCCCATAGCTCTTGCCCTCGATATCGGTTCCTACACTATCAAAGCCATTAGTGCCAAACCAGGCGCGCGTCCCAACGTGCAGCGTGTGGTGGAGGTATTTAATCCCCTAGGCATTAGTGTGCCTGGAGACGAGGCTCAGATCGAGAAGTTGGCAGCACAGGTTCAAGCAGTCATCACCGATAACAAGTTACCGACGATCGATGTTCGGTTGGCCCTCCCAGAAAGCGTGGTTTCAACCAAGGTTATTTCTTTACCGAGTTTGACTGATGCTGAATTAGCTTCGGCAATTGGTTGGCAAGCAGAACAACACATTCCCATCCCCCCCGAAGAGCTTTCTCTCGAGTATGAAGTGTTGTTTCGACCACCGCGCAAGGACAAAAATACACTCATGCGAGTGTTGTTGGTTGGTGTGCGTAAATCGGTGATTGAGAAATACATGGCTGTGTTTGGTCTACTCGGTATCGAGCCGACAATTCTCGAGACCCAGATGATGTCAATTATTCGCTCGGCGCAGTTTGCAGCGACCGATCCAGCTACTTTGATAGTTCACTTGGGAGCCGCTACCATGGATATGGCTTTGGTCAATCAGGGTCAACTTGATTTTGTCATTTCGCACTTGAGTGGTGGTCAATCTTTGACCAAACTTCTGTCACAGCAGATTGGTTTGGATGCTGCCCAGGCAGAAAGTTACAAACGGACGTATGGTCTAGAGCCTGAACAGTTCCAAGGTAAGGTGCGTGGGGTGCTTTTGCCTGCAACAACAATATTACTTAGCGAGATGCAAAAATCGGTTCGTTTTTTCTTATCGCAACATCCCGCTGAACAAGTCAAACGAATAGTACTCTCGGGTGGGACTGCTCAGTTGCCAGGCTTTGTACAGTATATTACTCAAGAACTGGGCACGGAAGTGCTCGTGGCAGCTCCCTTTACCCCCGCAACTGGTCAATTACCGTCAGTCAATCACGCAGCTCTGACCGTGTGTATGGGTCTGTTGATGCGGGAAGGCAACTAGCCGACCATGCCAAGTATTAACTTTTTGCGCGAGCGTCGCCGAAAACTGACCAAACAGCAAAAGTTCGATTTCCAGGCTTTTCGCGTAACCAGTGTGGTCTGTGTGGTGGCGGTGGTGTTGTTGGTTGCAACTGTATCGGCTCGACTCGCTTTGGCTATGATGGTAAGTCGCTCGACTCAAGAACAAAATCGGTTGATGACGAGCATCAAACAGCAGGAAACAAACGAACGTACGTATCTAGTTTTTGCGGCAAAATTGAAGGCTCTCAGTGAGCTCTTGGCTCAGCGTCAGGATAAACAGTTAGCTATTACCTACTTTTCAACAATTTTTGGTGAAGGTGTGTTGGTAAGTGACATATCCTACGATGGTGATGCAGAGACATTGACCTTTGGATTGAAAGCTGCAGACGTTTTTACCCTCGAAAAAGTACTACAAGTTCTCAAGAGCGAAGATGTAAAGCAACAATTTGAAGGAGTGAAAACTGACGCTATTTCTCGCTCAACAACTGCTGAATATCAGACTACTGTCACGATTGTTCTAAAAAAGGATTCTGACCAATAAACTATGCCCTCTGCCAAGCCTGTCGCTACCACTCAAGAATTTTCGATCAGATATCTGATGGATGTCAGGCGATACATGGCGTTGACGATTTTGCTGATAACTACCTCCCTTGCGGTATCTTTCTTTGGTACTTGGCCACAAGTGCAGGCTAGCATCGAGATGTGGCGCACGTATGAAGCGAGTGAGGCAAAGGTCAAGTCATTGGCAGCCAAAAATCGCCAGCTTCAAGATGTGCTTGACCCTACCCTACTTGATCAGATAAATACCGTGGACAGTTTGTTACCTTCACGCAAACCGCTGATTGAACTATTGACCGCAGTCAACGTGCTCAGTAAGCAAACTCAAGTAGTAATTACCTCGGTCGAACTGCGGCCTGGGGCAATTGCGACTGACGGTGCTAAGGTGTCAAATCGTGGCCAACTGAAAAAGGGTGACAGCGACACACTCGAGATCAATATGATTGTGAGCGGGACATTATCTCAAGTGAATCAATTTTTCAATACTATTGAGCGGACTACCCCACTGACGACTATAACGTCACTTTCCTTGACACCCAAAGACAGAAACACTGCTCTAGTATCGACAGATACCATTGCCTCGTTACAAAATCGTGCATACCAGGCAGAATTGACACTTGCTGCTTCATACTTCACTCGTCCGGTGAGTGCCAATCTAGATGCCTCATTGCCGCAACTTAGTAGTGATCAAACCAAGTTGATTAGTGATTTGAAGACATTTACGGTCAACAAAATTGACCCCCAAACCCAGATTTTGGGTGGTGGCCTTGAGGATCTGTTTAAAACAGTCAAACCAGAGATTGTGACGATTGGTGAGTAGTAGCGATATGCCTTTTAGGCTACTTCAGCAACTTCAACTTCAGCTGTTTCACTTGGAGTGACTTCAGCCACTTGAGCGTCTTGTGTCTCGTCAGCCAGGCGAATATTCACCCGAATGCCCTCTTTGACGGCACGAACTTTGGCGATATTGCGAATGGATTGAATGATCGAGCCATGTTTGCCGATGACGCGACCCATATCTTCCGCATGTACGTACAGGGTGTAGAGACTTTCGCGGTCGGTGATCTCTTCCTCAACACGAACATCCTCGGGATGGTTGCAGAGGTGGATTAGGAGGAATTCTAGGAGATTTTTCATACCTGGGGACTCCTGAGGTAGGTGTTAAGGGGTAACAGGAGTTTCGGTAGCAGGTGCAGCCTCAACGGGTGCAGCTTCTGGTGTGGCGACGACCTCTGGGGCTGGTGCAGCTTTGGCAACTTCATCAGCTGCTTTTGCTTCCGAAGCGGCTTTTGCGTCAGCTTCTGCTTTGGCACGTACCTTTTTGGAAGGTTTAGCGGCTTTGGGAGGGAAAGGATTACCGGATTCGTAACGGCGTACTAGACTAGCAACCGTATCAGTGGGTTGAGCACCTTTGGCAAGCCAGGATTTATAGGCATCAAGATCGATGACTAGGATTTTCGGATTTTGGGTCGGGGCATACTGGCCGATAGCAACAACGTATTGCCCATCGCGTTTGTCTCGAGCTTCGTTGATCACGATCCGATAGTGTGGTTGGTGGCGTTTGCCGAAGCGAGCAAGTTTGATTTTCAACATATCAAGAGTCGAATAGTATCATGGAGCTGACATTTTCTCAAGAGCCTGAGCTGCAGCAGCTTGTTGCGCTGATTGTTTACTTTTGCCCTGGCCAGTTCCTCGAGGTTTGCCAGCAACTTCCACGGTAACGGTAAATTGCTTGTCGTGATCTGGGCCTTCTTCTGCAAGCACTCGATAATCAGGGGTAGGATGACCCGCTGCTTGGACCAGTTCTTGCAGCGCACTTTTGGCATCTTTATAGAGTTTTTGCTGTTTGATTTCTGCGAACTTAGGGAATAATGCTTCTTCAAGAAACGCTTTTACTCTCTCAAATCCTTGATCAAGATACAGAGCGCCAACCACTGCCTCAAAGGTGTCTGCTAGTAAACCAGGGTTGAGTCGACCGCCTGTGGCCTCTTCACCTTTGCTCATGTAGAGTCGCTCGCCAAGTTTCAAAGTGGTTGCTACTTCAGCTAGAGTTGTGGTTTTAACGAGTGCACTACGATATGCGGTGAGTGCTCCTTCAGGTTCAGTGGGGAAATGGTGGTAGAGGAATTCGGTGGTAGCAATTTCAAGTACAGCATCGCCTAAAAACTCGAGGCGCTCATTTGATTCTACGGCATTGGAAATATGCTCATTGAGTGCACTGCGGTGGGTGAGGGCGGTTTCGAGTAGGAGTGCGTCTTGAAAATCAGGTAGCATGGTTAGGCAAACTCGATCTCGCTCGATACGAGGTCAATTAATTCATCGATGGACACGTCGTGATCGATCAAATCATGCACTTTGAGTCTAATGCTAAAGCGCTCATTGATCTTGAATACCAATTTGGGAATATCTTGCTCAGGGTCGAGTTGAAGGTAGCCCATTAACGTCATTGAAGGCTTCATTTGCTCTGCTTCGTAGGTAGTGGCGCCAGCTAGTGTGTCAAGCACACCTTCTACGATTTCGG
Organism: Patescibacteria group bacterium; assembly: GCA_052035325.1. GTDB lineage: Bacteria > Patescibacteriota > Microgenomatia > UBA1400 > PJMF01 > JBPOHR01. The sequence continues at coordinate 39,561 of JBPOHR010000011.1, forward strand.
TATCACCTCTAAATGTAGTGAGATTGGTTGAAGGAGAAATACTAGTTATCATGATTCGGTGCTTCTGTAGTTAATACAACTTTCCCTAAGACTGCGTTCACAAAAGCTGACGAGCTATCGGTGCCATACGCTTTCGCAAGCTCTACTGCCTCGTCGAGTAACACTTTCTTGGGAGTCTTTTTATATCTTGATTCAAACACAATTAACCGCAGGATTGCAAGGTCAACTTTGTTTATTTCAGTTAATGGTCGTTCAGGAGCAACCTCGTGGATCTGAGCATCAATTGTTTCTAACTCTGGGATGACTGATTCAACAAAGGCTTGATTATCAGGTTCTACCGCAGTTATGCCGCCAAAACTATAGGCAAAAAGCGCCTGCATATGATCAATGCGCTTCTGGTGGCGAGGATCGGTTTGAGTCGCGACACTGTCGTCTTCCACTGTTTGCTCGTCATCCAGCTCAACGGGTTGAGCAGAGGCCACAGCAAGATCATCGGCAGGACTAATATAGGGATCAGACATCTTGTGCCACCTTACTACACCAGCACCATAAACACAAGGCCTAAGTACATACTAAATGTGTATAAAACTAAGTTGAGGTAGTTGATGCTAGTTACTTACCACTTTTTGCCACCGTTTTGCGCACTTTTGGCGCTGCCACTTTGGCAGCAGTGTTCACTTTAGTGCTGGCTTGGTTGGCTTTGGTGCCAGCTTGTGACTTAGCTTTGGCAGATTTGGCTGCGGCTGTTACTTCAGTTGTTGCTTCAACCTTTGTCTCGGCAGAAGTTGCTTTGACCGCAGTTTTATCAAGACCAATGAAACGCATGAGTTCAGCCACAAAACCTTGTTTATGGTTGGGGACAGCTGCGTGAGCGTCTTTCTTCAGTTTGGGCGAGTTGCCACGGCGACGTTTGCCTTGTTCAACACGTGTGATTTTGTTCTTTGGTAGTGCACCCATGGGATCCTTAGAGTTTGCTTATTTCCAGAACCTGAATTATACACCATCTGGGAAATGGTGCTGCGGATGATGGTTTAGAATAGCGGCAACAAACGATGGATAACAAAGAAGAATCACCAAAACACCTTAAAGTAGCGGTGGTCGGGGCACCATGCTCAGGGAAGACTTCGACTTTACAGTCGTTGCGAGCATTATTGTATAGATTTCCGAATGAAGCGGAGTATGAGTGTGCTGGGCTAAATCCAGAATATTGGCAAAAGGTTGATAAAGCATTTCTTAGAGAAGAAGATGGGTGTGGTTTGTTGGAAGAGGATCCTGACTTTTTCCCATTTTGGGTAATTGATGAAGCATGGCGAGATTACCAGTTTATTGCTCCACTGCTCTTTCAGTTGCTTTCTGGTCAGATTAGCCTTGAAGAAGCTCAACTAAGATTACCGTCTATTAACTTGAATCATGACGATTACTATTCACCCCGCTACACTGTGCGTGACCTTGCAGCTGATGCGCAGTTGGTTGGACTGGCAAGTAGACCTCAACATATGATTGAAGCTCGAAGAACATTACAACAGGAACTATTTCGTGTGCAGGTACATAGGGAATACTCTCCAAGACCCAGCTGGATGCAAAACAGGCTCTCGGTGACAGCAGTAGACGGTGGATTACTTAATATTGTGGCATACAACCCTGATATGCAACTATCCGACTATCCAGCAGCTTTGAGAAAGGCAAAAGGAATTGTCGACAATCAACAATTACTTGGCTCGTATTACGCGATTATTTTACTTGAGACTTTGGTAAATCTTGCACCTCCTGCATATGAAAAATATTATTTTGGCAGAGATCGGCTAGACACACCAGATGAGGCAAAAAAGATGCATGTGAGACTAGAAGCGTTAACAGCTGATCATCCTCGAGTTCTGAGATTGCCCGCAAGGATGGAGTATCAAGATAAATGCTATGCCATGTTGGACTATATGAAAGGTTTGCTTGTGGGAAAGTGAGCCTGTCGATTACTTTTCGGAATGTTGATCAGAGAAAAATTTTTCTAAAATTACCTGAACATTTTCGTCCGTATACATCTGCAGATTAATTTCATCTTTTCTGCCTTGCAACATCAGACTAGCATTCTGGTATGTTTCTCCCCAATGAATACTAAGCAATGGCTTATGTAGCGCAAGTGCCTTATCGATAAAAAAACCTGCGCCAAAACTAGGAGTGGTACATTCTGTAATTAATACATCAGCTTTCTCCAATTTTTGGACTGCTTCCGAGTAGACTGTTTCTGCATCAAGATTTGTTTGCCAGTGAGGGTCAGATGCATACGTGGGGTCGACAAGTTCTTTAGTAAGTACTTCATGTCCCATTTTTTCGATAAGTGATACGATGCTTTGAGTTACTGGTAGCGTATGTCGTTCTCTAGTAACGGATGTGCTAAAAAAGACTTTCATAGGCAGAGTATATCGATTTTTTAACGAGAGTACTACAGTTAATTGGCGGCAATTTTCTCGTTGTTCGATTGTGCAAATTTCCAGATAGTTTCAAGTTTATTTTTTTGCTTCAATTTTTCAAATAGTGTACGTGTTTGGAAGATTAGATCTGCATTTGTCCAGGTAGCAAACTTCAAATCATCAAACCCATGTTGCTGCGTCCCAAACAGGTCCCCTGCCCCGCGGTGCTCGAGGTCAAGTTCAGCTAGCTGTTGGCCGTTGGAAATATTGGCAAACTTCTCGAGACGGTTGTCATGTGTCTCCTGATCAGTGGTTGTGCGAAACAGCAAACAGTACCCTTGTTGACCAGCGCGCCCTACTCTACCCCGGAGTTGGTGAAGACTTGCCAGACCAAAGCGCTCGGCTCCTTCGATCACAATAATGCTCGCCGCGGGTAGATCAACGCCGACTTCGACGATTGGTGTCGTGACGAGTACATCAAGTTGCTGACTGTAGAGTTGCTCGGTAATAGATTGCTGCTCTTTTTTGGTTTGACGTCCGTGAAGTGCTCCTACTCGAGCTACTTTGCCCAGTGCGGCCTTAACTTCAGCCACTTTGTCGTTGACAGCGGCCACGTTGGCGAGCGCTTCGGTTTGGGCAGGGTCGATAAAGGGACAAACGATCAGTACCTGGAGTGGTTGGTGAGCAGTTTTTGCTGTAGTAAGTTGAGTGGCGATCCATGAATACGCATCAGCCCGCTTCGTTTCGGCAGTCACCCAGGTTTTGACAGGAATCCTACCTGCCGGCAGTTCGTCAATCACACTTAGGCTCAAGTGACTGAAGATGGTAAGCATCAGACTCCTGGGGATGGGTGTGGCTGTCATGGTAAGGACGTGTGGCCGGTAGTCTTGCGTGCTTTCCCAACTGCGCTGTTTGACGCCAAACCGATGCTGCTCGTCGTAGATTACTAAAGCAGGTTTGATTGTTTCCAGTTTATTCAAGAGCGCATGCGTGCCCACGAAAAAAGTGGGTTGTGCGGGTAGTTTGAACACTTGTTTTTTGCCGGGTTGGGTGGTGACAAGTTGCACTGGGATATCGGGGAAAAGTGTGGAGAGTGTCTCGAGATGCTGCTCGGCAAGGATTCTCGTAGGTGCGATGAGCGTGGTGTGGTGTCCGGCCTGAATTGTCTGCCAAGCAGCTGTGCCCGCGACAACCGTTTTCCCCGAGCCCACATCACCAACAAGCAGTCGATTCATGGGGGTTTTTTCCTCGAGATCGGTCAGAATTTCGTCGATGGATCGTACTTGAGTTTTGGTTAGGGCAAAAGGAATCTGTGGAGGAGGGTTCGTTTTTGGAATGGGGTTGGCTGGTTTTCCTTTGCTCCAGGCGGCTTTTTGTTCTTGAGAATGTTTCATTAGGCTTAATAGCTCCTCAAGAGCCAACCGCTCGCGGGCTTGAGTAACCAGCTCTTCGCTATCAGGAAAATGTAGCTGATGGAGTGCTGGAGTCAGTGCCAAACCCTCGAAGCCAGCTTGGATAGCTTCATCATTGATGTCGTCTAGCCCATCGAGCAATTGTTTGAGAATTCGTCGGACACTACCGCCTTTGAGACCTGGTAACTGAGAGTAGATCGGGACCAGCCGGTCAGTGTGGATTGTCTCACCTCCTTCAGCTTCAACGACGGGTTGCATCATGGTGCCTCGATCGTTTACTTCGCCGCAAAATAGGAATCGCTGGCCGACTTTCAACTTATCGACAATGAACCGATTGTTGAACCACATCACTTTCAGCCGACCTGTGTCATCGGCAATCACTGCCGACTGGATGGATCGAGGACCTTTGTAGTAGTTACTGGCGCGGATCACACTGGCGGCAATAGTGATCGTTTGATTAAGTGGTGCAGTGGCAATCGTTGCGCGCTGTGAGCGATCTTCGTAGCGGAGCGGAACCCAGAGGAGCAAATCTTGCACCGTGCGGAGACCTTTTTTATCGAGTTGAAGCTGCGTAGCTGGACCGATGCCTTTGACGGTGGCAAGAGAGTCGGTGAGCGCGTACATGGAGGTAGTGTACTATGGAATGTGTAATGAAAGGATACTTTGATCATTTTTGAATTTGAGATGATGTTGGAAGAACATAGTGTCCCGAGCGTTATGACTACTGATGTGGAGTTACTGGGTGATAATTTTCCGATAGATGACGTATATACAGCTTTGCAATTGTTAGAAGAGTTAGTACCATCTGGCTTTTGTGACCGTACAGCTTTGTGTTTATTACTCGAAGGAATTAAGAGACAAGTTAATGATATTAGCTGCATCACTGTTAGAGAGGAGACATACCACAGACACGCAGATCTCGACGCAACTCCCTTCGTAATCGGGATGCTGACTGTATTGGTAGCGAAAGATCAAGACGTCACCGTCTAAGTTTTTTACTGACCTATTTGAAAGTATTGACGTTTGCCAGCACGTACAACAACAGCACTTGTTAAGTCGACGATGTGCTGAGGATCAGTTTGTTTGCCCTGGCTAATAATCTCGACTCCACCCTGCTCAATCAATCTTCTGACATTACTACGACTTTGATCTGGTAGACAACGTGTGACTACGTCAAGAAGACTGAGTTTTTTTTCCGTAATTGTGATCACTTTGACGTTCTCAGGCGTTTCTTTTTCTTGCACCACCTGTTCAAAATGTTTTTCTGCAGCAGCCGCAGCATCGGCATTGTGGTACATCTCAGTAATGGTCCGGGCAAGCAACTTTTTAAACTGCATGGGGTTTTCACCTCTTGCCATGCCAGTGCTCATCTCGGCAATTTCTTCATCGCTCACATCAGTGAGGACCGTAAAGTACTCAATAATCATGTCATCAGTAATCCGCATCAACTTGCCGTACATGTCATTTGGTTCTTCCGTGAGGGCAACAAAGTTGCCGTAACTCTTGCTCATTTTACGGCCATCGGTCCCATTGATAATGGGAGTACTCAGCACCCACTTTTCGTGTTGGTTGTAGACCTGTTGGAGTTGGCGCCCCATCATCATGTTGAAGGTTTGGTCAGTGCCACCAATTTCCAGATCAACATTCATGGCTACACTGTCGTATCCCTGCAAGAGCGGATACATAATTTCATGCCCATAGATAGGCAGACCTTTGGCTAGGCGATCTTGAAACATATCGCGCTCGATAAGTTGCTGCACTGTAGTTTGGGCCATTAATTTGACGATGTCGGTATAGGTGAGTTTATCGAGCCAATCACCGTTGTAGACGATTTTTATCTTGTCGAAATCGAGGATCTTGCTGGCTTGCTGCTTCCAGTTTTGGAAGTTGGCGGTGATCACTTCGTCGGTGAGAACGGGTCGAGTGCTGTCGCGTCCTGTAGGATCGCCGATTCGCACGGTACCATTCCCAATTAACATAATCACTTCATGCCCAAGATCAGCAAACTGCTTCAATTTGCGCAAACCCACTGAATGGCCGAGGGTAAGGAGACTGCCCGTGGGGTCAATTCCCATGAACACTCGGATTTTTTTCTCTCCCATCAACTTGGCTAATGTGGTTCGGTTGGGTAACACCTCGGCAACACCTCGAGAAAGAACTTGGTTGGTAGTCATAGACATAGTGCCAATTGTAATCTAGATCAGACGTATTGAAAACTGATACAATGGGAGTTCATGGTGGAAATACTAGACCGCGCCCGCGGTAAGATTAAATACTACTGGTGGAAAGTCCGAACCGAGATGGCTAGAAGACGGTTAGCGTATCAACGTTTGTCAGTGATGGAAAAACGCCTGATGTGGATCAAGTGGCTCAGAATTGCCGGAATTGGTCTGTTGGCCTTGGTAGTACTGGGAATTGTGACCTTTTTCATGATGTGGTTGTATTTCTCCCGAGAACTGCCAAAACCTGGAGAAATTGTTCGACGAGATGGGTTTAGTACTCGGCTTTATGATCGCAATGGGCAGTTTCTCTATGATTTATTTGACGAACAACGTCGTGTCCAGGTTCGCATTGATCAAGTTCCAGATGATTTGAAAAAAGCCACGGTGGCTGTAGAGGACAAAGATTTCTACAAACATGGTGGCTTTGACATGATGACTATCATCAGAATCCCGTATAACGCAATCGTTCGGCAACGGGTAGTGGGCGGTTCGACACTAACCCAACAATTAGTTAAAACTGTCTTTTTGACCAACGAGCGAAGTGTTATCCGCAAGGCAAAAGAGCTTATATTGTCGCTCCAGATAGAGCGAACCTTTACCAAGGATCAGATTCTGGAAATGTATCTCAATGAGGTGCCGTACGGAGGCACTGCTGCTGGTGTAGGTGCAGCAGCTGAAGTGTATTTCAATAAGCCCGTGTCGCAACTGAGTTTGGTAGAGTCAGCAATCCTAGCTGGTTTGCCTCAACGGCCATCGGCGTACTCTCCGTATGCGGGCAAGACCGATGAAAATGGTGATCCTCTCTGGAAAGTTCGGGCTCGTGGAGTGTTGCGTCGGATGCAGGAAGATGGCTATGTCACTGATTTGGCGTACGAAGATGCACTTGCCCAACTTGACACTGTTCAGTTTCAGCGAGGTGCAGGAAATATCAATGCCCCTCACTTTGTCTTTTATGTCCAGCAGAAGTTGGCAGAAATTGTCGGTGAGGAAGCAGTCCAGCGTGGTGGTCTAAAAGTCACTACGACGCTAGATCTCGAACTGCAAAATCAAGCTCAAGAAATCGTTAAAGAAGAAATTGAAAAAGTGAAAACATTTAATATCACCAATGGCGCGGCAATGGTGACAGATCCAAGGACGGGTGAAATCATCAGCATGATCGGCAGTAAGGACTATTTTGCCGAGGATATTGATGGCCAGTACAATGTGGCGGTCGATGCACTCCGTCAACCTGGTTCATCGATCAAGCCTGTTACCTACTTGGCCATGTTCCAGCGAGGCTACACGCCCGCTAGCATTTTGATGGATGTGGAAACGACGTTCCAAGGGACAACTGCGGAGAAACCATACAATCCTAAAAACTACGATGGTAAGTTCCATGGGCCAGTGACGTTGCGCAACAGTCTAGGTAGTTCACTCAACATTCCTGCTGTTAAGTCGATGGGCATTGTTGGCTTGCCAAACTTCTTGACGTTGGCGTATGATCTTGGTTTCCCCACGTTTGAGCCAAATGAAACAAATCTGAAACGGTTTGGGTTAGCACTGACTTTAGGTGGTGGTGAAGTGCACATGATCGATACGGTGACGGCCTACAGTGCCTTTGCCAATGGTGGATATAAAGTTGAGCCAACGTCAATTTTGAAAATTGAAGATAAAGACAGCAATGTGATTTTTGAGCATCATGCCGTTCAAGGTCGACAGGTGATTAAACCAGAAGAAGCTTTTTTGATTAACTCTATCTTGTCAGATAATACCGCTCGGTTGATGGCATTTGGAGCGAATTCACTCCTAAATACCAAAAAACCAATTGCGGTAAAGACGGGAACTACCAACGAGCAAAAAGATAACTGGGCTGTCGGTTGGAGTCGCGAAGTGATGGTGGCTGCTTGGGTAGGAAATAATGATAATTCCTCGATGACCAAAGTGGCATCAGGTATCACAGGGGCTTCTCCGATTTGGCGCCGCATTATTGATGCAGCACTAGCCAAAGGATACAAAGCTCCTGAATGGGAAGTTCCGGCCGGTGTAGAAAAAGTAAAATTGGATACGGCTTCGGGGTATCCCGAACATGACGGCTTTCCGAGTGCTGAAGAATGGGTGATTAAGGAACTTGCCCCCACTCTTCCAGACCCAATTCACACTAAATTAAAGCTCTGTCGAGGTGAAAATAAATTAGCTAATGAGTCGCGAATTGGTGCAGGTGATTACGATGAAAAAGAGTTTGTGGTATATCGTGAAGATGATCCTGTCAGCAAAGATGGGGTTAATCGCTGGCAACAAGCAATTGATGCTTGGATTAATGCCCAGACTGATGGTAAATATAAGCCACCGACGGAATATTGTGGCAGTGATAGTGATGTGGCAGTGACGTTGCGTCAACCAGAAAATGAAAAGAGATACGACGGTGAAAGTATCAACGTGGAAATTGAGGCTGCATCAGGCGACGGAATTGAAAAAATTGAACTGTGGGTCGACGGTAGTCTGCGCGAGACAATCAACGATCGTCAGTATCGTGGTACGTTGAATCTAGGTGCAGGTCAACACGAAGTATATGCTCGTGCAAGATCACGAGGTGGCAAAGAGGCACAAAGCAATGTGGCACGAATCGGTACTGGTGGCCAAGACTGGAAAAAGCCGGATCCATCGCCTATCCCTACTCCTTCACCAACTCCTCAGCCTACCCCAAGTCCAACTCCGGTGGCATCTCCGAGTTTTACTCCGTCACCGAGTCCTTGATATTTGCCTCCTGTTCCAATGTTAAGAAGCACATCACATAGGCAGCGATAAAAACAACTCCTTGGTTGAGGGTTATTGCGTAGTGATCCCAGGACAGAATGGGAGAAATGAGTGCAACGGGTGTTAGTACTTGGAGCAGCGTGCCCTCTTTTTTTAATACATATAGTCCAGCAGCACCAATTGCTATTCCTACCCATCCAGTCTCTACCAGCCACACAAGAACAACATGGTGTGGCGGCTGTGCAAAACGACTCAATTCCGGTGATGATGTTTGAGCGGCAGCCAGACGAGCACTCTGACCTAGACCGGTCATTGAGAAGGGATTTGAGATGAAGTATTGGAGGCTTACCCTTTGGAGCTCTTGTCGCCGAAAGACTGATATATGTTGAGATGGGGGTGGTACTAGTGCTAGTAGCAGTGGTGTGAGCACTAACGTGCATAATGCTGTAGCCACTAACCAGTTTGTATATTTTTTGGGAATCAAAAAGTACAGCACGAGCACTGCCAAGCTTGCTGCTGCGCTTGCAGAGACAGTGATAAGTACGGTTATGGCTGTGACACTTAGGCCTACGCCCCACCACCAACGAGTGAGTTTGTTTTTCTTTAGGCTGGTCACGATGGATGCACCAATTCCCCAGTATCCAACAATTAGGCCAGCTAGAACATTGGGATGCGGGGTCGTCCCGTATGCAAGAAGCAGTGATCTGCCATTCCAGACAGTTGTAGCTAAACCAAATGGTTGTGGTAACAATGGTTCGCCAAACAGTTGGTAGCCCGCCAATGAGTGCTGAGTCACGAATTGGTACACACCAAGAGCTGTTTGTGTCACCATGGTGGTGGCAAGTGCTGCCAATATCCAGTGCCATTTGATAGTAGCTCTTTTTTGGAAAACCCACCAGAAAAAAGTTCCCAACACCCCAAATCTGATTAACCAAGACAAAGCAATCCATGGGAATGGTGTCAATAGCTGTGTGCAGATCCCAATCAGTACCAATGTGCCGATGAGAAAATACTGCCAAGGCAATCTAAGATGAACCACTTTCTTTAAGTGAAGTGTTGCCCATACGATCAGTACAATGTCACTGGTATACAGTTTTATAACTAAATAATCCAAGAATAAACCACTGGCATACGCATGCTCAACACCAAACTTCACAAACCAATTCCAAGGAGCGACAAGGAATAGCAGAGTCAACCAAAGTGTTGGTGACGATATGTTATTTTTGCAATTCACCAACCAGTGCGACGCCTTCGTTAACCAAGCGTTCCACCAGCTGTCGGCGGATAGGTGTGACATCTTCTCCAGTGATATTTTCGTGCATGTTCTGGTAGTAGACAGTAAAGGTGAAGTTGCGTCCGTAGACATCCTTTAATTCAACATGTGTGATTAAAGGTGAGAAGGTTTTCATCTTCTCTAAAATCTCACCCACTGGCATGTCAACAGGAATGGCTAACGTTAAATCTTCGATAATCGGCATTGTTGTCGGAATTGGTTGATAGTGTGGATGGCGTTGAGTTAGCGCAAGGACAGCTGACCATTCCAAATCAATGACGTTTTGGTTATTGCGTGTCCCAATCTTTCCAAGACGTACAGGTTGGCCGTCATTTGCACATGCGGAGATTGTAGCAACCTGATCCCAGCCGGTTGCACTGTCAATAGGATTGATTAAAACGTTATCAATAAACAGCTTTTCCAACAAAAGTTCAAGCACACCACGCACATCACGATATGCTTGCTGTGAGACCAGCGTGAGGTGGAGTTCATGGTGTGGTACGTCGTGTTCTTGAGGATGATAGACGTTGGCGATCTCGAAGACACTGGCTGGTTTTGGGGTACTTGTCATGCTGACAACCTCGATCAGTGATGGCACTAAGGATCTTCGTAAATAGATGTGGTCATCGGTGAGCGGATTTTGTAGTTTAAGGTGATCAACTGCTTGCCAACCACTTTCGAGCGCTACAGCTTCTGAAACAAGTGAGTACGTATACAACTCTTGCCAGCCGAGATGTGCGAGAAATTGCTTCACTTTATTTTCTAAAGAAAAATCAACATCGCTTGGATAGTCGAGTGGAATACGGGTTGGCATCACTTCACTGGGAAGCCGATGGTAGCCATAGATACGAGCAATTTCTTCAATGACATCAGCAGAAATCTCCAGGTCAGGTCTGAAACTGGGTGGTGTTATAAGTAACGTGTCCCCTTTATCTTCCACAGTGCACTCTAGAGCTGACAGTATTTCGATTATTTCTGAGGTAGGTAGTGTCAAACCGAGGTAGCGTTCGACATCACTGAGCGGGAAGGTAATAGCCTGGGGTGGAAGACTATTGGGGAAGTCATCATGTACAGCACTGGCCAGCTGCGCTCCACACAGTTCGTGATACAGATTCGTCGCCGCTGCGAAGACAGGCTCTGCTGCATGAGGATCAACTTTTTTCTCATTGAGTTGAGCGGCAACCGTACGAATAGCATGGCTCATTGATGCCTGACGTACTTTTTTTGCGTCAATTGTTTCAATCCAAAACAATACGTTTTTCGTACTTTCATTAACAGAAGTGTTCAGAGTGCCTTTGATGGCAGGCAAATCAATGATTTCACCGCTGGGGTTTTTGAAAACAACTTCTCCACCTTTTGTTTCATACTGAACTCCATCAAGTGTGGTGAATTTTTCACCGACGCCTGCTTCGGTTATATTTATTTCACCACCAAGCGACATAATTTTGTCATAATCAAAGGCGTGGCACGGATGACCGAGGTCATGTGTGACGTAATTGGTAATGTCAATGACACTATCATGGACATTTAACTCAACTTGCCGCAGTCTTTTGGCCATCCAGTCTGGGGTGGCAGTGCGCTCGATATTTGAAAGAATACTACACAATGTGCGTGAGCACAGTGACGGGTTGCTATGAACAATGGGCAGAGGTAGTTCACTATGAGCAGCTGCTGATGAGACTAGTTCTTGGAAACTGTGTTTCAAGGGTTTGAGTCGAGAAGGAAAGCCAGCTTTGGTGAGAATAATTGCTGCTTCTCGGGCAACACCACGCACTGACATTGAATCAACACGATTAGTAGTGATTTCAATGTCATACACGCTGTCACCTTCACGATCATAGATTCGTTCTATGGAAGGTCCGCAGAGCGATACTTCGCGTTGCAGCTCTTCAGGCGTTGCAGTGGTTTCAAGATGTTCTAGAAGCCAGGAATGTGGGATAAGAATGTTCATATATGCCTTAGAATTGTTCCAAGAAACGATAATCGCCGCTGTATAGCAAGCGAATATCGTCGATATTGAGACCTGGTTTGAGGGTATAAGTGCGCTCCACTCCCCAACCGAAAGCAAAGCCGGTGTACTCCGATGGGTCAATGCCGCCCGCTGTTAGTACGTTTGGATGTACCATTCCGGCACCACCGACTTCGTGCCAGCCAGACTTACAAAACTTGCATTTTTCGTTATTTTCTAGTGTGCCAGTTCCATGGCAGAGATGGCAACTAAAATCTACTTCAAATGAAGGTTCAGTGAATTGAAAGTGAAAAGGCCTGATGCGACTTTTTGTTCCTTCACCGTAAAACTCTCGAGCGAAATAATCGAGCGTCCCTTTCAAGTGTTGAATGGTGATGCCTTTATCGACTACCAGACCTTCAAATTGATGGAACATCTGGGTATGAGTGGCATCTTGCTGACGGCGATAACAACGAGCAATATTGATCATGCGAATCGGAGGTTTGCTTTGATGTCGCTCCATTTCGCGAACTTGTCCATTTGACGTATGGGGTGTGAGTACCATCTTGCCACCACCAACTAGACTTGGGTGCCGGGCGCGTGGATTGGCTGGATCATATTCAACGAAACGACTTTCATCAGGTACATCAACAAAAAAAGTTTCCCACTCATCTCGTGCTGGATGATCTGGCGGCATATTCAGTGATTCGAATGGGTACCAGTCCCAATCAACTTCTGGGTAGCGCACTCTGGTGAAGCCGATTCGCTCAAAAATATGGGTAATTTCCTCCATAGCTTGTGAAACGGGATGTACATGGCCGATGCGTGGTTTCCGACCAGGTAGGGTGAGATCAATTTGAGTTGAGCTTTGGATTTTGGTTGAAGCAAGCTGCTGTTCGAGTTCGATTTTCAGATCGTTGAGGAGCTGACCTGCTTCTTTTCGGTTTTCTGGAGCGATATCTTTGATGTTTTTTGCTAGTTCATTGAACAGGCCTTTTTTTCCAAGATATTTGGTGTAGAGATCTGCAGCTCCGATTTGCAGATCTGTATTGAGTTGAGTGCGTATAGTTTGAATAGCGGTGTCTAAACTGTTCATGTTTTCCTCTTGATGTATGTAGTGTACTGTATTTGCCTGGTTTTGGCAGTAATTAGTCCGGTTGGTTTGTTGCTGCACATTGCCGGTGTTATGTGCAATAAAAAACCCCGCGGGTGCGGGGTTTTCGAGTTTCTAAGGAACGTCCTTAGCCCTGCACCTTTTCGATGATGGCCTTAAACGTGCTAAAGTCTGTCACAGCAAGATCAGCGAGCACTTTGCGGTTGAGGGTAACTTGAGCCTTCTTCATGGCATTGATGACGCGTGAGTACTGTAACTTTTCGTCAATTTGACTCAAAGCAGCACTGATACGGACAATCCAGAGTGAGCGGAAGTCGCGTTTGCGTAAACGGCGGCCTTCATAAGCATATTGACCAGCGTGAAGGAGAGCTTCATGGGCGCGTTTGTAGAGACGATTATTTGCGCCACGGAAACCTTTGGTGAGACTAAGGACTTTTTTGTGGCGGCGGCGGCGGACAATGCCGGTTTTAGCACGTGACATAGGTATCTTTCAAATTACGCTAGACCAAGCATGCGCTTGATACGGCGAGCAAATTTTCCTGTTACTAAGTGTGGTACGCGAGAAGCGCGGATTGCTTTTTTACTCTTGTGACGGCGCAAGTGACGCATGTTTTGGGTGCGACGCAAGACTTTGCCGGTAGCGGTAACTTTAAAACGCTTTGCAGCGCCTTTACGAGTTTTTTGTTTGTAGCTTTTCACAAGTATCCTCTACTCAGTATTACGTTGTTGATGCTGCGGTTGCAGCAGGTCGTTTCTTGGTTGGCATGAGCTGGGCCATGACCTTTTTGCCTAGCATTTGCGGCTGGATCTCGATTGTAGCGATCTCAGCTGTTTCTGCAAACACACGTTTAAACACTTCATCACCAAATTCTTTTTTGGTAATTAAGCGACCGCGGAACTCCATCGAGATGCGAACTTTGTCACCGTCTTCGAGAAAGTCAGTGATTTTGCGCAAGCGAGTTTGGAAATCTCCTTCGGCCATAAATGGCGTCAGACGAACTTCTTTTGTCTCTTGGCTGCGAGCTTTTTTACGGCTCTCCGCTTCTTTTTGTTGGAGTTGGTACTTAAACTTGGCCAACTCAATGATTTTAACGATAGGAGGAGTCGATTTCTCAGTGACTAAAACAAGATCCTTACCTTCTGCTTGTGCATGCGTCATCGCCTCTGGCACAGACATGATGCCAATCATATCTCCGCGTTCGGCAAGCACTCTGACTTGCGGGAAGCGAATCTGATGATTCGACTTCACGAAGATTTTTGGTTGTCGCTTGGTAGGTCGCTTTCTAATCACGTAAGTATGTCGTTCCTCGACAGGTGGCTATTATAGCATGAGGTCTTGTTGTATACTATCAGTTCTGAACTCGTAGCTCAGTTGGTTAGAGCGCTTCATTGACATTGAAGAGGTCAGAGGTTCGAATCCTCTCGAGTTCACAAGATAGTGAAAACAGTACTTAATTAGCCTGCTTAGTAATTTTGGCTAGCAATTCTTTTGCCACCTGTGCAGCTCCCTTGATGACTTCTCGTCGAGAAGGGTAGGTATCTGTGCTGGGGTCTTGTAGTACTGCACCCAGCAACGCAACCACCGCTGTTATGCGTGCCAACGTACGCATCAACAAGGTATACTGCTGATCTTGTCTGCGGTATTCATTTATCCACAAAGTGAACAGCCTCTCAAAAGCCTCGACAGTCCTGTCATCTTCATATCCTCCGCAAGAGCTAACCAAATGATATATGCTTTCGCCAAGTTCAAAATCGTGTTGTTGTTTGTACGTATCGTTAGTGTTAGCGGTAGGTTTACTATCTGATGCAAATAGACTATCTGTTATCGGTGACAGACGTTCGAACACTTCTTGAACATATGTTTCACTACCATCATCGGGAGCCTGGAGTAACATCAGTTTCATAACCTGCAAGGCTACATCACGAACTCTCATGTTAAACACAGCAGTTTCTCCCTCTCTGTATTTCTGGCAGATAGGAATAGCCATACGTAGTTGCCCAATAACGTAGTCGATTCTACTGGGTTGACTTTGATAATCTAGTTCTTTGCTAAGTCTGCGCAAAAACCTTTCGCCACTAGACAGTAATTCCGGATTGTTTTCTATTGCCTGCCAAAACGGCAGTGATCCTTCATATTCTCTTCTAATGTGGGAGTCAGCATCAGCAGATGTTAATCTTATAGCGGTGGCTTCTTTTTCACGATCCCATCGCTTACCGCCTGTATGAGGCCTTGCTTGTTTGACTGGCTGATGAGAAATTGGTTCTGGAGTGGATGGAAAATCTTGTCCTTTGTGTGCGATTGGTTGGTGCACATACCCAGGATGTGGTTCAAAAGCAACAAACCGCAGTTTGCCGATACATCGCTCTTTTGGTTCTACGAGTTGAAAAGTGAAGACCCAAGCACCAGAGGGCGAGTCTACATCTATCTCTACAGTTGGTTCCGTTGGGCTCATGTAGATTGTTTCACCCAATACGCCAGCACTTAGTGCTGGAAAATGTCGTGTCACCTCAAAGCCATACAATACATAGCCCGATTGCTGCTCCCTCTTGTAGCCCTTACCGAGGTCTTCAGGGTCAATGGGTACTGGGAACCGCACTATTCGCATCTTTGGAAGCAGTTGGGCTTCTAATATACGCGGAGATAAAAGTTCTTCAAATTTTTCTAAACTGATTGGTTGAGGTGTTGCAGTTTCTACGACCATTATTTGGTCGGGTGCTTGTATCGCAGCCCTGGTATTACTCTGAGTTTCTACTTTTGTTCTTATACCAAATAGGGCGGAAAAAAGTCTTCCAAGATCGCTATTTGGAATGAGCTGTTCTCTTCTTTGTTTGGCAGGGGTATCTTCAATCGACATGCCCGCAATAATACACCAAAACCAAGCAATAGTACATCAAAAAGTAACGTAGACTGTCAATCGTTATCCACCACTATACTGGCTGCTTCTCTCGTGGTGCATCATATCCTGTATAGTCGATGTCTTCTCATAGCCAGTGCCACCAATCATCATCCCCATCCGTTGTTTTTTCTTGCTCTTGCCGTGCATTTGGGTTGCCCAAGTAGAAGCGCTTTTAATTTTCTGACGCAGCAACATGATAAAAGATCGCAGTTGTTGGAAGAAACTAATGTAGTACTTGCCATCTTGACCAGGATTGACCACTTGCGTCATCAAGGTGATGTCGACTTCTTTTTCAAATTTGATCACATCGGTAGCAAGCAACTTCAGTTCTTGACGGAGTTGGTCAATTTCTTTTTTGACTTGATTTTCGCGGGCATTGAACACATCGATAGTATCGACTGGATTGATTTGATCGTGGCGGCGCTTATGTGCTGCTTCGAGTTGCTGTTTTTCAAGTTGGCGTTGTTGCTCCGCTTGCCAATCAACGTTGTTAGCAGGATTCTGAGCATTGTCTGTTGATTGATCGGGCTGACCGTAATTGAAATCGCCGAATTGGCCACCTGTGCGAGCGAGCGCATCACTGAAGAGTTTGCTGCTGGCATCTTGGGGATTAACACCAGAGTTATCTCCGGTAGCCGGCTTTTCACGCTCCATGTCAGCCATTGCCTTGGCGAACGGATTAACGGTTGGTGGCTTTCGAGCAGGAGAGGCTAGTGGTGATGAACTCAGTGAGCTCATATGTAACAATTACACCTGTTTTCGTAGGATAATCTGCCGATTATAGGCCTATTTACTCGAGGTGTCAATACAAGTGTATACAGCGCAAGTATAGCGCATTTTTGTTAGATTTTAAGCAAGAGTTCGTTTAGCTTTTCGCGGACAACGATTGACGACACATATGCCTTGTATTCTGGGTTGGCTTTTTGTGCTTCGCGAGCCTTAGGATCAGCGATGCGAGCAAAGTACTTCTCGAGATCATCGTCTGTTGTGGTAGTGCCGGTTTCTTCGCGAATTGCATCAAGTACGAGTTCGAGTTGGACTCTACCCAGGACTTGCATAGCTAGATCAGTCGACAGTTGTTCGAAGGTCAATTTGCGATGTTTTAAGTAATCATCCAGAGTCATCTTCATGCCTTGAAGCTGGCGAACGATATAATCTAGCTCGGCTTGAGTTTCCTCTTTGAGGAGAAGTTCAGGAATAGTTGGCTTGAAAGTAACCACCAATTGTTTGTAGATTTCTTGCAAGGTGAACTCACGCTGCTCATTCTCGAGTTGCTCTTTCGTTGTTTCAGGCTTTGCAGTTTCTGATTTGTCTGCTTTTTTCTCTGTTTGGTGTTCTTTGAGATGCTCTGTCCAAGATTTGTCGGCAGTTTTTTTGGCTTCTTTGACCGTTTTTTCAAAACCCTTGACCGCAATAATTGGTTTTTCTGCTATTGCAACCTCAACTACCCAGTCCTCATTCAGTGGTGCAGAAGTAATGGTGATGCTAGGTCGAGTTAGTGGCTTTTTCTTATTTTCTTCTAGAGACTGCTGATATTTCACTGGCATAATCTCTTGCAGTGTCCGCTCCGCGAGTTCTTCATGGCCAACCATGCCAGCAGCAATTGCTGGTGGTACTTTGCCAGGACGGAAACCAGCAGATTTGAGACGCTTAGCTACTTTCGCCAGGGTTTTATTGTAAATGGGCTCAATTTCACTCCATTTAAAGGTGATATTCCAAGTGGTGTTGGGACCGATTAAGGACTGTTCATTGGAAGTAGTAGGTGTTGAAGTGGTAGAAGATGTTTTTTTTGGCACAGGTGGTGATTATACCTCATCATTGCTTCGAGAGGATGATATACTTTGGACGTTATTATTAGCTACGTACAAGAGACACAAGGACACATGGCAGACAACAACTCGATTTTATTGCACGTTATCTGTGATTACGCTATTGGCGGCATGGAGTTTGGGGAGATAAACACCCGTCTTCAGTATCACTTGGAGAAGCCTCACGCCGTCCGCATTCATCCCACCTCTGTCCCCTCTTTGGACACCATGGCAATTGGCTTTGTGACGGCACAGTATGCCTTTGCACCCAATCATGGCAAAATGTTCATTTACGGTAATGCTGCTCCTCGACGTGGCTCGACCAAAGCCACCAAGACTAATAGTGATAATGGTATCCAGTATGCTCGCCTCGATAATGGTGTGGAGATTGTCAATGTCTATTCAGAGTTTGCTTTTGGCTTCGTGAAGTCACATATCGTCGAGTACCGCAATATTGACTGTCCCAACGAAGGTTCACAGTTTCGATCTCGTGACTTTTTCCCTGAGAGAGTGGCACGTTTGATTAATGGTGATCGCTCGATTTTGACTGATGAACTAGATGTGAACGACATCCCTGAGATTCCCCACAACATGGTGGCCTGGACGGATGGTTTTGGCAATATCAAGACGACTATGCGTAAGTCTGATCTTGAGAAAATGGGCTTGAAGATGGGGCAAAATGTCCAAGTGATCTGCAACGGTGTGAGTATGACCGGGGTAATTGCTCTGGGTGGCTTTAGTGTCGATCGAGGCGTCCTGGCGGTGAACGCTGGTTCGTCAGGTTATGAGGACCCCTTTGTGGAGCTCTTCCTGCGGGTCCATCATATGACTGAGAAAACAGCCGCGGTGCGGTTTGATTACCCAGCAGGTGGCACAGAGTTTGAGATTAAGCCGCTGTAGTGTTTTCTGAATAGTCACTGTGTAGGTGATCTTAACCCAAAAGCAGTTGTCTACTGTGTGAGTAAGATTGTTTACCTATTTGTAGACTCTCTGTTTTTGGGTTAAGATCACCACTATTGGCACGGTACCAGAGTGGTCCAATGGCTAGGTCTGCAAAACCTCAGTTCAGGGGTTCAAATCCCCTCCGTGCCTCAATTTGTTAACTTCTTTACTCCAAGTAAGAAACACGCTAACCTAGTACGCATGGATCTACGCCCCTATCTTATTTTCATTCAAAAAAAACTGATTCTGTATCAACCGCTGATTAAGACTTTTTTTGTCATCGCCGAGATTGGGGTGATCTCACTGTGGATAGTTGGGCTGTTGATGTTTGTGATGTTTCCCTATCAGGATCTTGCCAATTTTCGCCTGCATTTAATGATCTACGATATTGGTACAAAGATGGGAGTAATAGGGCTACTGACCTACTTTGCTACTTTGACGCCTGGTATTTTGCAGCGATTTCGTTTTCAACCATTGGTGGCGGCAATGATCATGCCGTTTCGTCGACACATGGGCATTTTGATGTTCTTGTGTGTTGTTGTGCATATGAACTTTACGACAACACTACCCTTTGTTCTGGGAGGTGCTGGTCTAGTACTTACCTCTCCAAAGGTGTTTGGGGTGGTTGCATGGCTGCTCCTACTACCTTTGTGGCTGACCTCCAATGACCCTTCGCAAAAGTATCTTGGCAAAAAATGGAAGTTGTTGCATCGTTTGACCTATCTTGTACTGTTGTTAGTTTTTTTCCACGTTGCATTGTTCTTGAAGAACTGGGCAATACCTACCTTTGGCATGTTGATTTTAGAAGCCTCGTCATGGTTGATAGTTCTATTGCGATCGCGTCAAAGCACTGCCGCGGTGACGTCAATCCAATGATAAAATAGCCTGGTGACAAAGAGTTCTTCCCACTCCTACTACGTACATACTTTTGGTTGCCAATCGAATAAAAGTGATTCTGAACGAATTGCCGGTGACTATGAAGCTCGTGGATATGTCGAAGCTGCTGACTGGAAGTCTGCAGATGAAATTGTGGTCAATACCTGCGCAATTCGTCAAAGCGCTGAGCATCGAGCTCGAGGTTTTTTGCATAACGTGGTTACTTTCTTTGATGAAAGTGGTCGACAACGACCAAAAATTATTTTGACAGGCTGCATGACCCATCATGGACACGCCAAGCTGCTCGAAATGTTGCCGATGGTGGATGAGATTTTGCCGATTAATGAGGTGGGCTTTAACCAAGCGGCGGTAAGAAAAGACCAAAAGCATGCATGGATTCCGATTTCGACCGGCTGTAATTCGTTTTGTACCTACTGCATTGTCCCCTACTCTCGAGGGCGAGAAGCATCGCGTAGTTTTGAATCAATCATGCAGGAAGTTGAAGAGTTGGTAGGAAAAGGTTTTGAAGAAATAACGTTACTTGGCATGAATGTTAATTCTTGGGGACTTGAGAAAGTCGGAATTGGTTTTCGCAAAATGATGATGGAAAATCCGACCTACACTCGAGAAGATTTGCCCGATAATCAGAGTCAATACTTGCAGACAGGCGAAACTCCGCCGTTTGTGAAGTTATTACGGGCAATTTCAGCGTTCGTACAGATTAAGAAAATCCGTTTTCTGACCAGTAATCCATGGGATTTTCATGATGAATTAATTGATGAAGTTGCTACAAATCAAAAAATCGATCGGTACATTCATTTACCTATCCAATCTGGTAGCAATGCAGTGTTGTATCGAATGAATCGTGGATATACCCGGGAACGATACGTTGAAGTTTTCAACAAACTAAAAGCAGCTGATCCGCAGATCACGATTGGGACAGATATCATTGTGGGTTTTCCTGGAGAAACTGAGGAAGAGTTTCAAGAAACAGTAGATTTAGCGCAACAATTGCGTTGGCCAGTGGGTTTTGTGGCCATGTACTCACCCCGACCTGGTACGGCAAGCTGGCGAATATACCTCGATGATGTGCCGCATGTTGAGAAGAAACGTCGTTGGGAAGTATTGGATGAAATCATTAACAAGCAACCGCTACGTGATGGGCAGCGGCCAGTTATTGTCTAGACACTATGACAAACAAAATCCTGTCAATTGTGGGACCAACAGCTGTTGGAAAAACTGCGTTCGCATGGCGGGTAGCTGAGTATTTCTGGGACGTGCATCAGATAAAATGCGATATTATTTCCGCTGATTCACGACAGGTCTACAAAGGTCTTGAGATTTTAAGTGGTGCTGATATTCCGCCCGATGCCGAGTGGTGTGATGAATACTGGCAAGTAGGGCAGCATAGATTGTGGGGAGTATCGTTTTTGAAGCCGACAGACGAGTGGTCTGTTGCTCATTTCCGTCGTTTTGTGAAACACATCTGCGAGCAATCTTGGCAGGCAGGACGATTACCGATATTAGTAGGTGGAACTGGTTTGTATGCAGAGTGGGCATTGTCTGATGATCCACAAATGGATTCGAAGCCTGACATGGAAATCCGAGCTAAAGCTGAAGTGCTTGATCTTGAAGAACTACAACGTTGGGTGCAGAGTGAGGCAGCTGTCCGGTGGTCGGTGATGAATGACTCTGACCGTGCCAATCCTCGAAGACTGGTGCGAGTTTTGGAACAGACAACAACACCTGCCGCTACCAAGCAAGTAAATGCGACTTCTAGTCTTGTGAAAAAGCGTGAAAATATTGATCAACTCGTGATTGGGATCACGGATGACATGACAGAAATTGAGAAAAGGATTGTGATTCGCGTCGAACAACGGTGGAATCATGGTGCGATGGCTGAAGTTGACCAGTTGCTAGAGATAGTTTTAGACCAAGGGAGATTGATACCAGCTATCAGTGCTACCGGAGTAAAACAAATTGCTTCGTATATTCAAGGTGACTGTGATGAACAAGCAGCTAAAACCGCTTGGGTGGTTGCAGAAAGACAGTATGCAAAGCGTCAATTTACCTGGTGGAAAAAGCGTGAAAATGTTGAATGGACAGCAATAACAGAAATGCATTGGCAGAAGTTGGCACTAGATAAAATTACCGCTTGGTACGGCTCAAAAGAGCGGGTATACTGACCGTATATCTATGTCTGAAAACATTGACACATCGGATTCAAAAGTAGCGGTACGTATCTCGCCATCTATTTTGTTCTATGCATTGGCTGTGATGGGTGGTCTGTACTTCACCTACATGGTGCGAGGTATTTTGGTTCAAGTATTTTTAGCTTTAATCATTATGGTTGGTCTTAATCCAGCAGTGAATGTATTACACAAAAGGTTGCGATTGCCTCGAGCGCTTAGTGCATTTGTTGTCTATATCATAATGTTGGTGTCACTCATTGGCACATTTGCATTGATCATGCCGCCACTGGTTCGTGAGCTCTATCAGCTGCTGAAAATTGTAAACATTCCAATTCCTGTGTTGCAGGATCAAATTAATAACTTGAATTTTACGGTCAGTGAATTGAGTGATTTAGCACAGCGAGTTGGCACCTCGTTTAACTTCATCTTGTCGGTGGTGACAGCGACTTTTTCTAGTGTTTTCACCTTTTTCACGGTACTGGTTATTTCCTTTTATTTACTGTTGGATCGACCACGACTGTACAAAAAACTTAGCTGGTTTACACACAAGGAAGAACACTTAGCGCTAGCGAGGGAGTTTATTGATGAGCTTGAAACACAACTGGGCGGTTGGGTGCGCGGCCAATTGGTGTTGATGATTCTAATCGGTTTGGTGACCTATGCTGGTTTGCTCGCAATTCGTGTTCCGTATGCATTACCCTTGGCTATTTTAGCCGGCATGCTAGAAGTGTTGCCAAATCTTGGACCAACACTGGCATCCGTACCGGCTATCGCGCTAGCATTCTTTACTCTTGGACCAGTTGGTGGCGCAATTACGTTGGCCTTTTATGTCGTTGTGCAGCAACTAGAAAATAATTTGATTGTGCCGAAAATCATGAAGGATAATGCCGACGTTAATCCATTAATCGCAATTCTGGTGATCTTAGTTGGATTAAAGTTGTATGGTGTGATGGGTGCGTTGTTAGCTGTGCCTACCTATATCCTTATCAGGCTTGTGTATAGTTTGTACTATCGACATTTTTTAGCACATAGATCCTAAAGTAGCGTATAATCATCTCAAGCGTAACCGGGTAATGGCTTTTGTTTTCTTCGGAAAACAAAAGAGGAAAGTCCGGACAGCTGGACATAGGGTGCCTGGTGAAAGCCAGGGCGTGGTTCGCTTCAGTGAACTGCGACAGTTAGAGCTGTAGAGACGAGCCGGGTGGCGCCGGGTGAAACGACCAAGCTTCTGGGTCAGTGCGTACGGCTTCGGCCAGGGCGTACTGAGCAATCCTCCCCGCTGCAACTGCCGATCTTCACCTAAATGGAGATGTCCCCCATTGCTCCTTCGTGGAGCGAGGTGATAAAGCCGCAGGCATAGATAGATCATTGCCCTCGACAGAATCCGGCTTACAGGTTACGCTTATAGTGATTTGAGGAGATGCGTTATGAATAACATCATGATTCCGGCTAGTTGGTACAGTTCTTGGGGCGGATTTGCGAATCAGACATTCAATCAAGTCTCGTTTTTCTTGCCACGGCTGGCTGGTGCATTACTCGTGCTAGTGCTGGGGGCATTTATCGCCAAAGCGATTAAGCGTATTGTCGTCAAGATTCTCGAGACATTTCGCATGTCAAGCGCCTTGAAGAATACTCCCATTGAGCATTTTGTGGAAAATGCAGAAGTTGGCCAACGCGTTGAAGATGTGGTGGGGTCTATTGTGTATTGGTTAGCAATGTTGATTGTGGTTCACACCAGCGTGACGTTGCTTGGGCTAGAGCCACTCTCGATAGTATTGGCAAAAGTGATTGATTATTTGCCCAATATCATTTCTGCTGTCCTTGTGCTCTTCTTTGGCACATTGTTAGCTGGCGTGGTGGAAAGTGTGGTGAAGGGCGCGATCAAAACTATCGATGGTCACAGTTCGCGAGTGTTGGGAAAGATCAGTAGCTACTTGGTTGTCAGTCTGGCGGTGATGGCTGCAGTATCTGAGCTAGGTATCGCCAGTGAGTTTATTTTGATTTTGTTTGTGGGAATGGTCACGATGTTGAGTCTTGGTGGCGGTCTCGCACTCGGTCTTGGCGGACAGGATTTAGTGAAAAAAACACTCAATCGTTGGTATGATCGCCTTGAGAAAGAAGTGCGCGAATGACGAGTGTTCAGGCGCTTATTTTAGGTGTGGTGCAGGGCCTCACTGAGTTCCTGCCAATTTCGAGTGATGGTCACTTGGCACTTATGCACCATGCATTGGGATTTGCTCATGCAGATTTAGTTTTTGACGTATTTTTACATGGTGCCACATTGTTGGCAGTTATTTTATTTTTTTGGAAAGATATCTGGAAAATGTCCCTGAAAGAGGCGGCAGTGATTGTGATTTCCACGATTCCAGCAGTGGCTTTTGGTGCAATTATCAAAGACAGACTTGAGATGTTGTCTGCATCGCTGGTGATTATTGGTGTGTTTGAAATAGTAACTGGCTTGATGAATCTACAAGCCGCGCGTTGCATGGCAAAGCCTGGAGAAAAGTCACAAGCAGTGACATTCAAACAGGGTTTGATTATTGGCATTTTCCAAGCATTAGCAATTTTACCCGGCTGGTCACGGTCAAGTGGGACAGTGGCAGCTGCGGTGACCCAAGATATCGATCGAGAAAAAGCGTTTCGTTTTTCTTTTTTATTGGGTATTCCGGCAATTGCTGGAGCGGCAACCCTTACCTTGGTGGATGTCTGGAAGGCAGGATTTCCGGGTATTCAACCCTTTCCCTATCTAGTTGGTGGCTTCGCAGCATTTTGCGTAGGTTTGGGGGCGCTCAAATTGTTACAGTGGGTGATCTCGCACGCGAAGTTTCAATGGTTTGGATGGTATTGTTTAGCCTTGGGGTCCGTGACCATTGTGGCACCTTTGGTGGTAGCAACGCTTCGTTAGGTTGATACGAAAGTGCCTCCAATACATGTTGTTTTTCGATGATTGGGCTGTTTTCTAAGTCCGCGATGCTTTGACTGATGCTCACAAGATGGTTGAGTCGACGGATAGAGTGTCCTTCAACTGAGATATTGTGGAGTGTCTCGAGGGCTGCCACATCCCAGCGGGAAAAGTGCTCAAAATTGTGTAGCTGTAGATCTGAGTTCCACTGCATACCGCTTTTTTCAAAGCGTACATGTTGGATTTTTTGAATGTGCAGTAGTCTATCAAGTAGCTGCAGTGAAGTTGTAGTACCAGGTAGTGGAGATATTTCCTCTTCCACTTGGATATGGAGCCCAATTCGATCGTTAAACGCGCCTGAAACTCGACGCGTGTACTGTTGAATTTGCAAAGGTGTGCAATGGCAGTCGTGTTGCTGACTCCCTCGCCAGCCGCACGGACATTGATTCATGGTACCAAGCAGTAAGAACCGACAAGGAAATGTCCGATGAGCTTCACCACGAGCAAGGGCGAGATGGCCGGATGACAAAGGCTCTCGTAGTGCCTCGAGGGCAGCACGAGGAAATTCTGCAAGTTCATCCAACAAGAGCACTCCTTGATCGGCAAGTGTCACTTCTCCAGCTTGTAGGTTGGTACCACCACCAATCATGCCTTGGGTGCTGATACTATGGTGAGGCTGACGAATTGGTGCGTGTGGATGTGAAGCGCGCCAGAGTTCTGCCGCGGCGGTAGCCAGCATGGTCTTCCCTACTCCTGGTGGACCAGATAGCAGACAGTGATGATGCCCGATGAGAGAGATTAGGAGTGCACGTTTAGCAGTAAGTTGGCCATGGATACCGGCAAAATCGATTGAAAAATGAGGTGGCGTTGGTGTTGTAGCTTGCAGCCGTACCTGAGGCAACTGTTCGACATGCCCTTTCATCGTTACTAGGTCAATCAATTTTTTCAACACGTACGTATCGGAAATTTCACTACTGCATGGGACAACAATTCTGGAAAAACCTTGTTGGCGGGCAAATGTTACCAAGTGCTCAAGGTGTGCAACAGGTTTGATACCTCCGTCGAGGGCCAGTTCGCCCAGCCACAACACTTTCTGCGAAATAGGTGGAATTGCTTGCGCTATCTGAAGCAGGCCGACTGCCATTGCTAAGTCGAGACCTGCACTCGTTTTCTTGAGCTCGGCAGGCGAAAGATTAATAATGGTACGCTTACTTTTTAGCCGAATATTGCAGCTAGCCAGTGCAGATAAGAGGCGTTCGCGCGCTTCGTGAAGGGCCTGAGTAGCTAATCCAATGACAATTAATTGCGGAATGCCTTGGCGACTATTGACTTCGATCTCTACAAGATGAGGTTGATGGTTTACGAGCAGGACGGAGTACGTTTTTGCTATCACAGTCACTAGTATGTGGCACCAACCTGACAAGAAGCGTGACGCGAGTATATTGAGGAACTCTTGAGCTAGATTCGAGCAATTTGCTCAATCAAGCGGTTGCAGTAGCCGTACTCATTGTCGTACCAACTCACCACTTTGACCAGATCACCATCCACTACATTGGTTAGCGAAAGATCGACAATCGACGACTCGGGGCGACCAACGATGTCGTGCGAGACGATGGCTTCATCGGTGACAGCGAGGATGCCTTGCCACTCGGGTTGCTGCGAAGCAGCGATGAGTAGCTGATTGACCTCTTCTTTGGTGGTAGGTCGGTTGGTGACAAACACCATGTCGGAAATGGAACCCACAGGTGTGGGCACACGGATAGATAAACCGTCAAACAGACCTTTGAGCTCGGGTATTACTTGGGTGACGGCGATTGCCGCGCCCGTACTGGTCGGGACGATATTTTGTGCGGCCGCGCGGGCGCGGCGCATATCTTTATGTGAATTGTCGTGGAGATTCTGGTCGTCAGTGTAGGAATGAACGGTGGTCATCATCGCTTTCTTAATGCCGATGCCATGGTGGATGACGGCTGCCACCGGTCCGACACAGTTGGTAGTGCAGGAGGCGTTGGAGACAATTTTGGCAGCAGGGTCAAATTGATTGATGCCGATAATGCCAGTGGGAATATCTTCTCCCTTAGTGGGAGCAGAAATAATCACTTTTTGTGCACCAGCTGTCAGGTGAGCACCAGCTTTTTCGGTATCGGTAAAGGCGCCCGTAGACTCGATGACTACCTCTACTCCACTGGCGCCCCAAGGTATTTTGGCTGGATCACGTTGGGCGGTGACAGTAATGTCGGGCACTCCTTGGCCCAGATGGATGACACCCAGAACTGGTTGTTCATCGGTAACTTCTTTGCGAGTGCGATGTTGAGTGTAGCTAATTTGGGCATTAAATACCCCATAATTCGAGTCATATTTAAGCAAATGAACCCAGTCAGCAATATCCATGGAGCCAGAGGTATTGATGAGTTTTAGTTCGAGCGTGTCGCGGTGTTTCTCGTACCAGACGCGAAATGTAGTTCTACCGATGCGGCCGAAGCCGTTAATGCCGAAAGTTTTCATAGATCACACTATATACTATTAGGGTTATTTCCGCTAACATTTGCTTATTGAGGGAGCACTTGTTTAATCAAGCTTTTATTAGCTAACAGCCTTTAATTCATATAAATGTGGTGAACCATATGGCTGGTTGATAGCTAGTGCGGCAACCTTTCGACTACTTTTTTTTCTTTGTTCCTCAATTCTTTTCTTAATTTCAACTTCCGCAGCTCGTAAACCATCCGAATTAGCGTTTTCCCTATAGGAAAACACATGTTCAGCAATCCACTCCTGACTATATCCTGCTAAGAGCAAGGCTTGTACTATTTTACGATAATCCTGTTTTTTTACGGCAACGACTGCGGTATCAAAAGCAACTTGTAACTGGCTACTACCATTCTCAGCTAGTTTAATATGATCTTTGTCAACAACATCTGACATGACGCGCTCTTGATCATGCTGCCAGCCTTTGGGATATGCAAATATACCCGATTCTGGGATTATATTCTCAGGAGCAAATCCTAAGATAACTGTTCCATACTGTTCAACGCGATCGTTTCTAAAATAGATTTTATCAGCGTCGGTGGGATTAAAGGGACTGCTTAGTTCGATATCTTTTGTTGTTCCCAAAGCTACTGAATGATCTTTTAATGTTTCATAATACTCGGGGTGCTTATTTCTAAGCCAAGACTGTGTTGCTAAACCACCGACTACAATCATGTTTAAAAAATGATTTGGTTTAGTTGAGTGGAACCAAACCTCAAGTGGAATTTTACTTGAAATCTCTTGCGCGTCGTCCAGAAGATCAGCTTGAACTAGTTCTGTTGATGGTAAGTCATCCCTTTTCGCTTGCGAAATGACACCTCGGTTTGAATCTGCTCTTATTTGTATTTCTGGTAATAGTTGAGCAACATTTAACTCTTGGTACACTTCACGCAGATCTAAGGAATCGGGTCGAGCCCATTCTTGTGTTTGAACCTCCTTTTGGCTTGTGTCGATTTCAGATTTTAAAGAAAAATATTCGTCATCACCAAGACCCCAATTAAGTTCGCGAAGTCGCTTTTCTTTAGCAAAAGCTTCTTGGGGCGTCATTCCGGTTGATGTCGCTTTTCCCCTAGACAACCTAGTTACGTTGAGTTCTGCTTCAAGTTGCAACTTCTCATCGCGCAGCCTCTGTTGGTAATCTGCGAAGGCTTTTGTTGCATCCTTAAAACGAGTGAGTGAAGCCTGATATTGACTCTGATCAAAACCAAGATCAGTTGTACCCAAAAATGTATCAGTACTAGAGTCGGTCTTAGATAATAAAGTGATACCAACCGCAGATTGATCAGGACTATAGCCTTCTACCATGTACAGTTCCTAAATTATTTCTTTCTACTCCATCACCGTTTCCACTTCATTACTGCAATACGTGCCGATATCTTCGCCCATCACGGCTTTGATCAAATTCTCATGCTCAAACAACTCGAACACCATCAATGGCATGTTGTTATCCTTGCTCATGGCCAGCGCTGCTGTATCCATGACTTGTAGACCTTGCTTGACGGCGTCTTCAAAACTGAGCGTTTTGTAGCGGCGGGCATCTTCATGTTTCATTGGATCTTTGTCATAGATACCGTTTACTTTTGTAGCTTTCATCAATACATCGCAGCCTAGCTCCAGTGCGTGCAGAGAAGCCCCTGTATCAGTAGTGACATAGGGTACGCCGGTGCCGGCAGCGAGAATAACCACTCTCCCCTTCTCCATGTGTCGGATAGCTCTGCGACGAATAAAGCTCTCGGCTACAGCCGGCATTTCCAGTGCAGATTGAACGCGAGTGGGCACGCCCACTTTTTCCAGTGCATCTTGCAGAGCCAACGCGTTCATCACCGTGGCAAGCATGCCCATGTAGTCAGCAGTAGCGCGCTCGATACCATTTTTGGAACCAGCGATGCCGCGGAAAATATTGCCGCCGCCAATCACCACTGCCACTTGCACACCTTGCTCGTATACTTCTTTGACTTGTTCGGCAACTTGCAGGGCGGCAGCTGGATCGATACCATATTCGCGATTACCAATCAGCGACTCGCCGCCGACTTTGAGCATGATGCGTTTGAAACGAGGTTGTGAGTTGGACATGGGACCTTTCTAAGGGTTGTTATGCTGTTTGGCGCGTCGTTTGGCAAGTGCCGACGAGTAACGCTCATGGATTTGACGAAACTCTTGTTGGAGGACCTCAAGCTCTTCATCTTCCAATTCTTCAATATCGACGAGTGAGGTGCGAGCACCTTTAACAGCTCGAAGCAGTTCATCGACTTTGATATGGAGGGCTTTTGAGTCACGATTTTGTGTATTTTGAATTAAGAACACCATTAAGAAAGTGATAATGGTGGTGCTGGTGTTGATTACTAACTGCCATGTATCGGAAAAGTGGAAGACGGGGCCGGTGGTGCCCCAGATTAGTATGACTGAAGCAGCGATAAGAAAGGCAGCGGGAGTACCTACTGCGTAGGACGTTTTTGTAGCAAGGTGGCGAAAGAAGTTTGAGTTCATAGCGTGTTAGCGACGTAGTTGATTGAGTCGAGCTTTGAAGCGCAGCGCTTTCCATCGCAGCGAGTCGGCGAAGGTAAATAACTGGTAAAAGCGGCTATCAAGTACCAGATCATAGGTGCCGACAAACTCAATTAAAGCACCCCCATAGCCTTTTTTGAACCGGTGAAACCCAAACCAGGGATCTTTTTCATCTGGCTCTGGGCCTAGTGAACCCCACATATCAAACATCGTACAACCTTGATTTTTGCCAAAGCGGATCATTTCCCACATCATCAGGTTGCTCGCCATCACTTCGCGGTGAGCTGAACTTGAGGCGCCATACGGATAGTACAGGACACCATTGAAGACAAACATGATCCAGGCTACGAGCACTTGCCCTTCGTACATTGCATGAAAAATGCGCATCATGCCACTTTCGCCCAGTGCTTTCCACATGGTGCGGAAGTATTCAGGTGAATGGGCATAGAATCCTTGACGATTGGTGGTTTCTGCCAGGACGGTCAGGTACGCTTCTAAGCCTTCAGTTGATGTATTTTCGACGATTTCTACACCTTTTTTGTGCGCGACATTGACGTTGTAGCGAGTTTTGCTGTTTAGGTTGGCAAAGAGTTCTTCTTCACTTGGGGTGAGATCAAGCTGAAACGTATATTTAGTGAAGAGCGGTTTACCTGCCTGCGCGCCGTGTTTGAGCAAAAATGTACTAATGTCATAGTGACCTGAAGGTGTCCCGGCTGGTTGTCCCACATTTGGTTCTAATTTGATGAATAAAGCGTTGTGTTGTTTACCTATTTGCTCCAGGGCCGCGAGTTGCTCTTCATCAGGCATAAAACCCTTGGGGAAGTACCCAGCCTTTTTGCCCAAGACGGGAATAGGATGAAATGTGACTTGGAGGGCTTTTTGAAGTCTACCATCATCAAAAAAACCAATCCGCTCAACTTCTAGTCCGGTAGCTCGTCTGAACTCACCCCATTCCCAACTTTGCAGAGGATGTTGAACCGCTGAGTTGTAGAGGGCTCGTTCTTCGGGGCGGAGGGGTCTGAGGAGCATAGGTCTATTGTACTGGTATTCTTCTATTCTTCCAAAAATTTCTTGATATCCATTTCACCGGTTAAGACTGCATCTAGCATATCATCGTCTATAACTAAGTGGCGACCTTTTGGTGTAGCTGGTTTGCGCCAGGCTGAGCGTTGACCAGTATAGGCTTGAGAAGTTGCAAAACTATTTTGGACGTATGCATCTCCCCCACTACTGCGTTGTTCGACGAGGCTTTCGGGGATATCGCGAAGGAAACGACTGCGTAAACCATAGGTTGGTGTACCAAAAATCCAGCGGACACGGGCATAGCTTAGGTACAGTTTTTCTTTGGCTCTGGTGATGCCGACGTAAGTGAGGCGACGCTCTTCTTCCATTTGTGCTTTGTCGAGTAGTGAGCGGGAGTGGGGCAAAATGCCATCTTCCATACCCACTACAAAGACAACCGGAAACTCCAAACCTTTGGCAGAATGCAGGCTCATGAGTGTCAAGGTGTCGCGCTGATCGGCTTTTTCGACATCAGCTAGGTAGTCATCTTGGACGAGGGCAACATTTTCCAGAAACACCCGCGAATCGGTAAACTGACTGGCAACGTTTTGAAGTTCTTGGATGTTTTCAATTCGGGCAAAATCTTCGGGGTCCTCTTTATCAAATTGATCCAAATAATTGGTTGCTTTGAGGATGTGCTGTAGTAGCTCGAGAGGTGCGGTTGCGGTGGTTGCATCTTCGCCAAGTGTGTCTCGCCAGAGCAAAAAGGCCTCTAGGCGGCGTTTGCCAAGCTTGAGAACTCGTTCATGGCTAACGGTATCTTGTGGATTGACGACGAGGCGCAAGTACGCCAGGAGATCTTTGATTTCTTTTCGTTCGTAAAACTTAAAGCCGCCTACTAGGCGATACGGTATACCTGCACGCACTAGTGCTTCTTCAAAAGGTCGAGATTGTGCGTTGGTGCGGTACAGTACCGCCATGTCTGAGTACGAATATGTTTTGTGGAGCTGGCGGACTTCATCGACGACGGTGCGCGCTTCGTCATCGCCGGTTTCACTTTCGAGTAAGACAATCGGTTCGCGATTGGTATTTTCAGTCCAGAGCTGCAGAATCGGAAAGTCATTTCCTTTCGAAATTACTGCTGTAGCTGCATCGAGAATGGTCTGCGTTGATCGATAGTTCTGCTCGAGACGATACTCGGCAATGTCATTAAAATCCTGTTTCAAATTGAGCAAATTACGATAGTCAGCTCCCCGCCAAGCATAAATGCTTTGGGCAAAATCACCTACTATGTAGACATTGTTTTGTGGCCGAGCAAATAATTTGGTGAGCTGATACTGGACCTTATTAGTATCTTGATATTCATCAACGAGGACGTGTGTCAATTGGGTCTGATACCGGTCAAGCACCGTTTTTTGACTCTGGAGTAGTTCGACTACCTTGAGTAATAAGTCATCGAAATCAACAGCCTGCTGTTCTTTGAGTGCCAGTTGGTACAGTTTGTAGATGCGAGCGGTGAACTCTTGGAATTGACCACTCGCCAATTGTTCATATTCTTGCCAAGTGAGCATCTCATTTTTGGCTTTTGAGATTGTGGCTTTGACGGCGTTTGGGTTGTGTTCTTTGGTGCTGTAGCCTTGGCTTTTATAAATCTGTTTAATCAGAGAAAGTTGGTCATCAGCATCATAAATGCTGAAACCTGGTTTGAGTCCCACGTGATAGCCATCTCGACGCAGAATATTGGCAGAAATTCGATGAAAAGTCCCCGAGAATGGCAACTTGGCTCCAGTTAGACTCTGAACGCGTTGTCCCATTTCTTGTGCTGCTTTGTTGGTAAAGGTTACTAACAGGATTTCTGATGGATCGATGAGTTGCTCTTGTATCAGCCATGCTACTCGGGTAGTAAGGACGCGTGTTTTGCCCGAACCGGCACCGGCAAGGACCATGGCTGGACCACTTGCGTGCAGGACAGCAGCGCGTTGTTGGTCATTAAGTGAAGATAAATAATCTGGTACTGCAGGCATATGAGCGTACTGATCCTAACACATTGAGTGGTCGAAAATCTCGACGTTGTGTAAGCGGGCATTGATGCACATGTTAGAAATTGAAATCATGCAGAAAACTCCTCACGCACTCGTGGTAGTTCTGTGCTATTCTCAGGCTATGAATGCCACTTTTTCTACTCCATTGGTGATCGGTAACTGGAAGTCTCACAAGAATTGGGATGAAGTGGAGACATGGTTGAAGGAATTCACAAAGGCTGATGTTAAGCCAACTGGAACGGTGGCTATAGCACCGGCTTTTCCTTTTTTGGAATATGTGGCGGATGAGATAGAAGAGCATGATTTGCCAATAGATCTGGCGGTTCAAGACCTTAGCCAGTTCCCCGCTGGCGCATATACAGGTTCTGTTTCGACAGCGAATCTAGAAGGGTTGATGGTTCGCTTTGCCATCCTTGGTCATTCGGAGCGTCGGCGATACTTTCATGAAACAAATCAAGAGGTAGCGAATAAGGTTGAGCAAGCCCTGGCGGCTGGGATTGTACCCGTTGTTTGTGTCGATGAGCCGTATCAAATGGCGCAAGCAGCAGCATTGTCTCCTGAGGTAGCGGCCAAATGCGTGGTGGCATATGAGCCTGTCGAGGCAATTGGCAGTGGTTTGCCGCAGTCTGTCGACGAAGTGGTTGAAGTCATCAACAAGATAAAGAAAACCTGGGGAGATGTGCCGGTTATCTACGGAGGCAGTGTTGATGTCAAAAATGTGAGTACCTATTTGAGCGCTTGTCAGGGTGTGCTTGTCGCTACACATTCTTTGGATGCGACCGAATTTGCTGCAATAGTGAGTGCGGCAAACTAGTACCTTACCTGATATACACTGTAATTTTCGGTTTGTTTTATTTTATTTCCTAGATTGGTGAATATGCTGTCATTTCCACCCCATTTTTGGCGCTCTTCAGGGCCAATCACGACATACTTGATGGTGCCAGCTTCAAGTTTCGTCGGCGTAGGATTTTGCCATAATGATCTCACCATTTCTTCTGTAGCACGGTAATCATAGCCTTGTGTCCAGAGCCAGCCTGGGTATGCCAGTAAGGTTTGTCGTCCTGTGAGGTTGAAGAGCCAGTGGTTATGTTGATTGGCCGTCAACCAACGTCCAGTGGTTGAGGTGTTGGCACGAACCCATTCTGCCAGCAGCCACTCTTCTGCGGTGTACATTTGATAGGTGTGGAGATCACGGCGTTGAATCCAGTACAGATCTATCGCGCCCGCAAAAATAGTGATGAAGAAAATACTCACCACGATGCTTCGAGACAGCCATGATTTCTTTTGCCACAGCCAAGCCAGCGCCATCGTGGCAAAGCCACAGATTCCCACTGCCGACCAGATCAGCAACTTGGTGTTGTCCCAGTTCCAGGGTTGAAACAGAATGAGATTTGGCAAAATAAACCAGATTAGAAATGGATAACCTGTTCGTGCTCGACGACTCCGCCAACTGACGAATACTCCCACAATACTTAGAAGCAGTGTGGGTCCCCAGTTACGGGCCCAGAAATCGAGCCAGTTTAAATGGAACTCTGGAGCTAGCCAACCAGGTGTCCAGCGAATGAAACCACCCACTTGGTTGGCAAAAAAATACACGTAGAGTGGTATTGAGACTGCTAGCGTAGAGATGCCTATCCATAACCAAGGAGCGAGGAGTTGTTGCCAGCGAATTGTCCCCCGTTTGGCATGCAAGGTTGTCAGCATCCAGCAAAAGATAACGACGCCAACGGCCAAAAAAGAGTGCATGTGAATGAGCGGTAGCAAGCCAAGTGCAATGCCTACCAGAATAAGATACCGAGTTGGAGGTGGAGTTTTGCTCGCAATGAGCCACCGGTAAATGAAAGCCAAGGATAGTAAAGCCCACGGAAAGCCGAGCGCAAAGGCTCGTTGTGGAATGATCATACTATCGACCATCGAGAGCCAGCGAATGCCCACGTCAGCATTATTGGTGGCCATACCTGGCAAATTGAGCAGTGCATGCCATGGATCAGCACTTGAGAAGATTTTTTGGCCTAAGAAAATGAAGCCCATACCACCCGTGCACAGCATTAGTAACGAGGCGGTGAGAGCTCGTTTTTGCGAACCAAGCCAGGTTTTGTACCAAATATAGATGGAGATCACCACGAAGATAGACAGTAGCCAACTCGGTACCACAAATGCGGTCAAAAAAGGTACTCCCAGGCGAACCAAGACGCCACTGACCCAGTTGACAGCAAAGGGATAACTAAAGGTTGCGCCCGCGAGAAATGGACTTTCGACCGGAATCAAGTTGTGATACGCAAAGCTTGAGCCCATGGTGAAGTGCGCTGCCCAATCCCCCCAAATATTAATATGTGTTGTTTGCAGATTGCCTGCTGTATCGAAAAAAAACAATCCTGACCAGAAACGAGTGAAGTAGATCGCCCAGCCGATAAAAAAAAGTAAAGGCCAACGGTGTTGCTTGAGCCAATGACGTACTTGATGTCTATATGGCATGTTACTCTTGAATCAGTTGAGTGAATTGACCACTTACCCATCCTGTTTGTGAATTGAACACAATTGCGTGCCAGCCATTTTCACTTTTTGCGTCATAGGAGTACACGCTACCTGTTGGAGCGAAGCCTAGCTCACTCGAGCTCGGTGTCGCTGAAGATCGCACCCGCAATCCTTCGATGCCGTTTTGTCGAAAACCGGTTGATAAAATTTTGACTCGAGGACCTGAGGTAACAGCACTGGCAGAAGCAATGATGCTTGTGGGGTCAATTTGAGCGGATGCACTTGCCAACCGAGCACCAAGTGAAGCGCTGACACTGGCGTTGGGTGAAGGATTCGTCGTCGTGGTAGTAGTTCCAATGGCACTATCCTTTGCGAGTGTGATAGAGACTCGTGTTCGATATCCACGCACCAACTTGACAGAATGTTTTTGAGACTGGTATGAGGGTAGTGACACTTCAAATTCATATTCGCCGGGATCGAGTTTGAGGTTGGTAGGAGCAAAGGCTTTGGGTTGGCCGAGAACTGTCACGATTGCCCCATCGGGAATGCTGATGAAATTTAGTTCACTGCTGCCACCGTCAATGGGCTCAAGTTCATAGGTAACACCAGCACTCAGCTCTGGACGTTCACCTGGTCTCCAGGTCACCACAGTCATGAGCCCTGGTCTTAGAGTAATCGACATATCATGCGGCAGTAATTTTTGGTCGTCTGGTTCTATTCTGAGCGAGTATTCACCCGGTTGCAGCGATTTTTCTACGAAAGGACTTTTTTCTAAATATTGACCATTCAAAAACAACGAAGATGCAGTGTCACCAGTGACGATTTGTAGCCCAGCTTTTTTTTGTTGGCCTGGTAGTTGGCACGCTGAAAGCAGGATAGAAGTGAAGATTACAATAGCAAGTGATCGATGAGGCAATTTCACCGTATTAGTGTATCAAGAAAATGGTCTTTCGTGCATTGTCATACTTGAAAATTAGCAGTCAAAAGTTTAGAATGCTAATTCACATGTCTACTGATCAAAATTCACCAAACCAGCCAAATCAACCCGATCAACCTGATCAGCAAATAACAGAACAAACTGTTTTTGAAAACACCAAGTCAAGTGAGTCAGTAAGTGAAAAAACAGAGTTGCGACCATTGCCTGCAAACCAACTTGTGTTACCCGTTGTCCCGATCCGTGAAGGTGTCCTTTTCCCGAGTACAGAGTCGGTGTTGCAGTTCAGCCGACCAGTTTCTGTAGAGGCGATTCAGGCTTCACTGAAGTCGCAAAATATGATTGTGTTGCTCACACAGCGCAAAGCATCAAGTGATAATCCCGGTCCAGCAGATTTGTACGAAATTGGTACATTGGCTGTGGTTGAGCGTACGTTGAAAACAGATGATCAAATCAATGCCTTGGTTCGTGGTGTAGGTAGAGTGAAGGTACTGCGTTATGTGCGCGTTGAACCAACCCTATTGGCGCAAACCATCAAGCTCGAAGATGAAACCGAAAAAGATGAAGAGTTGCGCGCATTGGCTTCTCACCTGCAAAAAGAGTTTCGTCGAGCCGTGCACATGGGTAAACCGGTAGAGTTCCTCAATTTTATGAAGTTGATGAGTGGTGTGACTGAGGGTGAGCTCGTAGATCAGATTGCTAGTACGCTCAATATCAAAACCAAAGAAAAGCAGGAAATTCTCGAGATGACCAATGTGAAAGCTCGACTCCAGAAGGTCATCGAGTATTTAACCAGAGAAATGAAAGTGCTGGAAATTGAAAAAGATGTTGTCCACAAGACGCAGGAGAAGTTTGATAAACATATGCGCGAAAGTGTTCTGCGCGAACGAATGCGGACGATTCAAAAAGAGCTTGGTGAAGTTGATGATGAAGAAGAAGTCATTAAGGAATACCAGGCGAAATTAAAGAAGACCAAATTTAGTGCTGAAACACGTGACAAAGTGCAGCGAGAAATTAAGCGACTTCGCCAGATGTCTGTTAATAATCCAGAGGCGGGCTACATTCGTTCGTGGTTGGACGCGATGTTTGAGCTGCCGTGGGGAGTGCGCACTGAAGGCAACATCGACCTCAACAAAGCCGAAGAAGTCTTAGCCAAAAATCACTATGGTCTCAAAGAAGTTAAAGATCGCATTCTGGAATACATTGCGGTGCTTCATCTAAAGCAAAAACACAAAAATCAAAAAAGCCGACACGTGCCGACCATTATTTGTTTTGTTGGACCACCAGGTGTGGGAAAAACCAGTATTGGCCGATCAATTGCTGAGGCACTGGGGCGGACTTTTGCCAAAGTGTCGCTTGGTGGTATTCGCGATGAGGCGGAGATCCGTGGTCATCGTCGTACCTATGTGGGCGCAATGCCGGGAAGGATTATCAACGGAATCAAGCAAGCCAAATCAATGAATCCGGTATTCATGCTGGACGAAATCGACAAGGTAGGCACAGATTTTCGTGGAGATCCGTCTGCTGCGTTGCTAGAAGCTCTCGATCCCGAGCAGAATTTTGGTTTTGAAGATCATTATCTTGATGTGCCATTTGATTTATCAGAAGTGCTTTTTATTACGACCGCCAACTCGCTGGATACGATTCCTCCTGCACTACGCGATCGGTTGGAGCTGATCTTTTATACGGGCTATACTTCTGATGAAAAATATCACATCGCCACTGATCACCTTTGGCAAAAAGTGCTTGATGCCAATGGGATGACAGCTGACCGTGTGACGATACCGGCTGATTCACTGCGATTTGTGATTGATCGATATACACGCGAAGCTGGTGTGCGCTCACTCGAAAGAACATTAGGTTCTTTAGTACGAAAAGCGGCTCGACAGTTGTTAAGCAAAAAAGACCTAACAGAAATCACACTAACCGAAGCAGTGATTAAGAAATATCTAGGCCCTGAAAAGTACGACACTACCCTAACGGAAAATGTGGACATGGTAGGACTAGCCACGGGACTAGCATGGACTGAAATGGGAGGGGATGCTCTGTTTATTGAAGTTGCGCTGACACCTGGAAAAGGTCAAATTAAATTGACTGGCAAGCTGGGTGACGTCATGAAAGAATCCGCCCAAACGGCACTGACATACGTCAAAGCCCACGCCAAGGAGCTTGGAATATCCGATAGCAAACTAGCAAAAACCGATATTCATCTCCACGTGCCAGAAGGTGCCGTCCCCAAAGATGGTCCGTCAGCAGGAATCACGATGACTACGGCTATTGTCTCGGCTCTGACAAATCGACCAGTACGTAAAGATATTGCCATGACGGGTGAAGTGACACTACGTGGTCGTGTATTGCGCATCGGTGGCCTCAAAGAAAAATCGATGGCTGCACTACGTGCAGGAAGTAAATTGGTGATTATTCCCAAAGACAATCAGCGCGATGTTGACTTTGAAGTACCGGATGCGGTTAAAGAGGTCGTGAAGTTTCACCCGGTAGAAAATGTCGATGAAGTGCTGAAAATGGTGTTTGGGAAGTAGAACAGGCAGCTTAATTACTGATTTGCTTTTCTCAGCTTTCGTTTCTTCTCGATCATTCGTTTTTTTTCACGCGGTTTCTTTACTTTAACCACGGGAGAGATTTCCGTTTTCATAATAGTATAGATTTGCCAAAGAGTTGTAATTTTTTCGTGTAGCTCCTTGTACATTTTTGCTTCAGACGCACGATGCCTATCAAATCTAGCTAGTGCAGCTTCAAGATGAATAATCATATAACTAATGATTCCAGTTGCCGACAATTCGTATGTTAGAGGGCAATATTTTGCATAGAGTGTATCGAGGGTGATAATAAATTCACTTTTGCTCTCAAGAGTATTAAGCCCGAGTTGCGTATGCAAGTATTTTCGTGTCGGCCAATGTCTATAAAAAAAATCAGCTAAATATGTACACTGGTCATGACTGAATGTAAAACTAGCTTCAGTATGATCTATCATTAATTATGTTATATGGGCAATGGTAATTCACTGATTTGTGGGTGTACTACGAATCGAACGTAGGACCTCTGTCTTATCAGGACAGCGCTCTAACCATCTGAGCTATACACCCATTTTAAGAGTTCTATTTTATCACGTTTACAATCTGGGGGAAGCTGAATTAACTGCTCTCGAAGTATTTTTGCAAGTATACTCCTTTTTTTGCTGGATATATCGAGTTGATTTTCTACTTTTTGCGCATATTATTTGCTTGTCAGAAGGAAGGAAGATATGGGTGGACGGTATGAGAAACTCTCACAAGATCGACTTGATCACATGCATGCTGCAATGCAGAGAGCAGCAGATGCCCATCAATTAGAAATTGCTTTGTTGAGAGAAAAAGAGGCTGGTGAACAAATGAAAAAAAGACAGCAGCAAGTAGACAACGGCTACCCGGTTGGTGATGATCATTCCTCTATTGAATCTTGAGAGTAAGCATTTTTCCATTACTGCTGATAATAACAGTATCACCATTTTTAATTTTGCCCTCAATGATGCCCTGCGATAACTCATTGAGCAGTGTATTTTGAATTAGTCTCTTGAGTGGCCGAGCGCCAAAAACAACATCGTAGCCAGTCGAAGCAAAGTACTCGAGGGCAGATGTGTCTACTTCGAGAGTGATGTTTTTGTCGCGAAGTCG
This sequence comes from Patescibacteria group bacterium, assembly GCA_052035325.1. Taxonomy (GTDB): domain Bacteria; phylum Patescibacteriota; class Microgenomatia; order UBA1400; family PJMF01; genus JBPOHR01. Next base: position 79,440 of record JBPOHR010000011.1, read on the forward strand.
AGTTTGCACGGCTTGAATTTGAAGTTGAACAATTTGGCTGATTTCTTCCGGTGTGAGTGGTTGAAAAATCACGACTTCGTCTACCCGATTCAGAAACTCAGGTCGGAAAGCTTTCGCAAGAGCTGCATCGATAGCGAGTTTTTGCTCGGCAGGTTTGCCCGGATGTTGCATGATCACGTCGCTACCCAGGTTTGATGTCATGATGATGATCGTGTTCTTGAAGTTGACTGTCCGGCCTTTACTATCGGTCAGTCTGCCGTCATCGAGAATCTGTAGCAGCACATTGAAGACGTCGCTGTGGGCTTTTTCAATTTCATCAAATAAGATCACGCTGTAAGGGTGACGACGCACGGCTTCGGTGAGTTGCCCACCCTCTTCGTAGCCGACGTAGCCAGGTGGCGAGCCAATCAGGCGAGCCACCGTGTGTTTCTCCATGTACTCGCTCATATCAATGCGAATCATCAACTTTTCGTCATTAAATAGAATCTCAGCTAATGCCTTGGCAAGTTCGGTTTTGCCCACTCCTGTCGGTCCGAGGAAGATAAAAGAACCGATTGGTTTCCCCTCTTCAGCAATACCTGCCCGACTTCGCCGGACAGCATTGGCAACGGCAGTGACTGCTGGTGCTTGGCCTATCACACGTTTACCAAGTTCTGCTTCTAAATGAGTTAGTTTTTGGCTTTCGCTAGTTAGCATTTTTTCGGTGGGAATCCCTGTCCATCTAGCGACAACTTGGGCAATATCTTCTTCAGTAACTTCCTCCTTGAGAATTGAACTAGTAGCTTGAATTTTGGTGAGTTTAGCTTGTGCGTCGGTGAGTTCTTTTTCTGCTTTTGGTAGTTCGCCATAGCGAATTTCTGCTGCCCGCTGCAGATCAACCTCGCGTTCCGCTTTTGTTTCAGCTGCTCGTAATTCATCGATTTTTTTGTTTAACGATTTGAGGGTTTCGATCGCTTCTTTTTCTGTCTGCCATTGCAGATTGAGTTGTTGATGCTGCTCACGCAGTTCGGCAAGTTCCTTTTCTAATTCACCCAAACGTTTTTTGGATGATTCATCTTTTTCTTTTTTGAGGGCTTCTTTTTCAATTTCTAACTGACGAATTTTACGTTCAAACTGATCGATAGCGATAGGTTTACTATCAATTTCTATCCGAATAGCAGAAGCTGCTTCATCCATCAAATCAATGGCTTTATCAGGCAAAAAACGGTCTGCAATGTACCGATCAGAAAGTTGTACTGCAGCAACAATGGCGTTGTCGCGAATCCGTACACCGTGGTGTGCTTCATATTTTTCTTTGATGCCTCTGAGAATGGAAATGGCATCCTCCACACTGGGTTCTTCGACCATCACCGGCTGGAAACGCCTTTCAAGAGCAGCGTCTTTTTCAATATATTTACGATATTCTTTGAGGGTAGTTGCGCCGATAGTACGGAGTTGACCTCGGGCAAGCGCCGGCTTGAGCAGGTTCCCTGCGTCAGTGGAACCCTCTTGGGCGCCGGCGCCCACGATTGTATGCAGTTCATCAATAAACAAAATAATGTTACCGTCGCTTGCCTCAACTTCTTTGATGACTGCTTTGAGTCGATCTTCAAACTCGCCGCGATACTTAGCGCCGGCGATTAGCGATCCCATGTCGAGTGCTACGACTTGGCGGTTACGTAGCGCATCAGGCACATCTCCCTCGATGATTTTTCGAGCTAGGCCTTCGACGATGGCAGTTTTGCCCGTACCTGGCTCGCCAACCAGCACGGGATTGTTTTTGGTGCGGCGACTGAGAATTTGGGTGACACGGCGGATTTCTTCATCACGGCCAATGACGGGATCAATTTTGCCTTCGCGGGCTAATTTGGTGAGATTGATAGCATACTTTTCTAATGACTGATACGTGCCCTCTGGGTCTTGGCTAGTGACATGTTGGTTGCCACGGACACTATTGAGAGCATCTAGGACTTCCTGTTTTTTAAGATCAAGTAATTCGCGAACCTTTGACACATCGAGCAGGGCCAAGAACAAATGCTCGGTACTGATGTATTCGTCACGAAGTTGCCCCGCTTCTGATTCTGCTTGATCGAGAGCTTTGCGCAGGTCTGAGGTGAGGCGCGGTTGACTTGTTGTTTCACCGGAAACGGTAGGTAACTGAGCTAGTTCTTGCTTCACTTTTTTGGTGATAGTAGGTATATCTTGCTCGAGTTTGGTGAGTAGGGCAGGTACTATTCCCTCTGGTTGTTCAACAAGTACCAACAATAGATGCCAAGGTGTGAGTTCACTATGGTTGAGTTTGCCTGCCAGCTGGATGGCGCCTTGAATCGCTTCAGCCGACTTCGTGGTGAATTGATTGAAGTTCATACATTAGCAGTCTAATACAATGACTGCTAAGGTGTCAAGCGAGTGGTGTGTTTAGACTGTGGCTGGTGAAATGTTTGCTGATTGCAAAATAGTCTTACACTCGGTAATTGGCACTTCCCTGATAAATTGCTGCAAAAGGTTCATATCATGGTAGAGTTCAGGGCATTTTATCATGGCAGCCAAAAATACTATCTTGGCTTCAGAGTTTTGTATCCACTCTATATCTGCAGAGGAGAATCTACTAGTTAGAGCATCTTCGATGGGATTGCTTGGTTCGGTAGGTTCATTTGGCTTCTCACTAGGTGGTTGGGAGAAATTGATATATCTCAACCCATCAGAGTGAAACGTGATATTGAGTGATCTGAAAAGCTCATATCCATACGGTACAGCAAAAGGGAAAACTTTTTGGTAATACTCTGCCAGACGTGTTTGTAACCTAGTGATAAAATCTGGTGTGATGCTATCAACTGCGTAGTTGTTTTTTTCTAGTTCAGAAAACACGAGTAATTGAGTGTAGGCTGTCATCCAAGTTTGGGCTTTTTCTAGTGCTTGTGTAAGTTGGGGACTCTGTTGACCCTCGACTGCATGTGGCCGCAATACGCGCTCAAGTGAATGTTGAGCAGCCATGGCGAAGAATTCCGCCGTGCGGTTATATGCTTCCTGACGATTTTCATGTTGGATCATTACTTGCTTTTGAAGATGGTGTGTCTTCTCGTGGAGTAATGTACCTGCCACTACGGCAGAATCCCGTTTCCCCGGGATCACTGACACACTTTCATCCTGTGGAGGTTGTGTGTAAAACCAGAGTTGACGAGCTCTATATTCCCCATGGTCACCGGTCACAACAACAATTTCTCCTGGAATATGACTAGCATAAGGAAAATGTGTTGCAACAGCATCCGTGGCAACCTGCAGTGCGTTCTCTTTTTCTTCAGGTGAACTGATGGTGTTTGGGAATTGGTTAGTGCGAGCTATGATCTGAAACACTTCTTCGCTGGATACTCTATGATTTGTATCAAACACAAACTGATTCTGTGTTTCATCACTGAAAAGTTGAGCAAAGTGTTCCAATGCCGCAGGTGTTGCGAAACTATCGAGTTGGGTAAGGGCTTGTTCCGGAGAAAGTGTTGTGTCTAATTTAATCCTCTGAGTATAGGAGAAGCCAAGCGTATGTCGTAACTGCATTATCCTTGCTAAGAGTATAAGTTTTGTTTTG
>JBPOHR010000046.1:0-20933 GCA_052035325.1 Patescibacteria group bacterium
ACCCCCGCTCATAAAGAGCTTGTGCCGATTGTGCTACAAGTAGTAGAAAAAGATGGTAGGAAGTATTTAATTGATAGTAGCGGTCAACTTCCACACAGTACGATCGAAATAACTGATGGCAGAAAAGAACTATGGCAGTATGTTTTAGAAAGTGGATTAAAAGCTAGGTTCGATCTGGTGAACGGTCCACAGCTACGTGTCTGTCTGATACATAATCCCGATGGCACGCAAAATCTAATTCTTTTTTCTAACCATGGAGTTTACGACGGTGTCTCACTACGTAATATTATGGAGCAAATCATAATGGCCTACGGCCTTCAAAGTATTGAGCTTCCTCCAGAAATGACCTACGATACCACAGTAGGAAGATTGATTGAGGGAGGAGGACCAACCAACAGTAAATTTGTCAGGAGTATTTTACGTAGGTTGTTACCGATTGCAGGAAATGTGTTGAGAGCTCTTGCTGTGGATCGAGATGAAATAAAACGTTACGTTGATGCGAGCCAAATGCCCACCGATATTATGAGACTAAGTTTCACAGAAGATGAGACATTGGGACTTATACAATATGCGAAGAGACTCAGTGCAAAGTGCAAACATCCTGTTTCGGTGACCTCAGTTCTTTCTGCAGTAGCTGCAGAAGCATATCTACAGGTTATAAAAGAAGGTGAGATCCAACTTGTGAACACTGTTAACTTGGTGCCATTGTTGATTCCACAACCACTTCCGTATGGTATGACGGATGCTGTTTCGGTTACGAAAGTTCCACAAGGTCGGGCCGATTCACTGGAACAAAGAATAATTGAATATTCCCTTAGGTTTAATGAAGAAAGAAGAAATGTCGCATCCAACATGATCACTGCTCCCTCATTTATTGGAGCTGAATTTTTGCCAGATAGAGTTGCATTCGCACCTCTTCAGCCTCTTGACGCTCAAGAATTATTGGTGACGAACTTAGGTAAAACAGCAATACTCGACAGTAAGGAGTCAATCCTAGCTATAGTGGTACGTTGGGGTCTTTTGAGGCAAGAAGAGGCAGAAAGTCTGTCCAAGAAACTAGGAGATGTTGACGCTAAATCTGCACGAGATGCGATTGAGTACGAACTAAGAACAATGGGCAAAATTACTGATAATGATCACCTTTTTGTGCTAGGGAGTGCGAACGCTGCCACTAGCATCAATCCTTACAAACCCTGTATGGCGTTTGTCACTAATGGCAGGAGACTGGAGGGAACTATCACATTGCCAATAAGTATTGGGGGAGAAAACGGCACAGTTCCTACAGATAAGGCAAAGGCATTCTACAACAGAGTTGTAAGCTTAGCTAGAGGGCTAGCAGCAGCCTAGCGCACGTAGCGTTTTCAAATAATTCCTGATAGTTCTATGCAATTGCAAGTACTAACTACCTTCTAATCAGCATCGCGTCCACGACTTTTTTCACAGCGAGTGAATAGGTCGCCATCCGGAACGACACATCCAATTTGGCTTGTTGATCAAGGATCAAGCCAAACGCAGTTGTCATCGCACCCTCAAGCTTGGCCAACACTTCTGGTTTTGGCCAGTAGTAGCCTTGGAGGTTCTGCACCCACTCGAAGTAGGAGGTAGTCACACCACCTGCATTAGCCATCACATCTGGCACGACATCGACACCCATTTCGGCAAGAATTTCATCTGCTTCTGGTGTGACTGGACCATTTGCCATTTCGATGATGGTTTTTGCTTTGACCTTGCTCGCATTGTCTTTGTGCAAGGCATTTTCTAGCGCTGCAGGAACTAATACCGTCACATCAAGGGCAAGCAGGGCATCATTGGTAATCGCCTCACCAAAACTGTCCCAGCCCTTGCCTGACTCTTTGGCTGCCAGCAATTTGGCAGGATCAAGACCTTTAGTGTTGTACACGCCCCCTTTTGAACCAGAGACCGCAACAACGGTGTAGCCACGTTTGGCTGCGTGATAGGCGAACCAGTACCCGACATTACCAAAACCTTGAATAGCGACGGTGGTTTGCTTTGGCTGCCAGCCACGTTTTTGTGCTAATTGCTCAAGCACAAACACTCCACCAAGTCCGGTTGCTTCATCACGACCTTGAGAGCCTCCCATTGTCAGTGGTTTGCCGGTAAAGGTCGCCAACGGATTCACACCGACAACAGGAACCTGCTGCTCATACCACTTGGTCCATTCATCCACCATCCAAGCCATATGCTGACCATTGGTATTGACATCGGGGGCTGGCACGTCAGTCCATGGACCCACATTCTCCGCTACAAATCTCGAGTATGAGCGACACAGTTGCTCTTGTTCTGTCTGCGACAAGGTTTTTGGATCAACGATGATACCACCTTTGCCACCACCGTACGGAATATGCGTCACGGCACACTTCCAGGTCATCCAAGTCGACAAAGCCATGACTTCCTCTTTGGAAACATTTTGATGAAAACGAATACCACCCTTGTACGGCCCACGCGCATTATTGTGTTGTGAACGATATGCCTGATACTCGGCTTTGGTACCGTCGTCCTTGGTAATACTGATTTTCCCCTCCAAAACTCGGTCGGGCGTCTCTAGCTGGGTCAGTGCCTTCGTGAACCGTTTTTGATCGGCATATTCTTTGGCAATCAGACCTGCTACCTGATGTAACTGAGTAATTGCTTGTGCGTGAGGATTCGACATAGATAACTCCTGTGGAGTATCACTGTAGCCCTCGTTGAGGCATTTGTCAAAATGGAACTTTCTCGAGTGCAGTAACTAAGCTAGCGACTGGGTCAATATTGTCTGACACAAACAATTCATCAACAATACTTGGCGGTGCTAAGATCAATTGCTTAGCCGATACGCGTGTATACAAAGCTAGGTATTTACCGATACGTTGACCAAGTTCGTGAGCCATTCTAATTACAACTTCCATGCTATCTTGAATCGAATTAATGACATTTTCAGATAGTATGCTTGGATTGGATTGCGATGACTTACTTCTATACGATATCGTAAATAATACTTTGCTTTTTGCTGTCATTACAGCTGAGGAAAACCAAAGCACTTGATCTATCAAGCTGTCTTCAGACGTTTTTTCAAATTGACTTTGTAGGGCACATGCAGCAACATAACTAGCAACCATCTCACTGATTACCTTTTCAAGAATATAGAGCTCTAGTGTCTTCTCGATTAGCGTTGATTCAATTCGACCTTCCCTCAAACCGCACTCTATTTGGTACATAAATTGACTAATTTCAATTTTCAGCGCTCTATATAACAAATTATTTACTGCATGTACAGCATGAGCCACCTCATGGATCATGATTTTACTATCAATACTTCCTGGTGGTAGGCAAATATATTCCACTGCACCGCGTGTTACAACCTGTGCCACTTCTCCGCTTTCTACAACAATCAAGGGCGGCCTCAACTGATTGTCAGCAACCATCTTCTTTGAAATACCGTCAACGACAGCTTGGATTCCCCAATTTTCTATTGATATGCTCATGTTGGTTACCTAAAGTATTATACATTGCGTATGTGTAATAGAGATGTAAAATAGCTTGCTATGTGGAACATTAAAGAAACATTGAAAAATCCTAAACGTCTACTAGTTCTAGGCACCCTAGCAGTTGCTTTACTTGGTGTCGGTGCAATATTCCACACTGCTCATGATGAAGGGTCTATACCTCCTGGTGAGTGTGGTCGTACATCAATTAATGGAATTCCTATCGACGAATTACTGAGCGATCAAAGAAATTTAGCGCTTATAGCGGCTTTGTTTGAAGTACATAATACACAACCAAACGAACGGGATGCTTTTATCACAGAATTACGAACAGGGTGTATGGTTGCAGAAAATGGTGGATCTGTTGCCAGTACGCTGAGTGGATATGTAAACACTCAAGAAGCAATGCAATTTTTAGAACAACCCTAATCCAAATTTGACTTCACCCCAATCCGATCCACTAGCGGCAAATACATCCGAATCTCATCTCTAAACTTGTCCGACACTTTATTGGAATACGCCGCAAACTTTCCCCGCTCCATACTGCAGCATAGTCGACGTTCCCAGTCTCGGATGATCTCGAGAATAGCTTTGCCGTCTTCATGAAACTGCGCGCTCCACTGCTTACGATCAGTCTGGTAGCCGTCATGTACCACTTTGAAAGCGGTAAACTGCTCCTGATTTGCTTCAAGCATTTGGTGAAAAAGTTGTTTGTACTTGGTCATACAGGCACGATATGTTGAAATAATTACAACTGGAACTGGCCGTCCGCGTAAATCACCCGCTCTGTCCCATCACCAAGGGTGGCGGTCACCGTTCGATCAGTCGTGGAGATAATATCGGTGTGTTCTGCCGAGAAATTAAAACCCTTCGCCGCCCACTCTTCCTTGGTCAGGGCACTCTGATCACCTCGGTAACAGTCCTTATATGACATACCAACTGCCAGATGCGTGTTACCAAATGGGCCACCAATGTTTTCGTCAAACAAGGTCTCGGCCATCACATGGGTAATTCGTGACATCCGCTTGTCGGTTAACGAATACTCACCCATTTTGTTGGCGTTATCACCCTTAATTAACTCTTCAAGCATGTCTTGACCTTGCGAGGCAGTTGCTTTGGTGACCACACCTTGTTCAAACTTGAGTTCAACATCTTTGATTACTTGGCCATACCGATACAACGGCTGGTTGAAACGAATCCAGCCTTCACTACCTCGCCAATCTGGTGACGTAAAGAGCTCAAAACTAGGAATGTTGCGACCACTGCCACCATTCCAAATCCGATCTGCGCCAAGTTTAACCTTGAGGTCAGCGTCGTCGCCTTTGACGTGCAACCACTCGATTTTCATGTCGTTGAGACGAGCTAAATCATGTTGTTGTTGCTGAGATATCTTTTTCCAGCGCGCAACAGGGTCTTCTTCATCCAAGAAACATGCTTGGATAATTTGATTCCAGTAGTCTTCGAGACTAAGTCCAACCAGCGCTGCTTTTGACTCAACACCCCACAGGCCAAGCGTCCAGGTGTATTTACCTTGGGCTTCTTTATCTGTGCGCCACACAATATATTCTTTTTTCGCTTCACGAGCCTTGACCATTTTGCTTGGGTCAACATGTTCTAGTTCAAAAGGATCGACATCGGCAATCACGTTGATGGTGTGATCAACCAAGTCAACGCGCGATTTAAGAAACTGTTTCGGGAAAAAGGTCAGCTGATCATCACTTGCTCGCTCAAAAAAATCTCGATCAAACCCCGTGGGCATGAGCCTTAACATCGGATGAGCACCCGCCTCAAGTACTGCATTTTGCAACTCGAGTGCAAGTGGTTTTGCCACATCAGGGACGACTATATCGACTACTTCACCTTTTTTGACACCCTCACCGCTGTTCAACGCATAGTTCACGAGTACGTGAGCATATTTCTTCAAAATACTAGGTGAAGGTAAGAAAGAATCGGCCATAGAAGCTATTAGTGTATCAAGTTTTATGAGGCTGTCGAGGTGCGATGTGTGACAAACCAAGCTTTCAATTCCAAGGCTGCTCGCGCGCGATGACTGATGCCATTCTTGATATCTACACCTAGTTCGGCGAAGGTTTTATCGTACCCATCAGGGATAAAAAGCGGGTCATAGCCAAAACCATTATTACCTCTTGGCTCAAACGCCAAGCGACCAGTCACAATTCCCTCTTCAAGATGCTCGATGCGTGACTTTGGGTCGTAGAAACAGAGCACCGATCGAAACTGGGCACTTCGATCAGTGGCATCTGTAGTAAGTGACAACAACTTGCTCATTCGTTCATCGTCGCTTGAACCAAATCTTTTGGAAAACACTCCCGGTGCCCCATCAAGTACAGCCACCTCTAAACCTGAATCATCGGCAATAGTTGCCATCCTGGCAGCTTCAGCGAAACCAACTGCTTTTAACCTCGCATTTTCTTCAAGTGTCTGACCCGTTTCTTCGACATCAAAATCTGCTAGTCCCACCTGGTTTGGCAGTACCAACTCTATATCAAGATCTGCAAGTATGGCCTGCAGTTCACGCTGCTTGCCCACATTTTGGCTCGCAAAAAGAATCTGTGTCACAAAAATAGATGCATGATTAATTGTACGAATCGCTGATTGTTACTGTGGTCCACCACCGCCGAGTAAACCACCTAGACCACCAGTCATTTCTTGGAGTTTCTTGGCCGCAAGTTCTTGTGATTTCTTGATGGCATCATTCAAGACATCGATAGCATCTTGACTGGTAATGCCCTGCACCGAGAACAGCTTGATTTTTTGATCACCAGAGATCACTACCACAATATCGCCACGTTCGACGCGAATCTCTTCAGCCGCCAATTGTTGCTGCATTTGCTTAGCTTGCTTGCGCAAGTTGTTGAGATCACCTAGTGCTTTGAGTGGGTTTCCTGCCATATTTCTCCTTCGTTACAATTCATGTCGATTATATTCGAACTAGGCTGTACTATACCAAAACTTCTCCCGCCAAGCTAGTTAGGGAATCATGCGGATCAGCAGGCGATGTATGTTCTTGTAAAATAAAGTCAAGTTGAGTCAATCCACCAGTCAACGGTAACGCAGAATCCTCAAGTATTTTCAAAAACTTCGGTTGTTTCAGTTGTTCGTAATGAAACTTATAAAACACTGCAATCTTGGCATGATTGGTGCTTGTCTCGAGAGGCTTGGCAGAACGAAGCACTGCCGCAATCGTGGAGTTTTTAGCTTGCACCAAGTCAAGATACGTTTCCCATTGCTCCAACAAAATCTGGGCTGTGCCGAGTGCAACAGGGTCGAGATTTAGCGAAGTTGCCACGGTGGCATTGGCAACTACTTGTGGTTCAGGGTCGGCGATTGGCGCTGCCATAATAAGTTCCTCTTTGTTATCAACTGGTGCCGCTGAAACTGTCGAATTACTCGGACGTGACGAAGGGGTGGAAGCAGGCGGAGTTGATGAGGTAGGAGCAGTAGTCCGCTTGGCTTGCGCGCGCGAAATTACCTCAAGCAATTTTACTTCCAGCGGTAACAACGGAATTGGCGTTGTTGACCATCCAGGAAGTACCTGTAGTTCCGAGAGCAAAAAGAGAGCAACTGTCTGTTTGATGCTAGCGGTACCAGGTTTAACGCCGAGTTCCTGCAAAATCTGATCGTGCAACCAAGTAAGTACTTGGCGATACACGAAGTCTGGATCACGCTGAGCAGCTCGCCATTTGCCAAATATCTCCACCACTTGGTGGGGATCTTTTGCTGTGACGGCGCTGATCAAGTGTTGAACTTCTTGATCAAGTGAAGAACCGAGTGCTGCCACTGCCGCCTCATCAAGGTGGGTGCGTCCATTTGCCACCTGTTCAAGAAACTTCACCGCATCTCGGAAACTCCCATTCGCAACCTGTGCTACCCGCTCGAGTGCTGGTGCATCATAGGTAATCTTTTCCTGCTTCAAAATCGATTCGAGAGCTGTGCGTATTTCGGCCGATGTTGCCTGCGTAAAGGTCAGCAAGGTAGCACGTGACACAATCGTTTCAGGCACCTTATGCCGCTCTGTCGTAGCAAGCATGAACACCACATGCTCGGGAGGTTCTTCAAGCAACTTGAGGAGCGCGTTGAAGGCTTCTGTCGTCAACATGTGTACTTCATCGAGAATATAGACACTCATTAAGCCCATTTGCGGTGGTAGAGCAACTTGCTCTTTTAGCGCACGAATTTCATCTATGCCGCGATGACTAGCCGCATCCCATTCTTGGACAATGTATGACTGACCTTGCAAGATCAACCGCTGCTCGGGATCAGATGGATCGGGATCGTGCAGCGTAGTATTTTTGGGCTTTTTTCCTTTGAAAAACAAGTACTTCACCACATCTGCATTCAAGGGCAGATTTAGCATAGCAGCAATAATCCGAGCGGTGGAAGTTTTGCCGGTACCTTTTGGTCCTGTCAACAACCATACTTGAGGCATTTGACCACGTTTGAAGAGATCCTCCAGTTGCTCACGCACTTTGGTAAGGTGTAAACCACTGACGCTCGTAGGTCGATACGTTCTAAACCAAGACATAGACTTCAGGCACGATTATTCGTGATGATATCCCAACAGATGCATCAAACCATGTTCAAGATAAAAAGACAACTGATCATCCACTCGCTTACCAAACCGTTTGGCAGCTTTGATGGCTTCGGGAAAGCTGATGACGACGTCACCAAGGTGCGGCGGCATCCCTTCGGGCATGGGAAAATCCTCAAGTTGATGTCGCTCATGCTGCGGAAATGACAAGACATCGGTGGTGCCTTCGTGTTTGAGCTGGCTTTCGTTGAGTTGGGTAATTTTGCGCTGACCCACCACCGACACATCTACCTGTGCATGGGTGATGCCTTGTGCGTTGAGCACTCGCTCGACAGTGGTGCGCAACTGCTTGCGATTCACAGGATAGCGAGAGCCTATAAAGAGATTGGTGTAAATCATAGGTTAGGCAGCGCGGGTGAGATCTGCAAGGCTTTGTTTTGCTTGATTAGGGTCAAAATCACCATCGATAATTGTACTGACACTCTGTGCTAATCGTGAGTTAACTCCAGCATCTCCCCTTGCTAGATGCACAGCTGCCATAATCTCATGTTCTAACGCAGTTTCAGCTTTTGCACGTTCTGGACTAATAATCTGTTCGACTTCAACCACCTTTGCCTCCTTGGCCACGGAGTTTGGCCAATACCTGATCTGATTTGAGAGAAATCACCCCTAGCGGGATTTTGTCCTCAGGATCATCCACGAATAATAGTATCACTCGACCGTGCGCTTGTTTGCTCCAAATTTTACCTTCGTTAATCACTTCGGGAGATCCGCCATACTGTTTCTGCACCCATTGCGCGGGGCCTGCATCACCTACTACTGCCACTACGGCCACTTCGTCTGCAGGATTGATGGCAATCATTTTGCGAAACTTGTACCACTCCTTCAGTTTGGGATGCTCAGTATTCCAGTTAGGTAGATAGAGTGTCTGCACGGCAAAGTAGTACTTCTCACGTTGAATTGCCTGATCAGTGAGTTGACCATTCTCGGTAAACCAACCAAATGCACCACGGTTAGGAGCTATTCCCGATTGCCGATATGCATCGTGTTGCTCTAGTGTGTCAGTAGGAAATCGACGCAAGTGTTGTTCTCCGCCCATGATGCCAATAGTGTGATTCAAGCGATTTCCATCGAGTTCGGCCGTCACTGTAAAACCCAACATATCACTCAGTTGTTGCTCCATATACAACTCTTCCTCCGTCTGCAAGTGACCCACTGGCCGTTGTACAAATGCGCGAAGTTTGTCCAAAATGGCATGGTGTTCTTCTTCAGTTAATTGATTTGCCAATGCAGCGTCAGCATCCATTTTTGCCTGCTCGGCTTGCACTTGATCTACATGCTGAAAAACAGCGGCAGATGAAACTCCACCCAGAGCCATCGCGGGTTGTGCTAGTGCTGCCACTTGGAGTAACTCCACTCGATGCTCGTCGACCCACGTCTTGATTGCCTCTGGAGAAATTGAAAACTCTGCCCGCACCAACTCAGCCAAAGCTCGTAGCTTATCAAGCCGACTTGGTTGTGTCGAAGAAGTGGAACCTGCATCTACCATACGTTTCTATCGTAACGTATTATGTGGCTTTTGTGACCAAGCTAAGCGCTTGCTGCAGTCGCTGTTCGACACGTTTTTTTCCAATTACCATCATACTTTCGAATAAAGGTGGTGTCGCTGTTCGGCCAGTCACCGCTACCCTCAACATCATAAAATATTGACTTTTTGGCCAAGCATGTTGCTCTTGGACCGCTCTAATTGCTGATTCAAATGACGCGTGATCTGCATCATCTGGCAGCGCTTGCAACACGGTCAGTGTTTCAGTTAGTTGGACAGCAACTGCTGCCGCATCACTTTTTTTGATCAACATTTCAAAATCTACTTCAATATCTCGATAGAAAAAACTGGTAAGATCATCCACATCCTTCAAAGTCACCAACCGCTCCATCACCAATGGCATCATTTCGTCATACTTCTCTGTAGGAAAGTCACTAGGCAAGTAAGGAGTGATTCGTCGCTTCAGCTCATCAGCAGACAAATTGCGAATGTACACTCCATTCAGCCAGCGTAGCTTCTCCATGTCAAACACCACTGATTTGGCACTGATTTCGGCCGGATTAAATTCTTGAATGTATTCAGCCAAGGTCATTACTTCTCGTTGATCTGCTGGAGTCCAGCCTAAAATCATAAAGAAGTTCAACATCGCCTCAGGTAAATAACCATCTTCCAAGAATGATTGCGCCGCAACCGTGCCCTTGCGCTTACTCATTTTGCCTTTGCCATCTGGATTCAAAAAGACCGGAATGTGCGCATAGACTGGTGACTGCCAACCAAACGCCTGATACAGCAAAATATGTTTTGGCGTGGAACTAATCCACTCTTCGCCACGCATCACGTGAGTGATTTCCATCGCATGATCATCAACCACAACCGCCAAATGATAGGTAGGAAATCCATCAGACTTCAGCAACACTTGATCATCAACTGATTCAGAGTTGAACGTGATATCACCCCTGATTAAATCAGTAAAGGTGATATCCTGATTATCAGGGACACGCAACCTGATCACATAGGATTCTCCCGCTGACAGCTTTTCTTGCACTTCTGTTGATGAAAGTGCTGCACAATGTCGATCATATTTGGGTGGAATATTAGCGGCCCGCTGTTCCTCGCGGATTTTTTCCAATCGCTCAGAAGAGCAAAAACAATAATATGCTTTACCCGCCGCAACTAGCTCTTCAGCTTTTTCTTTGTACATGGGTAGTCGTTCAGACTGGGTATAGGGGGCAAATGGCCCTCCTTTATCCGGACCCTCATCCCAACTCAAGCCATAGTCACGAATGACTTTCATGATTCGCTCCACGGCACCTTCGACTTTCCGTTCTTGATCGGTATCTTCAATTCGCAACACAAATTGGCCACCTTGCTGTCTGGCATAGGCGTAATTTTTGAGCAATGTTGCAATATGCCCAACGTGATATTCACCAGTGGGACTTGGAGCCATGCGGGTACGAACAGTCATGAGGGTATTATACGCTGCAACTTTAACTACTGTTGAGCTTTTTGGATATAGGTTTGATCGAGGGCTGGTACATAGGCCAAAAAGCCTCCATCACCTTCGAATACGTAGATCGGCTGAAGATACGATTGCTGATCAAAGCTGTCATAGTACCCCATTGAAACTGTCCGAATCGTGGCAGTTGCTGCTCCACCACTGCTCACAACGTAACCTTGACCAGCTTGTAGCATTCGCCACGCGGTGTCAACAGGTCGCAATGGATACGTATGCACTTGCGTATAGTCTGCTTCCTGGTGATGAAGTTCAAGTTTGACGATACTCTCATTTTGCTGTAATCCCTTGGCTACAATAGCATGAATGGTGCCTTTGTATCCTTCTGGCGTGTACATACGATACTTCAAATCGATGGGCGTGCGAGTAATATCTACTTCAATGTAGTCAGCATCAGAAAAAGATACCGCAGGTTGGAGATCACCGCCCAAAGCTTTGAGATACGTCACATCGGCCGAAGCAGTTGCAGTATCGGCAGGCAACAAACCCCCTGCACCCAGCATCGCCTTTACCCGCGATACTGCCTCGACCTGCGAGGGTAATTCCCCTCGGGACAACAACTCAGGTCGTGACAAATAATCTGTGCTCATGGTCAGATAAAAGGTGTTGAGATCAATTTGCAATGTGGATTCTAGTGGTTGTGATTTGGTCCACCGATACGTGGTGCTATCCAATACCTCCGGAGCAAATACAAAGTCGTACTGCGCAGCTATTTGTTTTGCTTTTTGATCAGATAATAACCCCAAACGGGTCTTTGTCATCAAGAAGACTTTTGCCCTGTCACCAAACGCCGGCAATCTTCCTGTCGGCGTCTCAAGGCGGTATGAAGTAACACTACTGGCTTGTGAAGTTGCCGGGAAGGTAATTGCCGGCAGTATGCCAAATCCGACCGTAGGAGGAGGAGGAGGCGGCGGATTCATGGCAACATAGAAATTAATAGCCGCAGTCAACAAAGTCCGACCAACAATTAAAACCACAATACCTATCACTGCAAACTTAACGGCTTGTCGGCCGATGATCGTGGCTTGGGTAAGTGTAAAACCAGTATCAGTTGTCGTGGGCATGGTAGGTTATTTATCTAGTGTACCAAAATTTGGACGTGTCCAGGTATAGCTATTCTCAATCCAGTCTTGGATAGCTCGAGTATCTGCGTATCGATCACTGCTCCCAGCGACAACAATAATCACTGAATGACCATTTTTCTCATACATACTCACCAACATTTCGCGCGCTAGTTCAGTTGTGCCAGTTTTTACTCCTTTGAAACCTCGATTTTCCCTTAATAACTCATTGGTGTTGTATACCACTGCTTGTTGGCCACTCCCCAATTCTTTGATGGGGTACGATATCTGACCAACTAATTCAGCTACCATGGGTTGACGCAATACTTCTCGGGCTAGCAACGCTAATTCACGAACACTCGTTTGCTGTCCCAATGCATCAAGACCATTCGGATTGGTAAATCGTGAAGTATCCAAATGTAATTGTTGGGCTTTGCGATTCATCTCTGCCACAAAACCCATAAACCCTTGTGGGTGTGAGGTAGCAAAGAGCAATGCAGCATCATTGGCAGAGGGCAGTAACATTGCTGCCATAACATCACGAACGGTGTACTTATCCCCTGGCAAAATACCAAGCACAGAACCACTTGTCGAGGCAGAGTCTGTAGCAGTCAGCACATCGTCGAGCTGGTAGGTATCCAAGGCCACCAATGCAGTCAACAACTTGGTGGTTGAAGCTGGGTAGACGGTTGCTCGCTCATTTTTCGCTAAGAGTGGCACTGCTGATTCGACATCCATCACGTAGACAGCTTCTGCACTGATCGATGCCAAGAAGGTCGCGTCAGCTGAAGCAGTTGCTAGCTTGATAGGAATCGGTGCAACAGGTACCAACTTAGGCACAGGATATCGGACAGATGCTGTGACCGGGTGTAACAAGCTTTGCCACTCCTCCCACCGCTGAAAAAACAAGCCTAGACCAAGGATAATTGATCCAAGACTAACCACTAACCAAGCTCGTGACAACGCGATATTCAATTTCATGCTGTAGCTTTGTTAGTAGCTTGATTGTCGTCTTGTTGTATGACTGCAAGATGCAATTCATCAAGTTGCTCACTAGTCACTGGACTTGGAGCATCCATCACTGCAGTGCGACCTGATGACGTCATCGGGAATGCTATCGCTTCTTTCAAAGAAGACTCACCAGCTAGCAACATCACCAAACGATCAAATCCAAAAGCAATACCCCCGTGTGGAGGTGTACCCACCTCAAATGCCTTCAGCATGTGACCGACGCTCTCTTCTGTTTCTGCGGCACTGTAACCCATAATTTCAAACGTCTTACGCAACAACTCGGGCTCGTGAGCACGAATGCTTCCACCGCCTACTTCAAAACCATTACAAACTAAGTCGTATTGCGTGGTCAAAATGCCCTCTAGATTACGGGCAGCCAGGTGATCTTCAATACACTCATCTTTCGGTCGACTGAAGGGATTATGAGTAAATGTCCAACCGCTTTTACCGTCACGAACTTCGGCTACATCAGCGCGATCCACTTTCTTGAAGAATGGAAAATCAACCACCCAAGCAAACGCCAACGTCCCATCTTTCTTCTCTGATTCACTACGCAAATCAAACCGATCCGCACCGTATTTTTCCATAGCCTCCTGATAGGTAATCACCGGAAACTGCTCATGTTGAAGCTTGCCATTGACTGCCTTGACCGCATTTTTTATCACACTTTCCATCGTGGCCATCACCTGATCCCGATTCACAAAACTCATCTCCACATCAAGTTGGGTAAACTCAAATCCTCGATCCGCCCGTAAATCCTCATCACGCACACACCGAGCAATTTGAAAATAACGCTCCACACCAGCAGTCATCAGTAACTGCTTATATTGTTGTGGACTCTGTGGCAGAGCATAAAACTTACCTGGCTGAAAACGAGATGGGACGATGAAGTCGCGTGCTCCTTCTTTGGTGGATTTGGTCAACATCGGCGTCTCCACTTCCACAAAATCTTCTCTATACAAACCTTCTCGCAGTTGTCTCAATAATTGCGAACGCAGCCGCATAATCCGCTGCATCCGCGGACGACGAAGATCAAGATAGCGATACTTCAATCGCACTTCCTCATTAATATCGTGACCATCACCAGATACGGATAATGGCAATTCAGTTGCCTTGTTGAGCACCTCATACGAATCAACTTCCAGTTCCAAATCACCGTTGGGTAGCTGGCTATTCGTCATACTACCTGGGCGTTCTTTGACTAAACCCGTAATTGACACTACCGACTCAGGTGTGAGTTCTCCCATTTTCTGGAAACCCACACACTGCACTAGACCTGTTCGATCACGCAAATCCACAAACGTTACTTTGCCATGATCGCGTTTGGAATCAACCCAGCCCTGGATGGTAATAGTTTTGCCAATATGGTCGTGAAGTTGACCTGTCATGGTACGAGATGTGTGCTGCATATGCGCTCCTTTTGTTTCTGCTTTGCTGGGGATCGGATGGCAATAAAAAAGCCTTTCCGAGCCACCGCGAAGCGATGTGTCGAAAAGGCTTCTCTTGCGAGAAAGGTGCCAGCCTTCTACTGTACTTGATTCCAGCTGTATAGGGCTTACCCGGCTGTAACAGAGGTTGTCAGGCTCTGGAAGACTTCAAATGCGAAGTGCTAAACAGCAAGTTAATTATACACGCGTTTTTCCCTTGTTAGGGTCGTAGGTTGGATATTTGGGATTAAGACCTTGATGAATATCTTGCTCTGTTTGAGCTTCATTTATTACAATTACATCTGGTGAATTAGCTGCTATGGAGGCACATCTAGTAGCTTTTTCCCTAATAACATTGGATCGAAATTCTACCGGCTTGGAATGGCCTCTTAATAAATCAGGACTTGGCATATGTCAGATATTTTATCACTTATACACATTGGCTACTTACCTGTTGACATTGTGTGAAAATACTTTATCATTTCAAGTTGTCATGTCAAACATGTCTCTTCGCACTATTGTCGTCCGTTTCGACCTTCTTCACGAAGGCGGGGTCGGTGTAGTTGCGTAGAAAAAGTACAAAATACACAGAGAACCCCGCCAAGTAAAACCGGCGGGGTTTTTAGTTGGAATGAATAGAAGCACAGTTGATCAACTCAATATTGCCGTGATGTCAGAATTTGCAAAAATTGCTGCTGTCAAATTTGGAGGAGTTACTTCTATTCCAGAACTGATATGGGCATTTAATTCTCTTTTCTTTACGGCATATCCAGAAGGCTACAAAGAACGTATGGATCCTGAACCCATTTCTCGTGGCGAAATTTCTTGCACTGGCACTGCAGCACTTATTGGTTTGTGGCATCTACTTGCGTACCCCAATGAGCCGCAACCAATCTATCACGTAATAACAAGCATTGACCCAGATACTATGGATGGAGGTATTGGCGAGTTAAGAAGGTCAAAAGCACTACAACACTGTGTGGTTTCAGTTATGCTTGGAAATCAAGAACATGTTCTTGAGCTTTTTGAACGAAGAGAGGTACTTCCAGGTCAAAACCCGTATTATCTTGCCGACTCTAGACCTCGTGAAGCTGTGAAAAAATTGGAAGACCCTTTCAACTATCGTCAGTTCACAAGTACCCCAACTTTTTTTGGTAATAGAATTAGCACGTATGGTTTCAGGAAAGAGAGAAGGAGACAACTCGAAGCAAGCATTGACAAGCAACTACGCCAGGCTGCTGAAAATACCGAGTCGTACATCATGTATCTTCGACACATTTATAACTTACATTTGAAAGGAGCACATGTTTAATACAGAACGATTCTCAGAACAGATTAGAAGCTTACCTCTTGATACATGCTTTGCAATTCTGAACAGAGCATTGAGAAAAAGAGACGAGGCAAAACGATTAATCGAAGTGAGAAAAAGAGAGGAGGTAGAACGATTAATTGAAGCAGACATACCTCTTGATAGAGAGATAGCTCTTTCAGATGCGAACGAGAAGATTGATCTTACCCGATGCATCTTAGAAGAGGAAGTTCCAAGAACAAGGATAAGATATCGACACACGATAGCCAGACAAGGTAGATATGAACGACGCAAACAAATACCGCAAAGGACTGAACTTCGATGGATTGCGTCACAACTCATGACTGCTATTGCTGCATCGGATGATGAACAAAGTGAACAGCTAACAGCTACTATAACGTATGAAGCAGCTAACAGTGCATGGTTATTTTTACGAAATGAACTCAATACTCAGCTGCTTGGTCACCCTCGACAGTAACTACCTGCGCCGTTAACTGAAGTTGGACTTTGTTCCTCCAGCTACTAGTGAGGAGCGAAACAGTAAAAGTGATGTTGTCTTGTTTTGCCATGAGTAAGGAGTTTGCGCTCTGATTCCAGAAAAGGACCTCAAGCATTTGGTCGGTATTTTTTTTCACTTGTAGCTTAAGATGCTTCTTTTCTTTACCAATAGCAACTAGATCAATGATTTGATACTTCTCAGCCATAAACAATGGCAATTGATTTGCTGACCCATGTGGTCTTAGTTGCTGCAAAGCCTCAGCTACTTCAAGCGAAAAGAAATGCTCAGGCAAAACTAAATCAACAGACGTTGCCACAGTAGTATAGTTTGCAAATGTGTCATCTGCCTCCTCCAGCTCCGTTTTCACTTCCTCCACTCTTTCTACCTCAACTCCAAATCCTGCAGCCATCGGATGGCCGCCAAGCTCCGTAAAGAGTTCACGATGCTTTCGCAAAAAAGCAATCATGTCCACACCCGGCACCGAGCGGGCCGAGCCTTTCGCACTTTTTTCTCCTACCGCGATCACAATCGCTGGTTTGTGGAACTGCTCGGCGAGTTTTCCTGCCACCAACCCAATCACACCTTCATGATAGGCAGGTGATGACACGACAATCAGGTTTTTGTCAGCCCACTGCGCTTGCTGACTCAAGGCGATCCGCACCAGATCTTCAGTCAATTTTTGTCGCTGGGTATTAATATCGTTGATCTTGGTGGCAATCTGTTCGGCACGAGCTTTGGTCGTAGTACATAGCAATCGCAATGCTTCCAAGCCATGAGAAAGTCTCCCCATCGCGTTGATCCGTGGCGCTAGCACATAATTAACCGTGTTTTCATCAATAGTTGACTGCTCAACTGTCGCCTGTGTCAAAATAGCCGTAATACCAGGCCGTGTTGTCTGCCGAAGTGCTTTGATACCCCACCAGGCAAAAGATCGGTTGGCATCAAGTAAGGGCACTTGATCGGCAATCGTTGCTAGACCTGCTACATCCAGCTGCCACCACTGATCGGTGACTAGTTTACCAAATGTCGCCATAATTTCCCTCGACAACATCCAACTGACCGTCGCTCCACATAACTTGGTGGTGTGCACCACGGCAGCAGCCGGTGGTAACTTTTTTTCAGCGACGTGGTGATCAGTAATGATCACCGTCATTCCCAGTTTGACTAACTTGGCAATTGGCTTATGCGCCACAATCCCATTGTCTACGGTAATCAACACCGGGGCGACTCCATCCTTCACTTCGAGCCAGCCCTGTTCTTTCATATCGGCAATAGCTGCAGCTGACACACCATAACCATGTTTCTCACGGTGCGGAATAAAGGGCTTGGCATCAAAACCAAGTTGATGCAGCGTCTGCCATAGAATAGTCGTCGCGGAGATACCATCAGCGTCATAGTCACCAAAAACAATAATTGGCTGCTTGGTTTCACGAGCTGTCTCAAGAATTTCCAAGGCTTTGAGCATCTGCTGCTTATCTATACCAACCTGCTCAAGTGTCAATTCCAGAGGGTGAGTGGGCGATAAAAACTCGTCAAGATCAGTAATACCTCGATTTTCGGCCAAGATCTGGATTAAATCTTCAATTGTCTGGGGAACTTTGTCAGAAAGTGAGTGCCACTCCATGGTGGCACTATACCCGGCTCATACTCCCGTGACAAGTCTGAGCACGCTATACTACTGGTAATGACGATTTCGCTAAGTATTTACGCACTATTTATAATTCAGACCTTACAGCAGGCAGGATTTGACACCTATCTAGTGGGTGGAGAGGTCAGGGATTTGCTACTCGATGCCCTGGAGCAGCGGCCAACACGATCGATGCATGATTATGACTTCACGACCAATGCCAAACCAGAGGAAATCCAAGCACTCTTCCCCGAACATTTCTATGAAAACAATTTTGGCACCGTCAGCGTGGCACATGAGCACCTGAAGACTCAAGCAGAAGCATCTTGGGGAGTCGCGTTGCCAGAATTTGATACACCAACACCATCAGAAAATCGCAACCGGCTCATCGATGTTGCTCAAGCCACGAAAATTCACATTTCCCTCCAACAGAGTAGTGCACAAAAAGCTGCAGCAACCTCAAAAAATGAGCCAACATACCAAATCACTACCTACCGATCACAAGAAGTCTACGATGATCACCGCAAGCCAACTTCAATGGTGTGGGGTACTACCCTCCAAGAGGATTTAAATCGGCGTGACTTTACGTTTAATGCAATGGCTGTACAGGTTAAATCCGCTTGGTTGGAACAAACCATTAGCAGAATTGGTGACACTACTCTCTATGTGTCGTTGAGCGCAGACGACTACACGCTGATCGATCCCTACAATGGTTGGCATGATTTACAAGAAAATGAACTACGCGCAGTCGGCGATCCCACTGTTCGTTTTGAGGAGGATGCACTGCGGATGTTGCGGGCAATTCGATTTGCCGTTCAACTCAATGTAGCTATAGCGGATGATACGTTTGCAGCAATTGAAACAAATAGTCACTTAATCCGACATATTAGCGCCGAACGTATTCGCGATGAAATTATTAAAATGCTCTCGAGTGACTATCCTGCTGAAGCAATTGAATTACTTGATCAAACTGGTTTACTGCAATTCATCATGCCAGAACTCCTGGCTGGCAAAGGTGTTCAGCAAGGTGGTCATCACACTACTGATGTCTGGACACATAGCCTAGATGCGCTGCGCTATTGTCCTTCGCCAGATCCAATTGTGCGCCTCGCCACACTCCTTCATGACATTGCTAAGCCACAAACGCAGCGACCGGGGCCAACCAAATTCACCTTCTACAACCATGAGTTAATTGGAGCACGAGTTGCCAAGAAAATTGCCGATCACCTGCGTCTATCTCGCATCGACTGTGAACGCATCTTCACGCTCGTCCGCTATCATATGTTCTACTATCAGCCTCATAACACCGATGCTTCAATTCGACGATTTATGCGCCAAGTGGGTCTCGAGAACATCGACGATATCTTGGATTTACGTGAAGGCGATAGACTGGGAAGTGGGGCACGAAAAACAAGTTGGCGCCTCGAAGAACTTAAAGCCCGCATGATTGAACAACTCCATCAACCTATGGCTGTCACTGATCTTGTTATAGATGGCAGTGACTTGATGAAAGAACTACGTTTGAAACCGGGACCTGAGATTGGCCGCATCCTCAGAATATTATTTGAAGAAGTACTTGAACAGCCGGAGCTAAATGATCGACAGAAATTACTTAGCCGTGCGCAAGCAATACTTAGTCAGCCTGCGCCATCCATCGAATGATCATCTGCCGATGGTCGAAAGCAATTTCTTCCGGCAACTCATCCACACTAAACCACTTGGCCTCAGCCACTTCTTCCTCATTGAGGACTAGTTCGACATCACTAACAGGAACAATCAGACAACAATCAACATTTTGACGTCCATCTAGGTCACGACTGGGACTCGAAAATACATCGAGAAGTGCAGCTTTGTCAGCGGTGACGTTGATTCCCACCTCTTCTGCCAATTCTCGCACCGCACACTCAGCTATAGTCTCGTCCCACTCGATATACCCGCCAGGCATACACCACCAACCTGCTTGGGGATCGCGTTTACGTTTGGTGAGCATGACTTGCCCTTGCTGGTTCACTGCCAATGCCGTACAGGTGACGTGTCGTGCGTTATAACGGCCGCAGCTGTCACAATACGCACCTTTGGCAATTTTGCCTGTGGGATAAGAGTACCAATCTGTTGGTGTTGTCATAGTTTTCGTTTCCAACGATTACTCAACTGTTCCCATACAAGTACCAATGGAGCCGCTGTAAACGTTGATGAATACGTTCCAGTAATTGCACCTACTAATAGAGCCACTGCAAACCAACGAATTGTCACCCCCCCTAACAATACCAGCGCAAGTAACATAATAATAATGGTCAATGAATTATTCAGCGAACGACTCAGCGTTTGTAGGACTGCCGCATTGATGGCTTGTTCCAAGGTCATGGTGTGGTGCAGCTTGCGAAGTTCGCGGATACGATCGTAGACCACTATCGTGTCATGCACTGAAAATGATAATGTCGTCAACAATGCGGTGACAAACAGTACATCAACCTCAACCCCGGCAAATTTCCCCAGTAAACTAAATACCCCTAGCAAAACTAGGGAATCATGTACCATCGAAATAATTGCGCACACTCCATACTTTAGTTCCTTAAATTGCCGAGAAACGTAAAATGTAATTATCACTGCAGCAATCAAAATACCAACCAGCGTTTTGATCAATAACTCCTTACAAAGAGTTGGACCAACTGTTTCAAATCGTAGCTCGGCAATACTTTTGTCTGAGAAAGTGCTTGCCATTGAGGCTAAGACTTCATTTTTCTGCATATCAGTAATACTTTTTCCTCGGATCACAAAGCTATTTTGACCTGTGGGCTGAACGCTACTTACTTCGAAAAAGGTCGGTATAGCCGTTTGAAATGTCTCAACTGATAGGACTGGCGTTGGGGTAATACTGATTTCCAACAAAGTACCCCCTGTAAAAT
>JBPOHR010000043.1:0-7126 GCA_052035325.1 Patescibacteria group bacterium
ATTTCATCGATGGCACGTTGGGGATCAGCTACTCGTGGTGACATACTTGGCATATTAATCGCTTCATCAATACAGATGATGAGCCTTACTATACGCAGCAACTTCAGGAAGCACAAGTGAGGCTGTATCTTGATTGGCTGCCAGGGCAGCCCGAGCGGTTGTGGACGACACCGTGATGGTGGGCAATGTGGTGAGAGCGGTCATTCCTGGCCAGATCTGCTCCCATCCATATCCACTCCGAGGATACACGAGTACAGAAAAATCGTTTACCAACTCGTCTGCTTGCTCCCAAGTGGAGAAATCTGCCAATAAATCACTACCCATCAGCCAGTGAAAAACCGTATCTGGATGTTGTTGCTTCAGATGTTGCAAACTCAAGTATGAATAATTAATACCTTCAACCGTCAACTCGTACTCTTCCACTCGAACCTCTGGTCTGGCCAAATGCGTCAACATCAGCTGCACCATAGCGAGTCGATCTTTGGCAGGAGAAACATTTTTTGCAAACGGGTGGTTTTTGACTGGCAGTAGCCAGATTTCATCTACGATCTTGCTTTCTAGTACTTCCCGGATAACTTGTTCGTGGCCAAGGTGTGGCGGATCAAAACTACCTCCAAACACCGCGACTTTTTTCATGCTGCCTTTGTGGTCTTTTTCTTAACGATTCTCTTTTTCTTCGTTGTACTTTTTGTACCTACTGTCTTTTTGGTTGCAGATTTCTTGGAAGTGACTTTTTTGTCACCAAATTTTGCCTGGCGGGCGGCTTTGCGTTCTTCTCGTTCGGCTTGCATGATTTCCCACTCTTTGGCAGATATATGCAGATTTGGTTCAGGTTTTCGCCAACTGGCCCAGTTACAATCTGGATAGCGGCTGCAACCAAAAAAAGGTTTGCCCCAACGTGACTTTTTGATGATGACATCACCTTGCTGGCATAGCGGACAATGCTGATCTGGCAGTTTTTCGACAATATTTTCTGTAAAATCACAATCTGGGAATCGACTACAACTCTTAAACTTACCAAATCTGCCGGTGCGAATGACAATTTCACCTTTGTCTGTCTCACCACATTTCGGACATGATACACCGGTCTGTTCGACAGGAATTTGCACTCGCTCTGCGCCTTCGGTCACTTTGGCAATTATTTTGTCGAGTGGTTTATAGAACTCTCTTACCACGTCCTTCCACTTCTTCTCACCGCGGGAAATCCGATCAAGGTCTTCCTCCATCTCCGCTGTGAAGTCATACTCCATAAAAACATCAAAATACTTGACCAAAAAGTCGTTGACTGTCATACCTGTCGCACTAGCAACAAAACGCCGATCAAGCCGCTCCACATATCCCCTATCAACTATCACGGAAATAATCGAGGCATAGGTACTTGGTCGGCCAATACCCCGCTTTTCCAGCTCTTTGACCAGTGAGGCGTCGTTATAACGAGCAGGTGGCTGGGTAAACTTCTGAGCAGCATTAAGTCCCGCAAACGGCAAGCCTTGACCTTCGCTCACCGCTGGTAAAACCACATCCTCTTGCGCCTCAAACAATTTCATCCAACCATCAAACTTCACGACTGAACCACTACACCGCAATTCATAAGTCTTATCACCGGTGCCAGTTATAGTAATTGCTGTCTGATCATAGACAGCAGCCGTCATCTGACTCGCTAGAAAACGACGTCGAATGAGGTCGTAGAGTTTGCCATGTCGCTCAGTCAGTTTTGCCCCCCTACTTGCCACCAAATCTGGATCAAGTTGAGCGTCAGTGACCCGAATTGCCTCATGAGCCTCTTGAGCGTTCTTTGAGGTTGTGGTGAAGTAGCGCGGTTTGGTTGGTACATAGGCAGGCCCATACGTTTGACCAATATAACCGCGAGCCATTTCCAATGATTGTGCAGACAGGGCAACCGAATCAGTTCGATGATAGGTAATCAAACCCTCTTCATACAGTTGCTGTGCCAACGTCATTGTTTGCTTGCTGGTCATCCCCAAACGATTGGCGGCCGCTTGCTGCAGTGTTGAAGTGGTAAATGGAGGTAAACTGCTACGCTCACGACTTTTGCGATCGATGTGCGCGACCACATATGTACTGGTGTGAAGGTCTTTTTTAATTGTGTCGACATCTGCCGCACTATGTGGTTCATATGTTTTGTTATTCACACTCACTACACGCGCAATCAGGAGATTCTCTGGGATTTCTTTTGCCAGTTTACCTTCAGGGAAGATTTTCTCGATGCTTATGGCGACATCACCCGATGTTGCCAACGCAACATCAACTTCCCAATACTCTTCAGGTTTAAATGCTTCTATTTCTCGTTCACGCTCAACGATTAGACGCAGTGCCACTGATTGGACACGCCCTGCGGACAAACCGCGACGAACTTTTTTCCACAGCACAGGCGAAACTTGGTATCCCACCAAACGATCTACCATTCTGCGAGCTTGCTGTGCATCCACCAAACATAGGTTGAGCTCACCGGGTTTAGCCATTGCAGCCTCAACCGCCGATTTGGTAATTTCATGAAACGTAGCTCGAGCAAATTTTGCGAGAGACACACCAGCTGCTTTGCCTTTTTTCTCGGTTAGTAATTCACGTAAGTGCCAAGCAATTGCCTCGCCTTCTCGATCAGGGTCAGTTGCAAGAAAAATTTGATCAGCTCCCTGTGCCAATTTGTGCAGCTTAGCCACAATGTCTTTTTTCTCTGGGTCAACTTCATAGGTAGGTTCGAAGTCATGGTCGATATCAATACCAAGTTTTTTATTGGGCAAATCACGAACATGGCCAACTGATGCCTCGACGCTGTACCCTCTGCCCAAGTATTCGGCAAGTTTGCGGGCTTTGGTGGGAGATTCAACAATTACAAGTTTCATTGCGAGTAGCCATTATGACACATGCGTCTAGTCACACCCCAGACTGAATTGTATTGAGTAATCAAACCCCGCAATTGTAACTCAGTTACGGTAGCTAGTATCCTCGATACCGGCCACTCAAATTGGTGGAGTAATTGTGTCGTAGTCGCGGGCAGTATTGCTAATGCAGTATATATAGTACGCATGTCTGCTGGAAGCTCCGACTCTTCGACCGAGTGGTCAATCACCGACCAACCAAGTAACTCAGCTATATCCTGGGCGTGACGAATCAAGTGCGCCCCTTGATTTACCAGCTTAATAGTTCCATCACTCATTGGATTGGTAACTGCTCCGGCCACAGCGCACACTTCCCGCCCATACTCGGCTGCCAACTCTGCAGTGATGTGACTACCACTCTGCCATCCTGCCTCAGTCACGACTACTACCTGACTTAGCCCTGCGACAATACGATTGCGGGCTGGAAATGTCCCGCGATTTGGAGGAAACCAAGGTGGATATTCACTCACCAATGCTCCTGACTCAAGTATCTTGTCGCGCAGTAAGCGAAGCTGTTGAGCAGCAACGTGGTCATGACCATACCCAAGTACTGCTACAGTCGTTCCACTGGCCGCTACCGCTGCCTGGTGTGCAGAAAAATCAACACCATACATTCCTCCAGAAATAATGGTGCAGCCATACGCAACTAGGTCAGCAACTAATGATGTGGTAACTGTTTTACCATACACAGTCATGTGTCGTGTGCCAACAATTCCCACATTTCGATCGGTTGCTAGCGACGCCAACGCTCCCTGATAAAAGAGCACTGCCGGCGGATCAGCTATCTCGTGCAATAACTCCGGATATGCTGAATCATGATACGTCACAACAGACAAGGTTTTTTCTGCTAGATACTCCAAATATGCTTCAGGCGTCCAATGCTGTTGCCAAGTTTGTATTTCTTCACATTGGCGCTGTGAACACCCACTGGCACGCCATAGTGCTACCGATTCAGCCCACCACTCGGTGAGAGTTAGACCATTCTCGACACAAAAAAGCACGCATTTTTGTAATGTTTTGAAACCAATACCGGCTACACTGGCTGCAGCAATCCACACTGGGCGATCCCCCACCATATTTATTTGGTTGAACATATGCCAAGTCTACCAACACCACCTGACAAAACGCTGACATTTTAGAGAGTGCTTTTCCCCTGCATCCAGTCAATCATGTGCTTGATTATTGGTGCGGCATCACGCGATCCTTCTTGATATGGTTGTTGCTCATCACTTTCTACCATTGCCACAAATACTAGAGATTCTGGTAGTGGATGAACACTCGTTAACTGCTGCCATTCCAGATATGGAACAGGTTCTGTTGGCGAAATCACGCTAAAAGCATTTTTTGAAGATTCTACCAACTTGGCACTGCTTGTAGCAGCAGGCACCTCTACATGTGCAGTACCCACAAACCAAGCATGTGTCTTACGATATCCTCTCTCATCTGCACCCCCAAACTCAGCCGTACCAGTTTTACATGCCATCGCTCCTCGTGCTACATCTTCTTCGAGTGGCGCCCCTTCTACACGCCGTTCCTGGTTGTATGAAAAGAAAGGAAACGCGGTACCACCAGTCGAGCAAGCATCAAGCATGCCCCTCAATACCAACTGCCAACTTTGATCATTAATCGTCACCTGTGTACAAAGTGGCCGCTGACCATCACGCAGGCTTGGTTGACACCGCAACCCATTGTGGGCCAAAGCTTGAATGACTTCTGCCATCTGCATCGGCGTCACTAACAAATCACCTTGCCCAATCCCATAGTGATAGGTATTACCCAAATACCACTGCTCTCCCGTCGAAGCGGCTTTCCAAGCTGGATCAGGGACAAGTCCTTTTGCTTCAGACCCGAGCTCGATACCAGTTGGTGTACCAAGACCAAAGAGGCGAGCCATTTCTGCCAATTTGTCAGGTCCAATCCACTCAGCAGCTTTATAGAAGTAGATATCATTACTGCGCGCTATCGCACGCACTATCGAAATTGGCCCTTCAGTCCGACCATATTGTCGAAAATACCAATTGCCATATTGATACTCCCCCACTTTCAAAATACCCTCATCTACCACCACGGTGTCACCGGTAATGGCATTTGTTTCAAGTCCAGCTAACGCCGTAATTAATTTGAAAATTGACCCAGGTGGATAATTTCCGCTAACTGCCCGATTAAAAAAAACTAAACGGGGATCACTAAACAGCTGCGAAATTTGCTGGCGTCGGACTACTTCTTCAGTCGTGTCGTTTTTCGGCTGTGATAGCACGTTTGCATTGAATGACGGGCTGGACACCACTACCAACACCTCTCCGTTTTCAGCATCCAGAACAACAACACTACCTCTTTTTCCCCCTAATAACCGGTATGCCACTTCCGATAGATAGGGGTCTAGGGTTGTTTTCAAACTAGTACCTGGTTCTGCCTGCTCTGTTGAAACCACCCTCTGTCGTTGGCCAAGCGCATTCACTTCAAAATGTGCTCTACCAGCTTTACCACTCAACATCTTTTGAAAGGTAGATTCTAAACCCATCTTCCCAACTTGATCACTCACATCAGAGGTAACACCCCTCTCAAGGTCCTCTGCTGTAACTTTACCAACATAACCCACTACATGACTCAGAGATTCAGGCCATCGGTATTCCCTAACCCAATCAGTAACCACCGTCCCACTACCTGTTGCCATCAACAGTAGAGCGTTGTTTCGGGCAATGGGAATCAGTTCTGGATACAACACTTTTGGGTCGCTCACCTGAAAGTAGCGTCGCGCATTCCACACTAAAGGTTGCCCAAAGCGATCAAGAAATAATCCTCTTTCTGCAGGTACCCGCAAAGAATGTAATCTATTCTGCTCAGCAGCGACACGAAAAGTACTCCCACGCAACACTTGGACATCAATCAGTCGAGCCAATAGCAACAACATAAAACCGCAGCAAAAACCAACCAGCAACCACATCCGTAGCGACTTGGCTGACGCTAGTCTGCCAAGCAAGAAGAGCTTGCGAAAAGTAATCTTGTTACGCATACACCTTTAGTTTTGTTGTTCACTTCATTTACGACGCAAATGAAGTGACTCGAGTACGCCACAACCAACTTGAGCTAAATATGACAATCACCACTGATACTACCAAACAAAACGTGCTAGCGGCAGTAAATTGGATATGTGCCAGTAGACCAAGCAAGCCTGCTGCGCATAAACTAATAATCAAAATACGTCCCGTCTGTGTTGGGATAAATCGCCGACTTTCTTGCCAAACGAGCCACCCACCAATAACAATCAGCCACACAAGAATCACAGGATTGTTATACGCTCCTGCTATCCACAAACTCACCCAGCTAAGCCATAGCACTCGGCCAACCTGATAGAGTTGTCGAGCTATAAGCCAACTTAACGCTACACTTGCAACAGGTATCCCCAGTCCACTTTCTACTCCCAACACTACCCAACCCATAAGCAGTATCAGTAACCAAGTAGTCAACGAATACTTCATGGTCTCACCTCCACCACTCGACTTTGGAAAAATGATACAAGTGGATCAATAACAGCTGTTTGAGCTGCAGCCGTGGTAATTGGCTCAAGTGCTGATATTTGACCTAGTAACAAGCCTGGTGGTATACCCTCCTGACCAACTGTGACCACCCGCTCACCAAGCTCGATTGTGGCAGTAATGGGTAATTCTTTCAGGAGTAAACGTCGCTCATCGCCCACAACCAATCCTTCAATACCAGATGCAGTACGCGCTAGTATCGGTAAACTGTGCTGACTGGTAAGCAACTGAATTTCTGCTTGAGCTGCTGACACTTTTTCCACCCGCCCCACCAGCACTTCACTCGCCAGCACCAAACTACCTACCATTAATCCTTGCTGACTACCCACACCAATCGCAGGTCTTCCAAATGCCGTAATAGGTGCCGTAATTACTCGCGTGCTTAACTGAGTAGAGCTTCCCGAAGCCTGAAGCATTTGACGCAGGGCATTGTTTTCAGCTTTGAGATTTTCTAGTTCTTCTAATTCAGATAACGCCACTGCATAATCTGAGTTCAGTTGTTGGACCCGACGTTGAGCAACCATACTCTCTTGGAGTTGCAAAAATGGTTGCACACCCACTACCATCGTACCCACCGCCACTTTGCGCATTGGTGCCAAACTTGTTTGCACACCTCTTACTATCCATGGTAGTAAGCCAACACCATCAATACTCAATGCCATAATTCCTAATAGACCAAATTGCACAAAT
>JBPOHR010000017.1:0-10567 GCA_052035325.1 Patescibacteria group bacterium
GTTCATCGATGTAACTTCAACCGTCACGGAAATCTGCCCACCAGCCGGGGTGAACTCAAGTGCATTCGCCACTAAGTTCGCAATTACTTCATGAAGTCGGAGGGGATCAATTCTCAAAGTTACAGGACTCGTTGCTGAAGTATTTAGCGTCAGCTTGATCTGTTGTTGAGTCGCCAAGACACTCATCTCCCGGACCAAATCTTGGACCAGCTGTAGCCCATCAATTGACTCTGGATTATCTTTGACTCGCCCTTGATCAATCCTCGATACCGATAAGAGATCGCGAACCAACGCCAACACTCGCTCATTACTCTGCGTTACTTGGGCTAGATATCCTCGGACCGAATCGGGTGCCTTTTGTATGTATTCATCACTTCCTATGGCTTCAAGATACCACTTGATTATCCCTAATGGCGTCCTTAACTGGTGAGATGCTATCGACACAAACTCCGTTTTTGCCTTATCAATTTCGTATTCTTTGGTACTATCGCGGAATACTTCAACTGCACCAATGATCTCATCACCAACGGTGACAGGTGTAATGGTGGTAGCAGCTAAAAACTTGGATTTGTTCTTGCGAATATAGTTAAAGGCAGGAATCGTGATAGTTTCAAGTGATTCATCATCGAGTTTCTGTGGAGTTTTACCACTCGTAGGAATTGATACAATCTTCGTGCCTGCTAGTGTATGTGAAAGTATTTGCTCTTCAAATACAACTTGATTACCTTCGAGATCTTCCCTTGGCACTACCTCACCAATTGGTTTTCCCACAACATCAGCTAGTTCCCATCCCAGCATTTCTTCAAACGCTTTATTAACGCGGACTATTTTCCCTGTCTTGTCAGTCACAGCTAAGCCGTCACCAATGTTCTCTAGAATGGCTTCATCTTTCGCATTTTCGCTGGCAATCTGTGTGTTTTTTTCCTGAAGTTTTTGCTCAAGTTGTACTCGCTGAGTAATGTCTTCTTCTGTCCCAATGTAGCCAATCACGTTTTTGTTCGGACCAAAAATTGCTGATATATGAGCAATCACATTATAGAGTTCACCATTTTTTCGCCGATTAGTTAGTTCACCGTCGAAACCCATCTCATATTGCTTCTGCTTCCAAAAACTTCTATAGAACTCATCAGACATCATTCCACCCCATAATCGTGGAGTTTGATCTTCCATTTCAGCAAAACAAAAACCTGTCGTTCCCTCTGCTGTTCGATTGGCAAACAGGATTATTCCATTTGGGTCAGTGATAATTACATGATTTTTGGAATCTTGCAACGCTTGGAGCAAGATGGGATTTTCACCATCATTATTTAGTAGTCGCTCTCGTGTGAGCGAGTCAGGATAAGCTGGATAGAACTGTTCAAAGTGCATTTGACTTCGCGTCACACCTTTAGCGAACAATGCATCTGAGGCAGCTGCTACGAAGCGCTTCGATCCACACACATAGAAAGTAGTATTGGGGTAATTGATCGTAGTGGGCAGCATTGCATCGCTAAAGTAGCCTTGAAACCTCTCAAAAGAGATGTTGTGTTGAGCTGTTAAGGCTTGGAGTTCATCAAGAAAATTGCAGGGTTCCGGATTTACATTAGAAAAAATCAACTTCGTTTGTGATAACGTCTCTCTGACTGGCGAGCGCAAAATACTCAGAAACGGTGCAATGCCCACCCCACCTGCAAGTATTACTTTCTCCTCACTTGGATTCTTACTCAGATCAAAGGCTGAACCAAATGGACCAATGATTTTCGCACGAAATCCAGGCTGTGCACTGAGCAATGTTTTCTTGAAGCTAGATTCTGTTTGTCTGTATACAATTTGAATCGAGTTCTTATCTAATACAGATGACGTGATAGAAAATGCTCTCCGCTCACCTCGAGGATCGGGATTGACCAGTTCTGGTAGAACCAACCAGACATACTGACCTGGCTTAAATGAAAATCCGGAATCGGCGGGAAGTGAAAAAGTAGTGGCAAATGCGCTTGAACCAAGTGATTCTGTTTTCTGCAGAACTACTTCAAAAACTAAGTTTTGAATGAGGGGTAATGAACTAAGCATGATGGACAGATTCAATCCCTATAAAGTACTTTACTTCGCCGTGTACATCGAGAATCGGTGAAATCTGCACCGACGCTTCGTACAGCTCACCATCTTTTTTGCGATTTGTTACTTTGTGCGAAATTGACCTTTTTTCCTGTTTTATTTGTCGGTACATGTCGAGATAGAAGGCCGTAGTCATCTGCTTACCCCAGATTGCTGGCGTTTTGCCGATTACTTCTTCTGGTTTGAAACCGCTAATGCGTGAGATAGCCTCATTTATGTACAAAATAACACCGTCTTCATCAGTCACGTACACTTTTGAGTTGGTTGAGTAAAATAATTTATGTAAATCATTACGCAAAATAGCGTTAAACTCACCACAGCGGTGGCATTTTATTTCCAGTACTGCTGCCGCAGGACTTTCTACACCTAACAGTTTTTGACAATTTCTACATCGATGTTCTGTGGTAATTGCCGTTACCTCTTCCAATGGCGTTGATACTTCAAGCAATTCTCTGGTGAGTCCAGCTATTTTCAACACTTTCTCATCTTCATCCAGAGAAAGAACGGTATGTATAGATTCGATCTTGCGCCACCCGCCACTCCCATCTTTTGCGCGATACACAACCCTGCTACGTTCGCCTTTTTTCATTTTAGAGTAGTTTTGGACATGACTCACCAAAAACTGATACTCACTAGGATGAACAACTTTACTTTGCCAGTCATCTCCCAATGCAGCAATCTGCTGAGGTGAATAACCCAGCAACTCAAGCAAACTGCGGCTTGAATACTCTACCTTCAGCGTTTGGGCGTCGATAACTTGAACAATCTCAGATAGTGCACTTAGGATATCCTGGAGATTGGAAAATAATGCACAGTTAGCATTTAACTGAGGTTGATCAGAGGTTTTCTTTGAAGAAGCAGACACCATAACAAAAAGCCCAAAGTCGAACTAGGTAACATTGAGCTTCAAGAGCTTCAGTCAAAGATACGAATTAGTATAGTGAAAAGCGAGCAGTAAAACAAGTGAAATTGCTAATCTATTTAGGCAACAAACTCAATAATCCACTCAATGCCGTACTTATCTCGGAACATACCCGCATATGAACCCCACGGACTGTCGCCCATAGCTCCTTCTACTTCTCCACCAGCCGAGAGGCCAGCAAATACTCTATCTGCCTCTTCCTTACTGTCAGTCTGTACGAGAATTTTGCTTCGATTTTCACGCTCATTAACTTGACCCATAATTTCTGGTACATCATTGGCAATCAGTATAGTGTCTGGACCAATCGGCAACGCAATGTACATTATCTTGTTTGCTTCTTTTTCTGGCACTGGATATTCAGCAGTAGCGATATCTTTGAAACGCACTATTTTTGTGAACTCCCCGCCGAAAACAGATTTATAAAAGGTAAATGCTTCTTCCGCTTTACCGTTGAAGTTGATCCAGGGATGGAGTGTTGCCATATAGCAGATGATAGCAAACTTTGTCAATTATCTCTCCAGCCTCTTTCTTAGTTCATCGATTACTGCTTTTTCCCAGAATTTCATAGAAAACCACCCAATCAACGGTTTGGCAATTATGCGAAGCCATCGTTTATGGATGGCAACTTGATACGTGTAATTAATCATCGTTCCTTCTGGAATTTCAGAGAGCAACAATTCTTCATGGCCGGAAGTTCCAAATTTAGGACTGTCGTTATCTGAAGTAAAACCTTTGCCCGGAAGTATCTGCGTTCGCATTGTTACTGGAAAGTGTTGGCCAAACGATTTAACAGTCGCAGCAATTTCCAGATGAGTATCTTCACGTTTGGTAATTTCTAGAGACGCGGCAACTTTCGGAAAATATACAGGCCATTTTTCAAAATCAGTTAGTACCCTAAACACTTCAGTGATAGGCGCATTAATAACCCACTGAGCTTGGAGATTGATATCTTTCATTAGAAAAGTATAGCAAGGAACAAATCGTATGACAGTGTATGAAAAATTATGAAACAATTTATTTTGAGAAAGTAAAAAAAATGGCTCCCCCAGGAGGTGGTTACACGGATAAAGGTAATACTTAAACTGCAATGATTACTCTATGACGTTTATACAACCACCAGCTGCAAATACTGATTAGACCGAAGCTGCTAATGCCTCAAGCTCTTCAACCATTTTTCTTGTTGTGTCCAGGTCTTTCATTCCAGCTGCTCCGTTGATAAACATGCCTGACATAAGACTTGTTTGTTTTTTATCCTCGTGGCTAAGATTATGAATCAATATTTCTGTGCAGTAGTTCTCGATGGCAGAAGAACTAACTTTTTGAAGCAGGTCAGCTAGTCTAGCTCTTAACGAAACAAGTTCTTCTGCTTTTTTAATTACCTCTGACTCAGCAGTGTCTCTAGATCCCAGAATTCCCAGAGCTTCTTCTCTACTTTGACACGCTTTAACGAGTGGTAATTCCTCTGGAACCACAAATAAATAGGAATCATAGTCCACAACAATATTTGGAGGCAACACGAGTTCTTCTCCAAAACCTGAACCTGCAGTAGGTGTTATACCCCACTGAGAGTTTTCTTTTGGAAATACCATGAAGCAACCGATACTTGCACCACCATTGCCATATGACCCATTGACCTTCTTCATTTTCTCGTCATCATATCGATTTAAACCTATAGCAAAATGAGTCTTTCCACCATGATTAACAGAGTTTAGTCTCCCTTTAGTTTTTAATATTGAAACAATAGCCTCAGGACTAACAAACCTTGTCAAAAACAGACCATTCTGAGCCTCTGTTTCTTTCCTAAGTTGCGATGCTTCACTGGTCTCGATTGATTGAGGAGTTGCTGATATCGGAAAAGTTACCTCATTGTCAGGATTTGCAAACATGCTGTTATTTTAACATCGTGGCTAGTCCGTGTCCCAGGCAAGCCGACCTATTGGGGGTTGTGTGTTAAAAAGGATTGATATATGGCACTAATTTAGGCCTATAGTGTGAAAGCTCCCCCAGCAGATCACTACACGAATTACGGAGTGGATCAAGGAAATATTTTACAAGACAAGTAACGGATAACGAGATCTTATTTATAAACAGAACATCACTAAGTGAGATAAATGTTCCGCTCATTGTTATTAACACTAGATTACTGCGGGCGTGAATCTATTGTGATTTGTTGGGCATTATTCGAAGCAACAGAAAGTGCACTACTAATCATTTCAGCTAATTCTCTCTCATCCACACCCATAGAACCACCTCTTACTGCTTCAACTGCAGCAACAATTGCAGCGTACAACTCCTTATATAAGTTAAATTTAAGGATTTCTCTGGCCGCTGCCGCTTCCTCCTCATCTGTTTGAGCTCTTGATTCTACAACCAACCCTTCTGTTCTATCGTAATCGTTTTTTTCATTTGCAGTCATATCTTCCTTTCAAGGTAAAGGGCTTATTTTAATAAAAATAGCAAGTTACTCATATTTAATCTCTGACTCTACAATGGTTCCATTGTACCATCCTTAGATGCTTAGTAATTTATTAGAACGTCCGTTTCCCAGGCAAGCTGACCTATTTTGGGCGTTTTCGTGCTGAAAAAGATTGATTTAAGGCTCTTGTTTAAGCCCATAATATGAAAGCTCCCCCAGGAGGTGGTTACATGGTTAAAAATGCTCATTAGTGATGCATCATCGCCATGCACATTCTTAGGCTCACAATGTTATCTGGAGAAATAGCTTCACTTTGCATCATCAATAATTGTTACTGATGATGCAGCTTCGGTAACCAAGTGCTTAAAATCTGATGCATTCAGTCGAATTGTTTTGTCATGTAAGCCTGGATTAATGTACAAAAATTCTTGTACCAAAAGGGAGGCATCGATAATAATTCGATGCTTTCCGACATAACCGAAAGGGGTTAACGCTCCAACCTTGATACCAAGATGCTGTTCAACCTCTTCTGATGATGCCATAGAAACCTTCTTCGCACCGAGCACTTCTGCTACTTTTTTGTAGTTAATAGGCTTGTTACCAGTCCACACAATCAAAGCAAATGAATGTGTTTTTTTCGTTTCATAAACCCGTACGAATACCACCTTGACCTCTTCACTTTCTTTACTTCCCACAACTTCCTGTGCTTCCTGCATTGTAAATACTGGTGCGTGTTCGATCACCGTAAATACTGCATGAGCACTACGCAAGTCATTCAAAATTTTATTATAGATTTGTTCACCAACAGTATGTGTCGTCATATGATGTAAAAAATTGTAGCACCATGGAAAAACTAAAGTAGCTAGCCAACCACACCTAGCACTTAAAACTAAAACCTTCAAAGCTACATTCCTTACCCGGCACAAGCTGCACAGCGCGTAAAGCTGTTGCAAACTCACTCACCAACCCAGCAGATTCATAGACAGTATTGTGACCAGGTAAAAGATGCTTATACTCACCTGCTTCCAGCAATGAAGAAAGGCGCTTGACTGAACGTATATAGTCACCAACATTTGACTCTGGCAAAAATAAATATATTGGACCTTTATAAATCAAATCACCTGCCACAACTAGTTTTTTTTCCGGGATCAAATAACACACTGAACCAGGACTATGACCTGGGGTATGCACAACTTGGATAGAAAAAGTGTTGCGTTTAATCATTTGCCCGTCCGTCAATGTACTAAAGTTGGGTGTACCCAGAACCGTCTGTCCATCAGCCGTATAGCCCTCACGTAGTCTCTGCTGTTCGAGCGGATCAGCAAAGATCGACACTGATGCAAATTCATGACTGCTACCAATATGATCCCAGTGAGCGTGGGTTTGAAAAACTGACACAGGAAGCGAGGTGATAGATTCAACTACTTCTCGCATGCTATAAAATCCCATACCTGTGTCAAAGAGCACTGCCTCATCACCGTCGAGAATGAGAAAACAACTCACTTCTTGAAAGTGTTTAAACTCCGAGATGGCAAAGACATCAGGTTGAACTTCGGTGATAGTAAACCAGTCATTCATAAAAAGCCTTCACCGAGCGCGACTTCGATTAAACGGATCTAAATACGTATTTTAATGAGTAATCAGAGACTGTCAATTGATTGCTTGTGAAATAGCCGGTAAATTACACCGACAGCGATACTATTTACTATAGGACGTTGCTCCCCGAGCGGGTTGGTACACTAACTAGGGAGTGGTTAAAATGCTACCTATTCACATCGTTTCACCAGAAACAATGCGAAGCAAAATGTATTATGTCGTGACCAGACAAATAGCCACAGTGATATTTTCTTGCTCATGGAGTATTCTGAATATATGCAAAGTTTAAACAGAACGCTAAGATTGGTTTCGCCGTGGTTACTTTTAATCTCTTGCCTCCTTTTACTCCTCGTTACATGGACAAACAGTGGTCTGGAATCTCTATACTTTGACACCGATCTTGCTAGGGATTTACAACAAATCTCTAATATCCAAAAAGGCGAGGTGGTTTGGCTGGGACCTTGGCTTGGACCCGGCCTTCATGCAAGTTCGGTCTACTACTACCTCTATTATCCTTCCATTGTTCTCTTTGGTGGTAAGGTTGAAGGAATAGTATGGTTCAATCTCTTTCTAGGTTTGCTGGCAACTGGGTATTTTGGTTATCATGCTGTGAAGAAATACTCCTATGCAGGAGTTGCGGGTACCCTAGTCATAGGACTTCTCCCACTTATGAGCGATAACATCCTTCATCCGGGAAACGGATTTAGCTACATGTATTTTGTGCTCATCTGCATTACCGCTCTGTGGTTTAGAGCACCATTTATACTAGCAGCATTGGCTGGAGGATTTGCAGTTGCCCTCCATCCGGCTGCAGGCTTTCTCCCGGTATTTTTACTCCTTAGCTGGTGGACACGTGGTCATAAATGGAAAGAAGCTGCAGTGGGTTTAGTAGCGTTTTTACTTCCTCTCGCACCACTCATTGCATTTGAAGTTATCACAAAAGGTTATATTATTCGCAGTTTCCTGAGTAGACCTTCAACCAATAGCATTGGTCTAGAACTTAGCAGCTATAACGCCAAACAAATGAGTGACCTATTAGGGTTATCTTTGTTGTCAATGGGTGCTGCAACAGGAATAGCAGTTTATCAAATACATAGAAGTAAGGATCGAATCGAAAAAAGTTGGTTTGTGCTGACAATAATTCTTTTTTGCTTCACTCTGTTTTTTAGCAATGTAATTTGGCGCTACCTGTTCGCAGTTGCCATCATGACTATTTTTCCGATTATTGTTGTATTCATGCGACGAAAAGTAACGGCGATGCTATTACTTGTATTCTCATTCGTTCTATTGATCGGCTCTCCACTCATTAAGCCTGTTCCTAAGTCTGCTCGTACTATTGAGAATATTGAGTCAATTGCAGATACTATTGTCGAAAAAAATTTGATTGACAAAGATAAAAAGATCGCTGTAGTGTCAGCTTTGACCGAAAAGACCGAGGTCCCCCAAGCTGATGACTACCGTTTTCTACTCCGCAATCGAGGATTCACCGTACAGGAAATCACTGATCATGCAGATGCCGAACAATTGTTATATGTCATTGAAGTACCAGGATTTAATTGGCAAAACTGGTCAAACTGGGAAATTGACAGTTTTGGAAACAAAAAACTAACGAAGGTTGAAAACTTAAATGAGAATCTAACCCTGGCTGTATATGATAGATTAGACTAGTAATCAACAGGATTCTCTAATGATCTAATCAAGCCGTTCAACTGAGAAATAGCTTTATTGGCCGTAATAACTTTTTGAGAATTGCTACGTCTTCAAGATTTGCTTGAGGTGAAAGCGCAAGTAGCTGGTTATATGGAGAAGAAGTATTCGTCATTAACAATAAGTAAACCAACTATGTAAAAAATGTAAAGTATTACATAGAAAAGAAGATTTGGGTGTAATGACTACAGAGGTCAAATAATTGCTACTCATTCCGTGTCCCAGGCAATCCGACCTATAGGGGGTTTGTGTGCTGAAAAGGATTGATTTACGGCTCTATTTTAGGCCTATAGTTTCAAAGCTCCCCGAAGGGGTGGCTACACGAACTAGGGAGTGGGCAAGAAACTTCTTCTTAAAGACTAGTTACGGCTAGCAAAGTCAAATTCCAGCAATTAACTAGACTCATACGCACATTACGTCTTTTTCTGATTTCTAGAGCTATATCTTTCCCAAACATTCTTAAACTTTTCTGTATTTTCATCATTAATCTTTATTTTTGATGGATCAAACCCCACAAATTCTGCCTCAAGAAATTTAATGTCTTCAGGACCCTCTCCCGTTATCAGAAGATTATGCAGCGACATCATATCTAGGGCAGGAACCAATCCGTGATCTGCAATCCTTTGTATTTCCGAATGAAAGTAAGCTTGCTGCTCTACTGTTAGTTCAATATCTCTTTGAGATTCTGTTCTTGTAGTTTCATGAAACAAATCAATTTCGGCGGGCATTCCACCTTTGGTAAAATAAATGCCGATTGGCCTTGATACAGCCGGACTAATATCTGCAGCTATCTGCGCCATTTCTAATCTATCAAATTCCTCTTCTGTAAATCTTTGAGTGAACTCAGGACTTTTAAGTGTTTTTTCCCAATCAACATCTTGCTCTAATACCATCTCATCAGGTGTCACTCCAGCTTTTTCAAGCTGTCGTCTTCTTTCTTCTGATAGAGGAAGTCTTGTTAGCGACTCTGAATAAACTCCCGGTCTCAAATATTTAACAAGGTCGTTAAATTGTTTTAATCGTGGTAATTTTATAATTACTTTTTCAGAAGATTGCCGATCTCGCGCCACTACTGCACGCCTATACTGACCTTCGAGAATAGTTCCACCAAAATCCACAAAATCATTTTTTTCAAAAACTCTCAGACTATCTGGAACTCGTGATTTTACTTCTTGAATAAGATCGTCTCCTATCTCTGGAGATGGAGCTTGATTTAATTCCTGTGGTTGATTCACAGGAATATCAACTCTTTCTGGAGCGTCAAGAGGAGGGTTGTATAGAAAGTCATCTTGAAACTCTGGTCTAATATCTTCTATCATGCCAAATAGTATACTAACTTAAAGCAAATTAAGTTAGTCCGTGGCTTAGCCAGGGCGACCTATTGGGGGTCTAGGTGTAAAAAAGGATTGATATATCAACCTATTTTAGGCCTATAATGTGAATGCTCCCCGACTAGGACTCGAACCTAGAACCCTCTCGTTAACAGCGAGATGCTCTGCCATTGAGCTATCGGGGAATGTGAATGAACTTGAGTATTGTATCAAGTTTGCCATTACTTTCTAGTTTCAAATAGCCCCTAAACAGTCAGATAACGTCTCCACATCAGATACCACACTAATAGTCCCATAGCACCAATCCCACCTCCCACCATCAACCAGGGCAGTAGTCGAACTGAAGTATGCGTTGTTGGAATGAGCACTTCGTATAACTGTTCAGTACTAGCTCCCTTTACATTGACAAACTGCCGAGTTTGCTGGTTTTCGTACGTCACAATGACCTCGTGTGTACCAGCATCTACATCTGAAAAGTCCACCCTCCCGATGCCTGATGAA
>JBPOHR010000044.1:0-4506 GCA_052035325.1 Patescibacteria group bacterium
AACCACTGCCATGCGAGTTTCAGAAGTTCGAGGTGTGATCATTGCGCAGTTGTTGGCACATACGATCGTCGTCCACGAGTACAACCCAATGCAGGTTAAGCTAGCAGCAGCTGGTAGTGGAAGAGCCGATAAAACGGCTGTAGCTAAAATGGTGAAGTTGCAGGTAAAGTGGCCA
This sequence comes from Patescibacteria group bacterium, assembly GCA_052035325.1. Taxonomy (GTDB): domain Bacteria; phylum Patescibacteriota; class Microgenomatia; order UBA1400; family PJMF01; genus JBPOHR01. The sequence goes on from JBPOHR010000044.1 coordinate 176, forward strand.
AATCAGCAGATGCCGACTGCTCATATTCTCGACGATACGCTTGATGCGATGGCGCTTTGCCTCACAGATAGCGTTCTTTCCCACCAGCGTGTATAGTGGTAGGCGAAAGAGACACGAATCTCATGATTGGCTACCTCAAAGGACAACCGAAAATTCTAGGTGATCAACTACTGATTGTAGTAAGTGGGGTGGGATACACGGTGCAAGTCCCCGCCCGGCTGCTTACAGAGTTTGCCGTTATGACGGAGGTAGAGTTATATATCTACACACATGTGCGTGAAGATGCTCTGGAATTATTTGGATTTAATTCACCCCAGGATAAACAAATGTTTGAATTGTTGTTGAGTGTCTCTGGAGTTGGTCCGAAGACTGCCCTGGGCATTATGGAGTACGGTACGCAAACAATTAGTGAAGCGGTGCAAGATGCTAATGTGAGTGTGTTCAGTAGCGTGCCAAGGGTTGGCAAAAAATTAGCCCAGAAAATTATTATTGATCTAAAAACGAAACTAGGCAGTGTTCGTGAGCTCAATTTAGGGCCTAGTTCTGCGCAAGAGCAAGAAGTGACTCAGGCGTTGGAAGCGTTGGGCTTCAGCAGCACCGACATCTACAAGGCAGTCCAAGGTTTGGACATGAGCGGATCATCGGCAACAGGTGACTTGCTCAAACAGGCGATGAAAAACCTGACTAACCACGCATGATAGATTCATCAGTCACGCCAATTCCCGCAACCACAGAAGACGAAGTATTGTTTGTTTCACTGCGCGCAGATTCTTGGAACAATTTTTCTGGTCAGGACAAAATCAAAGAGTCCTTGTTGATCGCGATTGAAGCTGCCAAGCAGCGCCAAGAACCAATGGATCATGTGCTGTTATATGGACCGCCTGGGTTAGGCAAGACAACTTTGGCACATTTGATTGGCAAAGAAATGGGTGTAAATGTCAAAATTACCTCTGGTACAGCTCTTGCTAAAGCTGGTGATTTAGCGGCAATTTTGACCAACTTAGAGTCAGGTGACGTGTTGTTTATTGATGAAATACATCGACTCAATAAGGTGGTGGAAGAGACACTTTATCCAGCGATGGAGGATTTTGCCCTTGATATTGTGATCGGCAAAGGTCCATCTGCGAGAACAGTGCGATTAGATTTGCCACGATTTACTTTAGTGGGAGCTACAACTCGATTTGGGGCGCTAACTGGGCCATTTAGAGATAGATTTGGTCTAATTCACCGACTGGAATACTACGTGCCTGACCAACTAAAAAAGATTTTACAGAAAGCCGGAGAAAAACTAGGTATCACTTTGGATCATGAAAGCGCGGCATCAATAGCCGAGCGATCTCGTGGGACACCTAGAATTGCACTACAACTTCTCAAACGTGTCCGTGATGTCGCTCAGGTCAGATATGAAGGAAGGGTAGAGCCAAGCACTGTCACTGAAGCACTCGATCGTTTAGCAGTAGACAGGCTTGGGTTGACCGATCATGATCGGCGTTTTTTGACAACCATTGTTGAAAAATATCAAGGTGGGCCAGTGGGTCTGAGTACTCTGTCGGCGGCGCTCAGCGAAGATCCGCTGACGATTGAAGAAGTCATTGAACCATTTTTAATGCAAGTTGGCTTCATTCAGAAAACGTCTAAAGGTAGGGTAGTGACACCAGCGGGATTGAAACACTTGGGACTAACTATTAAATAGCGTATGATTTGTGTATGACATCATCAAATACCGGTCGCCGCTCACTGACAGAAAAAATCATTAACAGAGTTACAACGATATGGTTGGAACTCGTTACTGGTTGGCTTTGGTGGTGTGTGGGCTTTATACCATTCCATTTTTTGCGCAAATTTGTGTATAGTTTGTGCGGAATCAGATTTGGTAAAGGTTCAACCATTCACATGATGGCTCGGATCTACGATCCTCGCCACATCACCATTGGTGATGACACCATCATTGGCGAGCGGGTTAGTCTTGACGGACGTCGCCAAATAGTTGGCTCTCAAGGTGGCATTACGATTGGCAACCACGTCGATATCGCTTCGGAAGTAATGATTTGGACCAGTCAGCATGATTTACGCTCGCCAGAGTGGTTAGCTATTGAAGAGCCTGTAGTGATTGAGGATTATGTCTTTGTTGGTCCACGGGTGATTATTTTGCCAGGAGTGAAGGTTGGAAGGGGTGCGGTATTAGCAGCAGGCGCGGTAGTAACCAAAGATGTTGCTCCACTGAGTATTGTGGCGGGTGTGCCGGCTAAGGAAATTGCTCGTCGACCTGTTGAACAACTGTCATATACTTTAGGACGAGCAAGGTGGTTTCAGTAAGCGAGTTTTATGTTACTTTCTGTCATTATTGTTTCGTACAATACTAAGGACTTAACAGTGCAAGCGTTGCAGTCCGTAGTTCGGGAGGTAGTGCGTTCCCCGAAGCTCAAGTCTCAAGTCGATATATTTGTGATAGACAACAATTCAAGTGATGGTTCGGTTTCAGCAATTCGTGCGTTTGATTCGCAGAATGTGCCCGTGACAATCATCGCTAATCGCGATAACAGAGGTTTTGCCGCGGCGAATAATCAAGGTATCATCAGATCGACGGGTGAGTATGTGTTATTACTCAATTCCGATACGATCGTCCAACCACGTGCACTTGATCGGTTGGTCACTGCGTTTGAGATGCATCCGGTTGACGACATGACTAGTGAGTTGGCCAGTCAACGAGGACGTCTTGATCGGTTGGGTATTCTTGCGGCGCATTTGCGCAATCCCGATGAAACACCGCAGGCTCAAGGAGGATCATTTCCGACCTTGTGGTCTCTCACTTCGCATATGTTGCTATTGGATGATGTGCCCATATTGGGTAAATACTTTCCTTCAACACAACATACTGGAATGCGAGCGGTGCACGTTGATACGACGAGTGAACTGATCCAGCAAGATTGGGTAGGCGGCACTGCTATGGTGATCCGAAGATCATTATTTGAAGAAGTTGGGTTGTTGGATGATCAGATCTTTATGTACGGCGAGGATGTCGAGTTCTGTATGCGGGCAATGCACCATCATTGGGATGTCGCAATTCACCCAGCAGCAGAAATAGTGCACATAGGTTCGGCAAGTAGCACATCTGCACGAGCAATTGAAGGAGAACTTAAGGGATATTTATATATCTGGGGGAAACACAAACCTATCTGGCAATTCAGCTTCGCGAGAATGGTTATAAAAATGGGATGTGCGCTCCGAGCAGTATTATTTGGTACAATGAAGTCGACACGAGCAAAAGCAACTATTTATCATCGTTTGCTTCTAGAACTATAAATGACTATGAATCAATCCTTTTCTCTAAAAAAAGTACTGGACTGGATTGACGAGCATATCTTAATTATTTGTGCCGGATTCTTATTAGCCTTTATCCCACTGTTTCCCAAGATTCCTTTATTCGACCTGATTCCTGGGTATATTGTCAGGGCACGAACGGAGGATGTTTTCATTGCTCTCACGGCGGTGGTTTGGGTCATTCAAGTTATACGTAAGAAAACCACACTCAACAAACCAGTGACTATGGTTATGGCAGCGTATGCAGTGGTAGGCATACTATCGACGATTTCTGCAGTTGTTATTACTCAGACAGTACCAGCTCAAATGCTGCACATCGGTAAAACGGTTTTGCATTTTTTCCGATATATGGAGTATTTCTCCTTGTTTGCCATTCTCTATAGCGCAGTCAAAACACGTAAGCAGGTATTGGTGTTATTGGGCGTCCTCATCCTAACGGTGCTAGCTCTCACGGTGTACGGAGTTGGTCAAAAATACTACTACTGGCCTGTCTATTCGACAATGAATCGAGAGTTTAGTAAAGGAATTCGCCTATATCTCACAGAGCATGCTCGTGTCCAATCAACGTTTGGTGGTCACTACGACATGTCCGCTTATTTGGTAGTGGTCTTGCCCCTGTTGTTGGCGTTAGCATTTCAAGTTCGACGGTGGTGGTTAAAAGTCATATTGCAAATAGTGCATTGGTTTGCGGTTTGGCTATTGATTGTAGGTGCTTCACGAACTTCTTTTGGAGCATACGCAGTCGGGGTTCTGATTGTGTTGTTGCTAATCGCTATACAAAAAAAGGGTTGGTTGCGCAAAATCTGGTGGGGTGGCACTCGAAGTATCCTGGTAGCATTCACCATGTCAATCATGATGCTCAACTTCGGTAGCGATATTTACGAACGATTAATGCAAACAATAGACAGTTATCCGGTGCTGCATGATGCCTATCATGGGGCAAATGATGTTCGGAAGAAGTTCATTGCCGATCCCAGCGCATTGTTTAAGCCACCACAAGTGGAAAAACC
>JBPOHR010000025.1:0-2331 GCA_052035325.1 Patescibacteria group bacterium
TCTTCTATACCAGCTATAACCCCGAAGCAGCTGAAGGCCAACAAATTACCGATACCAAAAACTACACCACCACTGTTGTCTCCGGACAGACCACCTAACATGCCCATCTTTGACCTGTCCAACCTCAATCTGCCCTTCATTAAAAAAGCGACACCACCCGCTGACCCTAACGATCCCGCACAACAAGAACTTGAGAAGTTGAAAGAGTTTTCTAGAGGTTTAGTCACTATCCAGGACATTATCGCGCCAGAAGCAATCGAGGTCGACTTCACATATCAAAAAATCAACTCGACGTACACGCGGACACTCTTTGTGGCAGGATATCCTCGAACTGTTCCCGCCAACTGGCTATCACCCTTGATTAACTACCCCCACCAGATGAACGTTTCGATGTTTATTTATCCGGTGGATGTCAAAGAAGTGCTCGACAATCTGAAGCGCAAGATCACGGAAATGGAGGCGGAAATTACTTCAGATATTCGTCAAGGCAAAATTAGCAACATTAATACAGAAGTTAAACTCGAGGATGCGCGGGTTATTCGTGAGCAACTGGCCAAAGGTGCGGAGCGGTTCTATCAGTTTGGCCTGTACGTCACTATTCAAGCCAAAGACAAAGATGAACTTGAGAAGATTACCAAAAACATTCAATCAACGCTTGGTTCATTGTTGATTGTGTCGAAAAAAGCCACTCTTCAGATGGATGAGGGGTTTAAAACAACCCTGCCAATGGGTATCGATAAACTGTTGGTGACGCGCAACATGGACACGACGTCGCTGGCGACCACTTTCCCCTTTACCTCATCTGAGCTGACGATGGAAACCGGCATCGTCTATGGTATCAACGAACACAATGACTCTTTGGTGATCTTTGATCGTTTTAAGATGGAAAATGCCAATATGGTGGTGTTCGCCAAGTCTGGTGCCGGAAAATCCTACACCGTTAAGCTCGAGATTTTGCGCCAATTAATGTTCGACTGCGAAGTTATCGTGCTTGATCCTGAACACGAGTATGAAGATATGGCCAAATCAGTTGGTGGGGAGTACATCAATTTTTCGTTTGATTCAGCCACCAAAATCAATCCGTTTGATTTATCAAACTTGTATGAAGAAGGTGAAAACGAACTTGGCCAAAAAATCATTTCCCTGCACGGCTTATTGAAAGTCATGATGGGAGAAATGACTGCAGAAGAAGACGCGCTGCTCGATCGGGCACTGGTAGCCGCTTACAAGGCAAAAGGTATTACCCCGGATCCTGCCACTCAAACCAACGAGCCACCACTCATGGAAGACCTCTACAAGGCTTTGATTGGTATGGAAAGCGCCCTCGCTGCAGGTCTAGCTGCCAGACTAGAGAAATTTATTACTGGTTCGTTCCGCGGCATTTTTGACCAGGCTTCCAACATTGATATCACCAATCAATTAACTGTTTTCTCAGTGCGTGATGTCGAAGACAGCCTGCGACCAATTGCCATGTACGTCATTCTCGATTTTATCTGGACCAGAATTAAGAAAAATCTCAAACAACGACTACTAATCATTGATGAGGCGTGGTATTTCATGCAGCACCAAGATGCCGCCCAGTTCATCTACTCAATGGTCAAGCGAGCTCGTAAGTATTATCTGGGCGTAACCACCATTACCCAGGATGTGGAGGATTTCTTGCACAACGACTACGGTAAAGCAATCGTAACCAATGCCTCGATCCAGTTTTTGATGAAACAGTCGACAGCGGCGATTCAGGCGTTGACCGAAACCTTCTATTTATCTGAAGGTGAACGACAGTTGTTGGTCGCCACCGATGTGGGTGAGGGTATTTTCTTTGCTGGCCCAAGTCATGTGGCTCTGCGCGTCGTCGCCAGTGATCGAGAACATCAGGTGATTACAACTGATCCAGCCGAGCGCCTGCGCAAACAGCAAGTTGCCGCCACCCGGCCTGGAGCAGGCGCGGTAGGAGGTCTACTTGGAAATACTGCAGCAAACAACAATACTACAACCAATTCCCAAACCATTTTCCAGACTTCACAACCGCTACCCACCACACCCGTCAGTACTGTACCTACTGCACCAACCACAGAAACTACCCCTAGCACCGTCACTAGCCCAGCTGGTGGTGTCCCACTTCCAAAACCTCAAATGGGTGCAATCGGGATCGATAGTTACAAACCTCCCGCCTAGTTTCCCCCTTGCACGCTGTGGAAAAATCTGTGTATAACTAGTTCTCATTTGAATGTGTGCTGCCCCCAACTCCGCCTATTACCAGGCGTAATTTACTATGACTGAATTATCTTCTGCCGAAGTACAGGCAATCTGGCAACAAGTGTGTGCCGCTCT
>JBPOHR010000029.1:0-38745 GCA_052035325.1 Patescibacteria group bacterium
CTGCGCAATGATCACACCTCGAACTTCTGAAACTCGCATGGCAGTGGTTTGGTTTTTGGAAAAGAAAACAGACTCAATCGCTGCTACTTGAGGATGAAATTGTTCGATGACGGCTTGTAACTCAACCATGATCTGCTGATAACGCGACATAATGTCATCAGTTTTGGCGGTCTGGATACACCCGTAACCGAGTAACTGTAACGGTTGTGTCTTAGCCTGGGCAACAGCCCAACCCAATCGGTCATACCCTGGGTCGAGGCCTAATATGAGATTATTTAGCATTGTATTTTTTTAAGATTTCATCTTTTTCACTACTAAACAACATGTTCAAAATACTAAGCACAGTTGCTCCGTCCGCTTCAAGTTCCAATTCCTGATTTATATAAGCAAATGTATTTTCCAATAAATTACTAGCCACATACAATGATTCTCCCTGTCGAAAAATCCAAGCATAGTCGCCTGTCTTATCATCATAGCTGTAATACGTGGCACCATATTTTTTCATAAAACGATACTTCTTAGGATTAAATGCCTCCAAATCTTTTTCAGTTCTTGGACACTCGTTTTTCTCTGGTTCTTCAATACACAACGACTTCAAATGTCCATTAAAATCATGAAAGTATTTACCTGGCAAATCATCTTGCATATCAAAAAAAATTGCTAGAAAAAATGCCCCTATAACAAATAAAACCACTAGAATTGGTAATGGCATTAATAGAATACTAATTAATTTGTTGATTCTTTTTCTCGCATGTTGATAAATATAAATGCCTATTGTGCCTGTAATTCCCGTTACGAGCACCAAAACAATTAGAAGTAGAAGTAGTAACTGCATTATGTTTGTATTTCCTTAATTGCTTTCCACACCACCTTCGCTGTTTTTTCCCAACTAAACATCGCCACTTGTTCCCTGCCTAGTTTTCGGAGTCGAGCTTTTTCGCGTTGCGAAAGTTGAAGCACTTTTTGCAGACCTCGTGCAATACTTTCAACACTCTCAGGATCAACCATAATCCCCGCCGATCCAACTACTTCTGGCAAACTGGTGGTATTACTAACTACAGGAATTGTCCCCAACCTCAACGACTCTAACGCGGGAATACCAAAACCTTCATACAAACCTACCAGCACAGAACCAGCTGCATTGCGCAATAAATACTGTTTTTCAGCTTCGGTCACATATCCAGCTAAATGAATGTTATCTTGATAAGAACAACTTTGGTATGTAGCCAGAATCTCATCAGCCAACCAACCCACTTTGCCCGCAATAACTAGGTGAGGAATTGTGGTACTTCTCCCTGTTTTCAACTCATCACACATGATTTCAAATGCTTTGATCAATCGCACCAAATTTTTTCGAGGCTGTACTGTGCCAACGTAAACCAAAAAGGGTTCGCTCAATGCCAGTTTTTTTTCCAGTACTATGCCCTCTTTAATACTCAAGTCAGGTACCAGTTCTGCCAATGCTGGGTACGCCACGACTACATCTTCAGCTGATTGACCATATGCCGCAACCACTGCCCGTTTGGTAGCTTTACTAATCGCCACCACTTTTGACGCTCCAGCCACACTGTATGCTGTCCAGTCACGTAACTGCACCAAATCACTAGCTTTAAACTGGTCGGAATACTCCAAAAATGCTAAGTCCATAACGGATGAAATGTAGGGAATCGGCGACCACCGTGGCGCATAGTGACCCGGAGTGAACAACACATCAAACCGACGAGGATGGAACCACAAATATAACGGCAAACCTAGTTGCGTCCAAAATGGTCGTGGTGAAACTACCTGATACTGCCAACCTGCTCGCGCTTTTGGCAAATCTGGCAAGGGAGCTGCACTGAGTAGCACAGTGACGTCTGCCGAATCCCTCACATCTGGTAAACTTTCAAGTGATGTAAGTAACTCGTAGGCGTAGACATTGCTACCCACACGGTTAGTCACATTTGCTTCGTTACCATCAATCGCTAACTGCAGTTTTTTATTTAACATACTTAGATATGGCTTGTTTATATACTTTGATCGTCTGATCTGCCACTGTCTGCAAGTTAAACATAGGTTGGCGAATAATCATTTTTTGGAGTCGTTGCTGTTGTTCTGGCAGACTTTCATGTAGTAACGCGTTCAAGCCTTCACGTATATCTTCAATGCTATTTGGATTAACTAACTGTGCAGCGTTACCTGCTATTTCTACCATTGATGACACGTTTGCCGTCAAAACGGGCGTGCCGTAATAAAATGCCTCCAGAATAGGTAAACCAAACCCCTCATACAAACAGGGATAGGCAAACACCGAAGCTTCTGAATAGAGCACCACAAGTTGTTGATCACTCACTCGCCCGAGAAACCGCAGATGTGCATTACTAGTGAACTGTGCTGTATCATCCCAACCTTGTTCACCTGCAATTAGTAAATCAAAGTCTTTGGCAAGCGGTTCCCAAGCTTTGATCAGCCGAATTACATTTTTACGTGGTTCGCGAGTTCCCACAAATAAAATATACGGCCGAGTCAGTTCTAGATGCTCTTTGATGACGTCATACTGCTCTTCACTGAGGGCTTCTGCCACCATCTTCATCTCGGTGGGCAACGCCTCATACACCACATGCACTTTCTCCGGAGGATATTGCAGTAACTCAATGACATCTGCTTTAGTTGCCCTGCTGATTGCAATTATTTCTGCACCTCGCTCTTTAAGTTTCTGCCAAGATGCTTGATGTGCACGCAGTATGTGAGGATGAGCTGTTTCTGGATACTTTAAGATCGCCAAATCATGAATTGTTGAAACTAGCGGAATATCTTTATCTGGAGGCTGAATCCAGTCCCAGCTATGAAATACTTCTATGCCTGGCAATGCTGCATGTACTGGGTTGATCCCCATGGTATTCCAAGCAATTTCTTGTAGTTTGGGGGGAATAGGCTGGATAACCACCTTAGCTTGGTGACGAGCTTGCGCGACCAGTCTTTTGGCTGCCTTTTGTAACACATCTCGCTGGCGAAATGATGAACCAAAAAGACTTAACTCCATTGTGGGATCGTCCGCCAGTGCTCTGACTAAGTTGGCGGTATATCGTGAAACACCACGACCGTATAAGATAGAAGTAATATCAATGCCAACGTGCATAGTTGTTTGAGCTTAGTACAGCGTTTTGTCGAGCCCAAACTCTCACAAAACCCATATTGGGATAGGCTACCATGTCTACCTCTTTGAAACCATAGGCCTCTAGCTCTTGATGAAGCCTATGTGTGGGATCACTTAAATCTGTCAGATAATCAAACGTAACCACATATCGGAATCGTCTGACACTTTCCAATGACACACGAAGATCATTCACTTGATTGACCGCTAGCGCGCCTTTGCCAAATGACCAAGTCTGGTATTGACCATTGTCGTACCATCTCCAAGGTGCAAATGGCTCATCAAATGCAAAGGCTATCAGTGTCTGATCACTGGGATATCGACTCATTACCCAAGCATGCGCAGCACGCCAATCTTCACGTTGCAGGGATGGCTGCATCCAATACTGTGCAACTCCGAGTATGTTTAGCAGCATCAGCAAGCCAACTACAAACCTACCTAACCAGATTGGCTTGGTCTGACGGACCATCCACACTACTGCTAGATAGAAAGCGGGTAATATCCAAAGCACTCGTTTTGGTTGAATAACGGGTATCTTGAAGGAAACCAACCAGGCGACTGTGAGCGGTACCACCAACCACACCAGCAACCAACTCCACTGTCGAAGTCGTGTCGCGACTTCACTCCAGCCATCGGTCTGCCACCACCGTCTGACCATCGAAATAACACTGAGCACCACGGACACAGCCAACACTCCAGATACAAGTAACCATGGCGTGTTTAAATCGAGATGTACTACACCAAATACAAACTTCCCAAATACTAGGGGAATCGACTTTAGCTGATCAAAACTAACCACTTTTTCCCAACCAGGTAAAGAGGTTCGCACCATGCCTCCTGCTCCTAACTGACGTGCGAAAAGTGGCAAGATAGGAATAAATGCCACTACTGTCGCTACACTACTTACGACCGTTTTGATTCGCTCTGCCGGCTTTGATAACAGCAACCACAGTACCTGTGCACCCCAGGCAAATGGGTACAAGTAGGATGAATACCAACCCAAGCTACTTACCAGCGTAAACACTATCCACATTCGCAATGAATACCTATCCCTTATCAACAACCACCAACTTAGACTTACCCATAGTGTTGGTAAGGCATACTGTCGTAATTCCTGAGAAAAGAAAATGTGGAATGATGAAGTTGCCATCAACAAACCAACAACAATTGCCGACCGTTTCCCCATCACATTTCTGGCTAGCAGGATGGTAAACACTATCGAAAACACGCCTGGTACCAATGCCCCTCCCAATCTCATCCAGACCTCTGACATACTAATCATCTGTACCATGTGTAGCCAGATGTGAAGTAAAGGTGGTTGGAAGTCTGGAACAATTTCGAGCTGTTGATTCAAAGGACGAATACTTTCCAATGCTTGAGCCGCCTCATCCAACCAGAGTGATCCAGATAACAGTGGCCATCGAAGTGCCACGGCCAACAAGATTAACACAACAACCCAACCAGAGCGTTGAAGAAATGAAACAAGAGTACCGTGCCAGCTGGCAATTGTTGATCGTGACATGCGTGACTATAATCATAGCTCAGAAAGACTGTTATGGAGAATGCATTTACAAACCAACGCGTACTGGTTACTGGAGCCGCTGGTTTCATCGGCTCACACCTTTGCGATGCTTTGCTGGCCCAAGGTGCAACAGTGCTTGGCGTGGACAACTTTCTTACGGGTCGTGAAGTTAACCTTCAATCAGCGCATCAGCATCCACAGTTTTCGTTTATTCAAGCCGATGTCACGAAAGACCCCACCGCCTACTTACCTGCTGATTTCCTACCCACACTGGTTTTACACTTTGCGTCACCTGCCAGCCCACCCCGCTATCAGGCACATCCCGTAGAAACATACATGGTCAATTCATATGCCACACATCTTTTACTAAGCTACTTGAAAAACACTGCACCCACCGCAATTTTTCTCTTCGCCAGCACTTCTGAAATCTATGGTGATCCTTTGCAACACCCCCAAACAGAGGCCTACTGGGGAAATGTGAATCCAAATGGTATCCGTTCATGTTATGACGAGGCCAAACGAATGGGTGAAACAATCTGTGGTGTCTTTTTCCGTGATTTTGGTATCGACACACGATTAGTACGAATTTTCAATACCTATGGCACACGGATGGATCCCGCAGACGGACGAATTATTCCTCAATTCATGATTGAAGCACTTACCGGTCAACCACTTACAGTCTATGGTGACGGTTCTCAGACGCGTTCGTATTGCTACGTTGATGACTTGGTGCGAGGTATCTTGATGTATGCAAGACAACCAAACATGGCTGGTGAAACTATTAATCTCGGGAATCCTGAAGAATACACCGTACTTCAAACTGCTGAAGTCATCAGAACAGTTACCGGCACACAGTCTGAGATTACCCTTCATCCTCTACCAAAAGACGATCCCACTCGACGCAAACCAGATATTACTAAAGCAAAACAACTATTGGGATGGGAACCAAGTGTCGGTCTTACAGAAGGCCTACAACGTTCGTTGGAATACTTCAAAGCTAATTAAGCTCGTAAAGAGTCACTTTTCTTGACGTGAAGAGTGGGGTGACATGAACAGGCGTCAAAAGCTCTGCAACAATTTCCTGACGGACATTTGGTGGCATTCCCCAATTTGTATTAACAATTAGGTGCGTAAAGCCATCCACTTTGAGTTGCTCAACTAGCTCAACCGCATTTTTGGTTGACATATTTGTCAGGTAACTGCCCAAGGTAGGGTTAGCGTATTCTGCCGGAATCGTCAAATAATACAGGCGGTTGTCGAATGCCTGGAGTATTTTGTGATGGCGTGTATTGAGGTGGGTATTTGCATAATGAGTTACTGCATGATTGTCTTGAATGAATAAATGTTGTTTTGCTTCACTATACGAAAAGTAGCTAAACCATACTCGTAATGGCACCCTTACAAATTCTTGATTGCGATTTTTGAATGTTGCGTCAACTCCAAGTCCTAACCAGAGCACCATCACCATCAGAAACACAACATCCGCCAAACGTCTTGACGACCACTTATCACGAAGTGAAAACAAACTAGCCATGGTCAACAAAGACAATATCGGAACTAAGAATAAATAGTATCGTTGTAACGGTCCAACAAGTATTAATACTGGCATCGCTGTTATCAGGACAACAAGCGCGATAACCTTCCACAACTTGGCAATTTTCATAAATAACGTGGAGACTCCACCAATCAATAATCCCAAAATGAACACCACCTCAGACAATGGCAAAATATCGTCTACAGACTCTGCCGAATGATGGTATCGAGTAAAAACTGGTCGAATTGCACCAGTGACTTTCTGAATATCATCTTTGAGTAAATCCACTGCGGCTGGATCATAGTCAAAACCTTTAAAAAAGCTGTTCAAAAAAGGATAGACTGGATTGTGGGCAAGTATCCATGTCCTAAGATACCAGTAGACCACAGGCATACTCAGCACCACAATAGTACCAGTCATTTTTGACACGGAAACTTCTCGGTTACTATGGCGAACGGTACTAAACAGATACTGTCCAACCAGCACTAATAACACTGTACCTGTCACAAATAAGCCAGACACTTTTATTACCCCACAAAAAGTTGCGAAAAGCGCAGCAAGCACAAAATGTGCGTAACTTGGTTTTTTTAGGTATTTAGCCAGTGTAATAAAACTGAGTAATGCAAAAAATGCTAATGGATAGTCTACACCTGGTGCATATGCGGTTTCTGTATAGATAATTGGTAGAAAAATTGTTATAGCTGCAGCTAGCCAACGAACTTTATCTGCAAAAATACCGCGTAAGCCAAGTACCATGTACAAGGGAATTGCCAGAACAAAGGACAATACCTGAAAGCTACTCAATCGTGGATCACCAACAACTTCCCCTAATCCAAATAACCCATTAATAGCCATTGGAAATGCTGTCTGTGGAAACCACGATACAAAATCCAGGCCATGCGCCGTTAAATAAAACTTAGGTAACATTAAATGGTATGCCACCGCATCCCACCCCACGGGCAACAAAAACGCGAATCCAAGTAATGGCAAGAGTAGCACTGCCAATGCTCCGAGTATCAACAAATCACCAGAGTTCATCTCTACCCACAGCAGACGGAAGGTTCGGGTCAATTCTTTGCCTTTGACTGGCTTAAGCAGCACAAAAATACTCCACGCAATAACCGGCACAATGTAGCCACCAAAAATAATTACTGGGTATAGCATGTGCGCCGCACCCCAACCCATAAACCAATACGCTGCAACAACACAACCAACAGCCCAACGAGTGAGCACAGCATCTGCTACAGACGAATAGGTAATTGCCAACCGATCGGTCAAGAATGTACCTACAATCAATGTAGAGGCAATAAATAAGCCAAAATAACCCAATAACCAGACATTTTCCATAAAGCTTTCTATCGAAATCAAAATATATCTTTCTGTATTTTTATATCTCGTTATTGACGCGAGTGTCAAGGCGGTGCTTAATGTTTCTAGTATGAAACCTAGCACGCTAGTAGCTCATTTACCGCGACACACCACAGTACTTGTAACCGGTGCACGTGGCTTTGTGGGACGCCATACAGTGGACAGATTGACAGCAGCGGGCTACAAAGTCAGAGCTTTGGTTCCCACTCAATCTACCTATTTCAATGACAAATATTCCTTGGAAATGGTAGAAGGTGATATTACTAATCAAACGGACTTGATTAGAGCACTAAAAGGAATAGACGTCTGCATTCACCTTGCAGCTCGTAAATCAGATGAACTGGATAGTTACTCTGTCAATGTTGGGGGTGCAAAAAATCTCATTCGTGCTTGTCAAAAAAATCACGTCAAGCTGGTAATTAACATCAGCACTGCGTCAACAAAAATCTCAGTGCCTGGCGTGTATGCTGCCACCAAACGAGAAGCGGATAGTATTTTTTCGAAAAGTGGACTTAGTGTAACCACACTCACTCCTAGTATTATCTTCGGAGAACTTGAGCAAGGATTGTTTGGAAGTCTTGTGCGATATAGTACACTACCTATAACCCCACTTATTGGTGATGGATCACAACGTGTCTATCCAATTCATGTGGATGATGTGGCAGATATGCTTATGAGCTGCATTAACTGTACAAATACATGGGGCAAACACTATGACCTGTGCGGGAAAACCGCTGTGACATTACGAGAATTTATTAGTCAGATCGGTCTGCACATTCATCGAAAACCTAAGATCATTTTTGTATCAATACCTATCCAAATTGGTGTAGTTCTCGCTCGACTATTATCCGTGTTACCTCGCCCACCAATTACCCAAAGTAACATTTTAGGTTCAACCCAAACTATTCAGTATGAGCAAAAAGAACTATGGCGCGATATACACTATCAACCACACACACTCAAACATGGGTTGAGACAAGTTAGTCAAGAATATGATCATCATTATTTCGAGGCCACTGCCATTCTAAAATATGTCGCCTCACCCTACACTTCTACTGTCTTCCCAACTCATTTTGACATACTTTCTTTTGCAAAAGTGCTTCGTTCACGTACTGATTTGCTGACACACGGAAATCCATTCGTGTCCAAACTACCATGGTTGATTGGTCCAATCGACAGCGTCGTAGGTTTAGTTCACCCAACAGCAGCTCTACACGTTAAGTGTCAGTTGGCTGCAGCAATTGCTGAGTGTCACCCAGGTTCGAGCAGCTGGCTACTTTCGCCATTAACAACTATTCCAAAAAACCTGGGTAATTTGATGTATCTTGGATTGCACTGGGTAGCATGGTTGATACTTGGTGCTTTTTTCTTTCCAATACTTTTGGTCACAGGATTATATGAACAACGTATATGATGTCCTCATAGTAGGAAGTGGCGCCGCCGGAGTACAAGCTGCTTGGCCACTGGTGAAAGCAGGTCTAAATGTTGCCATGATCGATGGCGGACAGACACCTGCTATTAATGATTTACGTTGGCCAAATAGCACATTTCGTGAACTGCGCAAACACAATCTCACTCAACGTACTTTGTTCTTAGGTAGTGATCTCAACACTCTTACCAAACCTGCAAAAACACATGCTCATCAAATGACGTCTGGGCGAAAAAGCTACCTAATTGCTGAAACACACAAACTTCCTCTGCGCAGTCACACGCTTGAAGTACTGCAAACACTTGCCACAGGAGGCCTAACTGAAACATGGGGTGCAGTATGTGATACGTTTAATACTCATGAGTTATCTGCAGTAGGACTGCCATCTCTAGCGCTATTTCGATCATATTATCAATCAGTGATACATCAGATCGGGATTTCAGGAAATAAATCGGGATACTCTACTTTGCCTGCCACCAAAGCCGATCCCCTTGGCAAACTGGTGAACAAATATCTCGGAGTGTACTACCAAAAGTCAACGATATTAAAACTACATAGGCCTCTGCTTGCGGTACTGACCAGAAAGAAGCCACACCGTCAGCCAAACAAGTACCACGATCTTGATTTTTGGGATACTGATGACACATCAGTTTACCGTCCCCATCTGACTCTACAACAATTACTGAAGCATCCTCATTTTGTCCATATTCCAGGTTACTTAGTAACACACTACACTACAACGAAACAAAAAGTAACTTTGCATGCGACGGGGCTACTAAACGACACCTCCAAACAATTTGTAGGAAAAAAATGCATTTTGGCTGCAGGCACACTCAACACTTGTCGGATTGTCTTGAAGAGCAACAAAATGTATAACATTCCATTGACGCTTTTGACAAAACCTCATGCGCTGACCATTGCAGTTAATCTACGCCAATTTGGCAAAGTAGTCCCTGAGAAAAGGTTGAGTTTTTGCCAAGGTGTTATTACCATTGAAAATGAGAATATCGCCACAGCATCAGCACAATTGTATAGTTATTCATCGCTGCTGCTATATAAGCTGTTACCCTATGTGCCACTGCCAGTTCCACTGGCATTGAAAGTACTTAACATACTCATATCGGCATTCGTGATTGTTGACACTCGCTGCGCAGTTGATGAATCAACACACAGCCTTGTTACGTTAAAGAAATCAACCGGCGGTGAATTCCTCGACATCAGCACTAACACCACCACTCAACAAGAAAAAAATATTCACAACAGCACATCACAAATACGTCGTCTGTTATGGAAAATCGGTCTCATACCGGTTAAAACAGTAATACTTCCACTCGGATCAACTGCTCATTACGCTGGCGGTATTCAGAGCTTTTCTAGTAGTTCTTCCAAACAACTAAGTTCTATGCCTGATGGTAGTCTTCATAACGACCCACATATTTTCATTGCAGATATGTCAACATGGAACTACTTACCTGCAAAAGCACCCACGCTTACCATGATGGCGAATGCACGTCGAATTGGTACTATAGTGGCAACTATGTTTACTAACGAATAGAAATCGTTTTACTCGGTAATCGGTTCATGAGATGAGTGCGGATTGTCTCGACGTGAAAAACCCAGGTATCAAGCACCACCAAACAACCTGCAACAATCAACTCTAGTGACAAAAATCTATCCCGTAGCACCAATGCTGCCAAGACAAAGACAATGTTCGCCATCCCTGCAATAGGTACTACCGGAATAGTCGCTAGAACATCTAGTGTACGACTTCGAGTATTGTTGATTGCTAGCTGAAGCAACTTGGCAGCAATCAGTGAAAGGGTAAGGGCAACAGCAGCTAGTACAAAATAAAATGCCAAAGCAAATGATGATAACCAAGCGAGCAAACTCAGTAGTACTAGAAATGCCACAATCGAAATCAACGAATTTGGCCGCAACAAAATAATCGCTTTTAAGTGTCTCCAACCATCAATCCAACTTAATAAATGTGGTGCACGATGACGTTGATCGGGAGCTAATATAATTGGTACCTCACAATATCGACCAAAGTGAAGGGCGGTTTTAATCAGCAACTCGCTTGCCCATTCCATCCCTGAATTTCTCATTTCTAGGCGACGGTAAAATGCCCGACGCACCATTCGCATACCGGAATTTGAGTCTGTGCTTTTTATGCCATACAGCAAGCGTATTAACGCCGTTAAAATCGGTGTGCCAATATACCGATGTGTCCACGGCATGGCACCTGGCAAAATTTGTCCTTGAAACCGTGACCCCAAAACTAAATCTTTAGCTTGGCGAGCTTTCCAAAATAGTGGCAATTGAGCGAAGTCATAACTTAGATCTGCATCAGCGAAGAGTACCCAGTTGCCACGAGCTCGTAAAATCCCCCAGTGCAACGCCGCTCCATATCCACGAATGGGAACCTCTACAATTCGAGCCAGGCCTTGTGTCAGAACTCTTTTCTGCGAACCATCACTACTGCCATTATCTGCCACAATCACCTCAAATGAATTGCCAAGCATTTTTGTCGCTGCACGGTGAGCTTTCTTGACTGCCCGGGTAATGGTGACGTGTTCATTTAGACAAGGAATAACTATACTCAACTGCATACTACTATAGCTTGTAGCGGTTTTTCACTTTAATTGCAAGCGATAGAGTGCGCATGTACCCATACAATCATCAGCAATCTGACTGAGTTCGAAATTGTCTTTTAATGAAGAGAAGTCAGCTGAAAATGTTGATTCTGCTGTCATGTAGGCGGTTGTCACATACAATTTATTTCCTCGCAGTAATTCAGCTGTGTACAGTTCAGTCAAGTCTTTTGTTGTGGCGGGAATGCCCCATGCGTCGTAGCCCTTTTCGAGAAACTCTTGATGCACTGATAAGGGTAATAATCTGTATCTTGTCGTACTGTATATATCGAATAAATACGGTGGCAAACTGCTAATCAACACGACGTCATTTTCCGCTTGAAGTCGTAAATCGAGCGCACGCACTGCTTCATATTGCCAAGCTTGAGATCGATTGAATATATTGCTACTAATCACTTCACGCCACAACGAACGTTGACACACACACAAAGAGAAAACAAGAAGCAGGACCATTGCCAATTGCCAATGCTTTTTAAGACGTTGTAGTGCTATACCAGCTAAAGTCACCAAAATGGGTATTGCCAGTATCAGGTATCGAGCGTCAAAAGTATAGAAGATGACAAGCAGAGGGAGCTGTGCTATCAGTACCGCTACTAGTACTAGTTGTATTTCAAATAGCGCTGGTGATCTCCTCGCCTGGTATATACCCCATCCAGCTAATATTACGTAACCCATGTGAAGTATTGATACTTTTTGCCAAAGCAATGTAACAGGAAAACCAACTATCAGTTTTAGATATCCAATGATTTGTGGTATCACAAACGACACAGAGTAAAATGTGAAGGAAACGCCGCTCTCTCTGAGATACTGTAGAGTCATCAACGGCGGTTGTGCCAGCCAGTACATATACAACGCAAACATAATTCCGAGTACCAGCCACCATGCGAACAGTAATACCAGTAGTTCACGCTGTTTTGACCGCCATGTTTTGAAGACAACATACAATGCCAAAAGCACTGCAGGACCAATAAATATATGCTTTGTGAGCACTAACAGACCAATCAGTATAGCGGTTACACTAAGCTGCATTTTATGATGCGGCATAGCACTTGCCCCCACTAGTGACCACACAAACAATGCCAAACCAAGATTTTCAGCCATCGGTAAACTAGGTAGCCAAACTACTACTGCATTGCATAGATATAACATCATGACCATTGCTTGCGTAAATGGTGAAGCTTTCAAGCGACTACTCAGTTGACCAATTCCTATCACAGATATAATACACAACAACAAATTCGTGACATATACCATCCCAGGATGGTGCCAAATGCTTAAGCTAGGAATTAGTACCACAGAATATAGTGGCATTACGCGTGCTTTGATAACTTGACCAACAGGTCTTTGGACGGCAAAGCTCTCACCTTGCGTTACACGCCAAGCTGGTATCACATAGAATAAACCATCCGGATATGGTTCTAAGTTCAAAAAACTGTGATGATCACTAAATGGATTTACCGCTAAAACAATAATCACACCTAGTATTGCAACAAAGTATGGCCACCAAGCCTTAGTCAGAATTGTCAGGTGTTTTAGCATATAACCAAATCGCAGTGGCAGTAGTAAAAACAAACAATACTACTCGGGCAACTAGGCGTGTCCATGCTGCGGCTGCCAAACCGTAGTGAGGAACGAAAAGTATATTCCCACCCAAAATGATTGCTAGTTGTAATACACCACTAATCGAAAAATACCAATCCGCCTTAAATGAATAGAAGAGTGCCAAAAAAGGAATTGTCGTAATAGTCAAAAAAGCAGCTGCAGCTAAAATTAGCAGAATCGGAGTACCTGGTAAGTATTCTTGACCAATAGTAAGAAGTATACTGAGTCGTGCGAAAGGCAAAAAGAGCAGAAATCCAAGTACAGAAATTGCTGCCACAATCACTGCCTTCTTCATGTACTTCCGCAAATGGTATTTATCTTTATAACGAGCAACTCGAGGATTTAGCACATTTCCAAGAGAATATGCTATCAACGATATCATCATTGCTATGCGGGAAACTCCACCCAACAACCCTGTCTCGTACGAAGATAAGTAGCCTTGCACAAACAGCACATCAATATTTTCAATTAGTCCTGCGGCAATAAAACCAATTGCTGCATGTCGTGCCATTGCAATCACAGCGGCATTGCTTGGTGCCCTCCAAAGATGCTGCCATCGCAATGACAACCACCTCGGAAGTAATTGTTTGCTACCCAAAATAGGAACTATGGGAGCTGCCATGTACCAACTAAAAAAAGGAATGGCACCGGCAATACCAAAGAGGGCGAACGCAATCGCCCCGATTAATTTTGTGCTTGATTGCACCGCATTGATGGCGACAGCATAATTAAAACGATGGACAGCTTGTAACACGGTTAGTACGTGTTCATACCAGGTTGTCGCTAAACTCAGCACAAACGACAGAATCAAAATCGTAGGTGAGTCAAAATGCAATAGGCGTGCCAGTAGTGGGCTACATAACAAGCCAGCTCCAATTACTACTGCTGACACAAATAACTTTAGCCTAAACGTGAAGTGCACAATATCACTAATTACCTTTTTGTCTTCTGTGCCGCCGACAAATTTCAGTATCGTAGCATTCAAACCCATATCACAAACTCGTGAGAGCATTACCACTATGGCAAAGCCGACACTAAATTGACCAAATATGCTTGGTCCAAGTACCCTTGAGATCAAAATTAATGCTAAAGCCGATAACCCTGTTGCGAAAATATTCCCAACAACCGTCACCAAAGACTGTCGCAGACCAGTTGAATTGAGCAAAGTAGCAGACAGTTTATGCATAACACCATCATACGTTTCTGATTGACAATCGACTAGAGCGAGCTTACTTGGTAGAAGTAAAAATTGCTGCAATCCTATCAAGTTCAACCTCTGTTAGCTCAGGATTAT
The DNA here is from genome assembly GCA_052035325.1 of Patescibacteria group bacterium. Taxonomy (GTDB): domain Bacteria; phylum Patescibacteriota; class Microgenomatia; order UBA1400; family PJMF01; genus JBPOHR01. Next base: position 14,534 of record JBPOHR010000029.1, read on the forward strand.
TTCCAAAATACAGACCTTGCTCATGTATCAAGCGAGCATTGCTCTTCTTTGAAATAGCTCTTTTTTTGCCATATTTTGAGAAAAATGGCTGCTGCGTCATATCCCCACCCACAATTGGCCGGATTTCCACCTTTCCTGCACACGCTTTGACCAATGCATCTCGTTGCTTAACTGTTCGACAGATAACGGGCACAGCAAAGTTTGACAAGAAATCCATGTGTTCACTGCGAATTGGATAGTATTTTTTTCGTTGGGTATAGATTCGTGTTGCGACATGATAATAGTTTTCGTTACGCTTGCGCACAATTTCATCGATAAACTGCAATTGATAATTACCTAGGAAACCTGCGATTTCAGTGGGGCGAAAATTATATCCCAAGTCGTAAAAGGTATATCTTGAGTAAAAACTTGAATTCACCTTGAATTTTGAACGGATTTTGTCTTGATGATGTTGTGCTAAATTTCTATCCCATCCATGAGCGCGAACAATTCGAAGTGCTGTTGCTAATTCCTCACTATCAGTACACACCATCCCTCCCTCAATAGTAGACATGTGATGACCTACATAAAACGAGAAACTACTTGCCAACCCAAAGTTGCCCAATTTTTTTCCTTTATAGACACTGCCCATTGATTCGCAGTTGTCTTCAAAGAAAACAATTTTCTTTTTTTCACAAAGGGATGCAATCTGATCAATATCATCACAAAAACCCAATAAATTTGTAATAAACAATCCCTTTAGTTTCACATTTTTTAAATTATTTTTTAGTGTCCTAGATTACACATTTAACGTATCAAGTTCTACATCAACAGGCACAGGCTTTAATCCAAGTTGAATTAGTGGCATAGCATTGGTTGACCACGTCAATGCCGAGAAACCTACTGCATCACCTTTCTTCAGTATTCCCATGTTCAAAAATGCCTGTATTATTGCCAGATTTGCTGAACTACCACTATTCACAAACACCGCGTGTTGCCTTCCTTGGTACAAGGCAAATCTTCGCTCAAACTCTTGACACTGCTGACTAAAACTCAAGATTTCTGCACCAGATATAAACTGCTGCAATGCTCGCTTTGTCTCAGTCTCATGGTAAAACGACGACTTAATGAGCTTGATTTCTGAACTTACTGGTACTCTCTGCGTGAGCTCTTTCCACTTTTTGAAAATATCATTGATAATCATGGCTGTCACAACGTACACAATCGGGATCAAGCTTGTCAACATGCGTTCTGCCGACCCAGGAATGCCTGCCCAATCCTGATAAATTAATGCGAAGAGTATGCTGCCCACATTAATTGCTGCCCATACCAAACCCAACCAGAACGCCTCAAACCAGTACCGTTTGCTTTTTTGTAATCCTACAATCAATACACTGACCACTAACATCGCAAGTGGTGCTTTGAATTGTGAAAAAATAATTTTTTGAATAAACCATAACGTAGATGGAATACTAGAAAGACTCGATACTAATTGTGTCGTTACTATGGTCCACAGAGACTTGAGTGAAAACGCCTCGATGCTTGAGGAAAAAGGTGCTACGTTGTGTGCTAAATAGGCCCCCCACCCCTGTCGCATTAGCACAATAGGAATAACCGCTAATAGGTATTGAGGTCGACGATGCACAATAGTGCTCAAAATTACCATTGCTATGAACACATAATAATAAGGATCAATAAAACGAACCCACATACTGAACGCAATCAAAATTCCTGAAAAAAGAGCTATACGATGTTGCTTTACATCATCAAAAAACAACAACATTCCAATTGTTAAATACACTGTGTATGGGAAATTGGTATATGCAGTCTGGGCTTGAATAAAATACGTAGGGGCAATCAGTAGAATGCTAAACAAGCCTATTCTAGCTGCAGCAGTATCTACTTTTCGCAAACTAAATACATATAGCCAACACATGAAAGATGCATAGAAGAAACTGTATAAAACCATCACATTGCTGCTTCCTACTAGATAGAGTGCTGCATGGCCAATGCTCGTAGCAAAAGGGTAGGAGTAATAATACACATACCTTGGCCCGTTCTCTCCAACCATAGCATAGAGTTGTGATAGGTCTTGATCTTGAACTAAGATTCTGGCTCTTAGGTCATATAAGGTCATTACATCCCAATCATATGGACCCCAGGTAGTATTGAGGACTGTCACCAGCAATGACATCAACACAATTAGCCCCAACAACCAATGACGTGTAATAAAAGTACGATACTTCTCCCAAGCTCCCATTGTGACAAGGTCTTGTGGTTGGACATAGCGAAACCATTGCCACAAGCCAGACTGTCTTGTAAATCGAAGGGCTGTCAGTCCAACTACCAAGAAAAAACCAATCATTCCCATCACCACCTGCTTGCTATACACCAAGGGTGAAAGCAAACTACCCAAAAAAAGAAGTCCGGTGGCCACCCCAAATCCCATGGGAAATGACAAACACCATCGTTCAAATTCAGCTAGCTCCGGCTTGAGCAATGAAACGATACAGAAACCGATTAATACCAGCGCCATCAAAAAAAGTATCGTCATGAGTTTCCAATCTCTTTTTGCCCTGTCAAAAATTGGGGAAGATTATGTTCACCCTGACTCGACCAATACGGGATGATGGGCTCCAACCACTCCGTAGCTGACGGTTGATTATGATGTTGAGCCAATAGGTATTGAGCATATCCAAACCAGGGCTGTGTAGAAAATCTCTCTTGAACATCTGTATCAAGCAATGTTTGCCGCACCTCCTCCCAAGCATTGTCCGCAATTAAGTTCAAGACGTACCATTGACATGCATTAGCACTGCTATCACACTTGTTGCTTGTTAATTCAGAAATTGCTTTGATCTTAATAATCGATTTTCCATAAAGATACGGCAGTGGTGCTTGATAACCCATATCAAAACCAAGCTGCACTTGCCGAGGTTCGGCAATACCACCTGGAAACAGTTTCTGATCTATATCATCTAATACCAACTCACTGACCAGCTCGGTTGATTTCAACGGTGGATAGTATATCCTGTTGATATTGCCATCATTCATCGTAGTTTGTACGAATGGGACAACTGCCAAGGACGTTGACTCGCCAATTTTTAACGTCAGTATTGTTGAAGCAGATACATCAAAAGTACTACTTATTAGTTCGGCAGACGTACTACCTGTAAAAGATCGTATTTCTGCAACTGCAACAACTCCAGTATTTTCAGTTTTAGCAGAAACAGTACCATCGAGATTCTCACTCGATACAGTCCACTCTAGAGTGTGTCGTTGGTTATCTATCCTAACTTCATTAATCGTAACTATTTTCTTCCATTTCTCAGCCAGTATGATCTTCTCCATTGGTACGGGTTGTAGTGGCCACCCCATTGCTTCTCTGTTTTGCGCGGCATAACTTCCCCCATTATCTGCCAGTACCCAATCAATGCCGCTCCAATTTTTTGACCAATCCTCATACGAGATAATAACCTGAGGATATACAAATCGGCGAACAACGAACTGATTTCCTGTCACTGGCCAGGGATATTTCTGTGGAGGAATCAACAAATGTTCTTTCGGATCTACTTTTTCTCTGATGACTTCTGCTAACGGATACATTTCCTTCCACAACCATCGTATGCGCGTCTCTTCTGACGTGCCGTGCAACTCATAAGCTCTCGTGAGACGCTCCATTGCAATGCTCACAAAACTAGGGAGCTGACTGATCAAAATAAGTGAAAATACAAAAAACACAAGTGGAAATGAAAAAGGCATTTTTTTTATATTTGACCTGCCAAGCTCGATCACGATCAAGCCAAACAAATACAAACACAAACTGATTAAGCCTCTTGCCTGTAATGATTGACCAAGTATGACCGTACTTGATCCAGGCACATTATTAATCGAAGTAACTAAAATCAAACCTGTGATAAAGAAGCAGGCAATCGTGAGGTATCTTGTTACCAGTTGAGCTGTCTCAAGCATCGCTGTCTCAGCTGGTGACATGTCGTCACGATACGCAGTAACAACTGCTAAAATCCATGAAACTGCAAGTAACAAGGGCGTGTATAAACCAAATTTGGTCAAGTAGCCAACAAATCGTACTGACTCTATTGCTAATGCCGTCAGTACTAATGGGATAAAGTAGACATGGACTGTCACCAGATGACTCGTCAATGCCCGTTTGGACATGAAATCCATTGCGGAGCGAAAACTATCAATAATTATCATACTATCTCAAAATACGTACAATTTACTAAACTGGCAAGTACGAAATAAGCCGATCAGCTGTTTTTGGCCACTGATACTGCTTAGTAATTGCTTGACGAGCATTTTTTCCCATTCTTTCCGCTACACTAGGATGCCTGAGCAAATAGATCGCTCGTTTTGTCAATGTTTCATAATCATCAGGTAAAATCAGATACCCGGTTTTACCATCCACTACATCCTCACCACCCACATCAAATCGAATTGCCGGCGTCTCACAACACATTGCTTCTTTGACCGGTAACGCCATTGATGTTGTGCCTGATTTTGCACTACTCGCCACCTGAACAAAAAATGTTGCAAGGGAATAGTATTGAGGTAGTTCTTTAATTGGTACAAACCCTAGAAACTCCACATGCTCCGCTATACCCAATGACTCAGCCAACTGTTGTAATATTTCTCTTTCCTTGTTGCTTTCAATTGTTGTTGTTATCAAGAGATGAGCAGTCGGAACAGCCCGACAAATTGGGACCATCAAACGCAGCAATTGATCAGTTTTCTTTACCGGTGAATAATCTGTACTATGCACCAAAATACTTTTTCCCTGATAGCGTTTTCGTATGCGCGCTGATACATAGGGTTTAAACAAGGTACTGTTGACACCAGCATAGATAGGATTCGCCAAAACGCCATATGTCTCCCTGATCGTTTGATGCGTTGTAGAGTTCAAGGTCACGATCGACGATTGGTGACGGATTCCCCACATATCGAGTGGAACAGCATAGAGTTTAATGAATTCAATAAAGGTTCTTTTAACTATCGAGAAATGAGCCGTAAAAGAGCGATCATAAAAAAAAGCAAAAGGTTCGTAACACAACTGCAATCTTGGCAACTTCAATAAAGTAGTCACAACATTCATAGGAAACATGCTAGAAATAAGAATAGTTTGCTGACGACTATCAAGCTTAAAATTCTTTTTCACATACGCAACATGTCTATAAATAAAATAGGGCAACATCAGCCAATACAGAGCTGAAGTTGAAGTTGGCTGACCCGCGGTGTGTAGTGGTATTTTTGCTTTTGCATACTGCTTCACAGCGAACTCACTCGCATTTTCTACTACAACCTCTACTTGGTAGCCTTTTCGGGACAACTGGCGTGCCACTTCAAACACATATTTTGTACCACCCATCCAGTACAAAAAATGCGAATGCAACCAAATAATACGGGTTTTTTTTACTGCCATAATCTCCATACAAAAGATGATTCATGTTTAACTCCAGGAGGTATTGGCCAGAGTTCATGACTCAAAGAAGCCGAAATGCTCGCTGGAACTGACCCACGTGTCAGCAAATACGTTTTCCCCGTGGAATGCTCATCTGAAACGAAACTGCTATACACATCATCTACTAGATGATAAGGGTCGCCAAAATCACTTTGAGTTTGCGCGTTTTCGCTCACGATGCGAATGTTTTTTTTGCCAAAATGTGATGCAAACAACCCGATTTCGTAGATAACTTCGTAGTCGTTATGAGTGATATACAAGTGTGCATTTTCCGGTAAGTTTGACACATTTTGAATTACTGCATAACTATAATGGTACTGTGAATACCATGATTCAAATGATGCTATTGATCGTTTGAGTACATGGTTAAATTTTAATGCTTCTGTACCAATAAAAACCGTACTAAGTGCAAGTGAAATAACTGTTACAACAAGATATACCTTAAGCACATCAAACCAAGTTGACTGAAATAACCTAACATTCTTTGCATACTCAATGAGTGCATTAACTTCAACCATCGCAAAAAGAACGATTGCAACATATGGAATTAAGTAATATCTCTCAAACTGATACTGCCACGGTAATTGTATAGCCACACTAAGAGCGAGAACTGAACCAATAACTAGGTGTGATTTTGATTCAGAAAGCCATTTTTTCCAGCTAGTGAACACATATAAGGACCTAAACAAAAATGACGCTCCCATTGAGGCACCAATCCAGAGTAATTGAGGAATTGCAATTCTAACGATAAAAATATTTTTGATAATAGTTTCAAAGTTAAACACATAACTGCTAGCGTAACCGGTGCGAGGTGGTAACCCCGTTACAAACAACCCTGCAAGCACGATATAAACCAAGCAAGCTAAGAGATATTTCTTCCACTGTGTGGGTATTTGCCATATCTCCAATCCAAGGCCAAGCATTATTGTGGGCAATAAAAATAATGACGTTTCCTTGGTTAACAACGCTGCAATAAAAACTCCACCACCGAAGAAAAAATACCAGATATTTTTTGACCATTTACTGTCAAGTAACCACACCATAAGCGCTACAACCAAAACACTCTGACGCAACTCTGCCGTTCCTAACCGAAATGTGTTCTCTGCTAGTGCTGGCAGCACTAGCAATACATTTGATCCGATCAAACCCAACCACTTTGATCTTGTTGTCACACTGATAAGCCACCATACTGCGAGCAACAGTGTCAACAATGTCACCCACTGGCCGATCCAAAAAACTCCAGGTGTCATCCCAAATATACTAACTACAAAAAAATACATGAAATACCCAGGTCTAAATCGCCCAATCTCAACCTCATACAGGTTAGACGCCCACCCCTGATACGACAAATTTTGCCTCAACACCATAACTTTTTGAAGATTGAAACCATCGTCAATGAGATTAAAAGCCGGAAAACGCAAAAAGGGCCATACATACATCAGACTTGCCAAAATGAGCAAACCTACGCTGAACAGACTCACTTTCAGTTCTCTTGTCATGTATGCTTTCTTCTTTTTTTCCGAGACTGGACAATGTAAATTGGTCTGTGTTTTATTTCCGTAAACATAGCAGCAATATACACACCAATTAAGCCAAGAAACATACTCAAAAATGCACTCAACACTAACAAAACAAATAACAAACTTGCCCAACCGCTAATAGTCCCAACTACTAATCGTACATAGATCACATACATGGCGTATACACATGCTGCCACAAATAAAATGACGCCAAAAACACCTGCGAGATACAAAGGGGCTACCGTGAACGATGTCAGGCTGTGCAGTGATAAGACGAGTAATCTAAAAAATGAATACTTCGTTGTGCCTTTCGCTCGCCGACCTACTTCAAATTCGAGCACAACCGTCCGAAATCCCACCCATTGTATTAATCCACGTATGAATCGTTGTCGTTCTGGAAGGGACAGCAACGCTGTTAGAGCCGCTCGATTCACCGACATAAAGTCAGATATTTCTGCATCGATGACATGAAGACTTAGTACATCGAGCATTGAATAAAATAGTCGCGTTGACATTTTTTTCCACAATGATCGAGTATCGTCTGGATAAGTGCGCTTTGTCAGCACAATATCAATACCGGCTTGGTGTTCCTGCAACATTTTCTTGATCATGGATGGTGGATGTTGTAAATCGGCATCCATTGTCACCACAACCTCCCCTTGCGCGTGCTCCAATCCTGCCAAAATAGCTGCTTGAGTACCAAAATTTCTGGAAAACTGAATAATCTTTTTCTCCAGTTTCAACAATCCTTTTTCCAACTCAACCTGTGTCAGATCAGTGCTACCATCATTCACTAAGATCACCTCTGTTCTCCTTGGCAAATGTCGACTTAATACATTGAGTGCAGCAAACAAATCCCTTACTCCTTTTTCTTCATTAAAGAGTGGTATCACAATCGACAGTTGTGGCACGGATGTTCTCACTGTTACGTCTTGCTGGGCAGAGTATGTTCATACCATTCAACCGTTTCAGCAAGTCCCTTTTGGAATGTGGTGCTCGAGGTAAAGCCAAAAAACTCGGTGGCACGTGATGTGTCGAGTTTGCGACGGGGTTGGCCATCAGGCTTGGTACTGTCAAACACTATTTTGCCTGGAAACTTTGTCACTTCTTTGATTACTTTTGCCAATTCTGCAATGCTGATTTCAAAGCTTGAACCGACGTTGACTGGCTCCGCTCCGTTGTAATGTTGCGTTGCTAAGAGCACCGCTTCAGCAAAATCTCTCACAAACAAAAACTCCCGTGTCGCCGTCCCGGTTCCCCAAACCGTGACCGTTGGTGAACCTGTCTCCCGCGCATCCACAAATTTTTTAATTAAGGCTGGAATCACATGAGAGGCTCGAGGGTCAAAATTATCACCTGGGCCATACATATTTACCGGTAATAAATAGATCGCATTGAATCCAAATTCCTGTCGGTAGGCTTGTGCCTGAACCAGCATCATTTTTTTAGCTAAACCATATGGGGCATTTGTCTCTTCTGGATACCCATCCCATAAGTCTTCCTCACGAAATGGCACTGGTGTGAATTTTGGATATGCGCAAATCGTCCCAACCGCAACGAACTTAGAAATCTTCGCCTTCCGGGCCTCTTCCATCAGATGCACACCCATCATTAAATTATCAAAAAATAATGTACCAGGAAATTCCTGATTATAGCCAATGCCACCCACATTAGCCGCTAAGTGAATAATGACATCACATTCTTTGACAACAGCCGCGCAATCAGCCTGTTTACGATAATCTATTTCCTTCGAGCTGGGGACTTTGATTGAGGCTGGTTTGAGTTTTTTGAGTAAACTGACCACATGTTTCCCAACAAACCCATGGCCGCCAGTCACAAGTACTCGTTTGTCATGCCACCACGCTGAATCTAACTGATAGGTTACTTTTTTGGTTTTAGCCATGTGTAGATCAAGATAATAATCTGTACGTGTAGCAGATGTAACAATCGCCACCAATCAACAGGTGACTGATAATGCTGCTCAGCCACATTTGATTCTTCGGCAAATTGAGTTTTGTACCCACTCCCACCTTTGGATTGAGAATGAATACGAAAAGCTGCCAATTCAGCATTCAGCATACCTGGTGGCCCGCACAATTTCCAGAGCCTTAACCAATACTGATAGTCCATGACATAATGGAGGCCTGTTTCAAATTGACCACATTTTTGAACTGCTTTCCATCTAATAAAGACCGCTGGCTGTGGAATCGGGTTTAATACTGTCAACCATGAATAAGATAGGAATAACCTCCAGATAAATTTGTAGAATCTGACAGGCAATTGAATTTGATGATCATGCTCATCAACAATTCTGCAGTCCCCCACCACCCATTGCACCTTGGGATGCTGCACAAAGTATTCCGCTACCAATTGCAATGAACCAGGCATGTAATAATCATCAGAATTAAGATACGAAAAGATGGTTTTGTTTGCTGGCCACTTCTGTTCAGAAAAATAGCTTATTCCTTTATTTATTGCATCAGTTTGACCTCGATCTTTTCGAGAAAAAAATGTTAATTTTTGCCGATACTGTTTAAGTATTTCCTTAGTACCATCTTTCGAACCACCGTCCATCAAAACATATTTTTTTTGCACCCGTTGACTCAAAACACTACCAATCGTTTCTTCGATAAAGTGCGCCTGATTATACGAAGGCGTCACAATCAAAAACTGAAGATCACTGGCTTTAGTCATTGTTTCTTCCGCAACTTACTTGGCACATTAGCTTCAGCAATTGCCATACTCTGTACCAATTGTTCAAGCTTCTGTTGATTTTTCTTCTGTGAAAAATAACTAAGAAAGACCAGCACGGTAAGAATCATCAAAGCCCCCACCAACAATAAGTCGAAAACCCTCGAGAAGCGGAGTCGGTGAGCAATATCAAGCAATAAATTGGGAAAAACTGCAAATACCACAAACATCAACCAAATTGTCATCCATGTGGTAAATTCGGTCATACTCAGAACTTTTTTGCGCCATTGCACGTTCACCACATAGATCATACTAAGCGCAAATAACGTAGCTGCAATTTGAAATAAACTCATGTCTGCCCTCGCCAATTAATAATATTTCTGAAAATACTCAACGTATCCAGAAATGTCATACCCTTATTCATATCATGATAGATCGTTTTAATGCAAACTGTAGTAAATCGAATCGATGTTTGGGCTAAACGAGCCGCTATTTCCATCTCTACTGCGTAGTCATTACTTCGCCACTTCAAGAAACGATACGCACGAGCAGTAAATGCTTTGTATCCAGAAGGAATATCGGGAATAAACCGTCCATATAATACTTCAATTGCCGTAGAAGCTGCTCTATTAACGATTCGTCTGATCATTGGCATACCCTTATCCAGATCACGAATACCTAAAACTACTGGTGCCACTGTCAAAGCAGCTACTAAGTCGGGAATTTCGTGGGGGTCATGCTGATCATCGGCATCAATCAAAACAACTGCCGTAGCCTTCAACTGCATAAAAGCAAAATCGCACCCAGTGCGAAGAGCTGCACCTTTGCCAAGATTTACCCTATGTCTTAGGACAACAACACCTTGCTCTCTTGCTAGAGACACTGTGTTATCACTGGAACCATCATCTACGACGATTATCTGGTTCGTGTACTTTTTGATTTTTTTGAGAACGTTACAAATATACTTTTCTTCCCCATACGCTGGAACAACCACCCATATACCTGCTGGCACACCGTGGGCAGGCGTAGTCGAGCGTTTTTTTGTCATGCTATCTGTTTACTACAATTGCTGCTGCCGCTGACGATACCACTGAGCAACTAGCTCAACACCTTGATCAAACATCACCGTCGGTTGCCAACCCAGCACCTCTTGCGCTTTGGCATACGACAGGACACTGCGGACTTGCTCACCTGGTCGCTCCGGACCATGTACCTCGGGAATATCGACTCCCAATTGGGCCACTACCTTACGAAACACCTCAAGTGTAGAAGTTTCAATACCGGTACCAATATTAAGTTCACCTACAAAGTCTGTAGTGAGGGCTGCCATATTGGCCTTTACCACATCGGTGACGAAAACATAGTCGCGAGTATGGGAACCATCTCCATTAATGACCGGTTTTTTGCCCTCCATGATCATTTCCGAAAAGATCGCCACAACACCTGACTCTCCATGAGGATTTTGGCGAGGACCATAGACGTTTGCGTACCGCAAACAGATATACGGGATTTGGTACGTCGTTCTGTAAAAATTTAAATAGAGCTCACCTGATCGTTTAGAAATCCCATAGGGTGACAATGGTTCCTCTTTCATCTCTTCGGTAAAAGGCACCGGCTTGTCACCATACATGGCTCCACCCGTAGATGCCATCATCACTTTTTTGATGGGTACCTCTTTGGCTGCCTCCATGATGTTGAGCAGACCAAGAATGTTATTTTCCGCATCAAACTGTGGATTTTTGACAGAGTAACCGACTTGAATATGCGCTGCATGGTGATTGATTACCTCAGGTTGCCACTGCTTTATACACGTTTGAATCGCCTCTTTATCAGTAATATCGATTTGTTGAAACTCTGCACCAGCAGGTACAAACTCTCGATTACCACTAGATAGATTATCAACCACGAGCACTTGGTGACCTGCCGCCACCATTGCTTCCGCCACATGCGACGCAATAAAACCAGCTCCACCAGTAACAAGTATCCGCATATTTCCCTTCACTTGATTAGGCTACCCAGTAACCCTGTATAAATAACGTACCATTTACTACCATCCATGCAAGCCCCAGGCTGATAACCAACCATTTAAGCCAAGGAGCTCGCACGCGATTTGACTCGAGAATTAGTATAAAAGCAACAAAAAATGCTGGACATGCCAAAATGTACCGAGGCATGCTAGAAAATGTCCCCGTCAGAGTAGGTAGTAGCCATGCCAATCCGCTAAAAAGCAAGATACTAGGTCGAATTTTTTTCCCATTCATTATCATGAGCACAATTGATACAAGAGATAGTACAAATTCTTGAACAAATGCATGAAATTTGAGATCAATAGGTCGATAGGTCAAGAGAATTTTTATATATCGCCACAATACCTGTGGCAGCAATACCACTGATTCTTGACGGCCTGCCCCAAACTCAGACTGGACATGGAAAAAAAACAACGGATCACCAAATGTGCGCCAGAGATACACCATGTATGCTGCTAAACCACTAACACCAAATCCCACAATGGCAAGCGGAGCACTTTTTCTGATTTGAAAACTGGGTGTTTGTGTCCACCATTCCAACCACAGTGCAGGCACCAGAAAGACGCCGGTTACTCGACAAGCTGATGCCAAACCTGCCAAAAACGCTGCCAACCACCATCTACCTTTAATACCTGCCCACAATGCACCAAACACACAACACAAAAACAGGGATTCTGTGTAGAAAGCGCCTAAGAAAAAAGAGCTAGGAAACACGAGCATCACCCACCACCACCTATCAGCAATTTTTGCCGAAGTCAGTGTCGACAGCAGCTCCCACCAGAGAAGCATTGCTATCAACAATGCACCGTTAGCAATAAGCAGCCCCGCTACTAATGAGTTTACCCCTGGTATGACACGCAACAAACCACTTAATGTGGGATAGAGAGGAAAAAATGCCTGGATTAAACCTGTGCCCACGTACCCTTTTTCCATAATGGTCAGATAATGTACACCGTCAAAATTAGCCCATGAGTACACCCATTGCGGCAAATGATAGGGCAAAAAAATGCTCTCTGCATACGGAAAACTTGGTTTATACGCTAGTGCTAGATGAGCTAGCCCACCTACTACAAACAAGGCGATTCGCCAAATTATGGTTGCTGCCAACACTCTCTGCCATGAACGCGGTATCGTCATATCTGTAAACCCAACACCTGGTAGTAAACAGCAACAGTTTCCTCCGCTGTTTTTTGCCATGAGAAAGTGTCTTGCCACGTATGTGCTGCAACTAGATGCGCATCTCGGACTGCTGTTGACCAATCACGGATACTTTGAACTGCTGCAGCTATATTTGCACCAGTAGGTTCTACAAACAACACATGATCTCCGCCAACTTCCACAAGTGATGAATTACGAGCAGCAATAACGGGTGTTTTACATCGCATTGCCTCAAGTACAGGCAATCCAAATCCTTCAGCAAACGATGGTTGGACATATGCAAGGGCTTGATGGTATACCGCCGACAATTCCGTCAAATCGACTGCTCTGACTTCTGTCAAAAAATGAACCCGCTCGCGAATTGCATGCTGTTCAAGTTGCGCTTCGATTGCCGTCCACTCCGGGATAGGTTGTGGAAAGAAATTTTTCCCGACACAAACTAAGTGTACCTTTGTAGGTAATTCTGCTAACGCTTCTATGAGTGCAGGAATATTTTTATTGTAATTTATGTCACCTACATACAATATGTACTCGTCGGGCAAATGGTATCTATCACGGACCTTGCGAAGCACTGAACCATTAGGGACTTGAAGTTGTGGATTTGCTGCCAAGTAAATTGGCGAAATGTTGCTGTGGGCTACAGGTAGCGTATCCGCAATAGCTCGTGCAGAGGCAAATGAGTCGGTAATGACATGGTTCACCTTTCGTAAGGCTTGCCTCTGGAGAACGAAGTGTATTTTGCCTCTAATTCCTACCGGATAGTGCTCTGGAAATTGTAAGGGAATGACATCATGAATGGTCACCACCCGTGGTTTTCGACTCCATATGGGTAAACTGTGTACGAAGAAGTCAAAAAAAGGATAATGGATAATATCCGCTTCTTCTTCACTTTGTACTACCCGAACGCTCGGTAGCACTTGAAGTTGTTCGCGGAGCTGGGCAGTATAGGCACCAATACCCCGGATTGCATGTCCTGTTAACAAGGGTCGTGTGTCCAAAAAGACGGCAGGTTTTGTCATGTTTTCTTCTCCAACTGGTACAACTCCCATAGATAGCAAAAGGCAATTGCGTGATGCCAACCACTACCCATGGCAAATAACAAACCAGGAACTCCATCCATAAAGCCTTTGTGACGACCATAAATCCACAAAAAAGTACTTAACGGCTTCCATAGTAAGTATTGCCAACCTGTGATAAGGTTAACCGGGACTTTTTGTTCATACAACTGCTGTGCTTTGAATCGTGTATAGGTTTCAAATTTATGCACATACGATTGCATGGTGGGATATGAATAATGAAGTAAATGTCCTTCTGCCCAACTCGTCTTTCCCGTCACTACCATTTGCTCGTGTACATCACGCTGTGGCAATTTTGCTTTTCCAGCTCGATATAACCGAATCACTGGATCTGGATATTGGCCACCCTTGCGTAAGAATGCTGATATAAAAAAGTTTTTTCGTTTAATCCACCATGCAGCCACATCAGAATCTACTTCACCGTTAGCCACCCGCATAATGAAGTGGCCTAATTCATCATCTACTACTTCATCTGCATCAAGTTGAAGTATCAAATCACCTCGAGCCTTATCCATTGCTAATTGCTTATTAATATGAAAGTTCGATTTATTGGTTGTCTCAATAATGGTAGCCCCATACTTTTTTGCTAACGCAACAGTTTGATCACTAGATTCGCCATCTGCTATCACGATCTCATCAGCCCAGCTCTTTACCGAATTCAAACATCGGGAGAGGTTTTTTTCTTCATTGTGGGTAGCCAACACAACTGAAATCATAGCGATCTTTCCTCAAGTTCAAGCAGTACTTCACTTGTTTTTGGATTGAGCGGCAACGTACGAGCTTCATCGCAAGATACCCATCGATAGTCCACCCACTCATCGTTCAAAACAATCTGACCTTCAGCGCGAACTAAAAATAACAAAAACAGCAAATATTGATCTTCTGCACCACCACTTCTTAGTTTTTTTTCATGCTGATCACTGGTAAACATAAACGGCGTTAGCTGCGTCGCAGTCAAGTTGAGTTCTTCTTTGATCTCACGCGTTATGCACTCCTCTATAGTTTCATTATCCTCAAGTCCACCCCCTACCAGCCCCCATTGGCCAGGATACACACCATGATCATTTGCCATCTTTAATAACAAAACGCGACCTTGGCTATCGCGAATCACACCAACTCCAATCACTCGAGTACGAAAATGTGCCATAGTCTTATTCCTTAATCAACCAACGTAATTGTTGTTCATCCCAGTATATAACCGGTTGCTTAGAAAGTTCAGCAACAGGCTGTGAACTGAACTGTACCCTTCCGACTTGGCTTCCATAACTAAAACCGATTGTGTTTTTTGGCCGTCGTTGAACTGTGGCAAAAAAATCAACAGCCGGTATCTTCAAATACCAAGCCGCCAAAATATAATGATAACCCTCTAAATCCTGCACAATGACCGTTCTATCAGGGTTTGCAGTATATGATGTACTAAGCGCTTGCGAAAAGCCAGCCTTGATAACTGCTTGTTGTCGGGGGAAATGCATCACATATCGATAGAGATATCCCAGATGGTCAATTGACAAGACCACCACTACTACAGCCAGAGTTATCACCCCAGTATGCCAGTGTTTTTGAACTTCCACCACAATTTTCTCAACACCCATCACAGCAAGCAATAACCATATCACAAAGAAAAGTAGACTCCGAGTAGCGTGGGGGGCATCAACGGTAATTACTGCAGGCAGTAGACTGATAAACAAAGCTCCAACTACCCAACCTGAAGCAACCAAGTGTGGGTAGGTATGTTGACGAAAATCACCCCACCATCGTTTCAATTGCCTAGTTGTTGCTAGCACCAATCCTATCCAACCCAACACATACGTGCTCCAAACCACATGACCTGTTCCTGGCACTTGATGCCATGGATGCGCTCCACCTTCTTGAACCATAAACTGGGGAGAGAAACTTGCTGTTGATCTGGACAAACTAAGACTTGCCAGATAGGCATATCTATTCCCGATCAGCTTCTGTGTTATTCCCGACCACCGCTGACGAAATGCTACATACTCTGCCTGAACTGTCGGGTCTGATACTAACGTAATTCCGCGTTTCTGTTGTGTGAGTGGGAGTAGTAGTGCCATGATTAATAACCAACCCACCACTGTTACAACAACCACGCCCCACTTTTGTATATGAAAGTGAGGAATTTGCCACCAAATAGTGAGAATTAATAGAGGAGCAAAGAGAATCAAGGGCGTGTTGTACGTCAGACAACTTAGCCATATACCTATCATTCCTAATAACCAGCACCAGGGTTTTTTAGCGATAAATAAGCACCACCAAGCCGTAGTAAATAACCACAATGCAAGCATTGCTTCAAACGCCATTCTCGAGAAAAAAATCAAAATTGGACTAGCAGCAATAGCAGCCCCCATCAGCAACCAGTACTGCCTTCTCTGCACAAATTGGCGAGCCCACCAACTGATTGTCATTACTAATACGGTCCCCGCCATAACGGCGGGTAATCTCACCACGGCATCGCTCGTACCAAATACCGCAAACACTGCAACAAGCGTGTATATATACCCCGGCAACTTGTAATCCCCAAAAGACTCAAAGACAACAGGCCAAGTTTTTTCCCACTCATCTCGGCCAGACTGCGATAACAGTAATGCATTGTATCCAAGTGCAGCTTCATCTCTATTTAAGATGGCTGGCAGAGATCCCACACCAACCAATCGCAACAGTAACGCCGCTGTAACAATAGCTAACAGTACGACGGCAAACCAATTACTTGTAAGCCAGTTTCTCATGGTGACGTTCCCTTGGTACTTGGTGCGATTCGCGCGACTTGATACCACACAACACCATCCGGTCCAATGATAGTGTGTACCTCTTTGACTTTCCAAATACCTTTATTGGTTAACTCCTGAATACTCTCAGTTTTACCGGCAACCAAAACAGAACTAGAAATACCCGGGGTTGTTCTGCTTTCAAGATGTTCCATGATTACCCCTGGCACAGTATTAAACTGATAATTTGTACTGTGCCATGTTTGCCATTCCACGGGGTGAACTGAACCATATGCCATCAACCATAAATAGAACTTATCATCAAAAGGAATGACGTATACCATTTCATCAACCTGTTTCAGCTGTTCAATGGTTTGTGCTACTTCCCGATATTTTCCTTGCCAGTCTTTTGCAGAAATTACCGGATACATTTGTACATAATAGTGCCAAAACTGTAGGAAACTAACTCCCACGAGCAACATAAGACCTAGCCCAGCAACGTATCGTGTGCCACCAAACTTTGCTTGCCAAACATATGTAATACTTTCGCCAGCCCCTATCGCAATCACTAGCGCTAGAGGTATCAACGCATTCAGCGATCGCAATGCATGTGGGGTATTTGTAGGCACACTAGCTGGTAACAAGGCGGCTAGCCACCACAACAGCATCCATACCGTAAGCCAATTTTGCTTTCGCCATAGACAATACCAGCCCCACAAAAAGAACGGTAGGAAAGGGAGCAGAAAAAGCCCATGGAGCCCTGTGCCATGTCGTTGATTTGAATCACCTGTAATGAAGAGAAAACTCAAGTCAAAGTGATCAGCATAATTTTTCAACAATTCACGTCCCACTAACCAATATCGATGAAAAAACACACGATCCAGTCGTGTATTTCCAGCAACTTCACGAAGTACATTTGACTCCAGTATCTGTTCGTGCATCTTTAATACTGAGTCAGTACCAAGCCGAAACCGAGTGCTGTCGACATAGAGTGGCGATTTCAACATGGGCAACAGCACTATCATATACACTAGCGCTGCAAGTAGTAGCAGAGGGAGTGCCTGAAGATACTTTCGCACATGAAAGTGTTTGCTAGAGGTTACTATCCACAACCAATACCCTCCGATAACCACTGGCCAAACAAAACGAACGCTAAAGTACGCATACGTTGCCACCCCACCAAGTAGAGCAGCGCCCACCCATCGCCGCCACTGCCTTCCATTCCCAGAAACCAACAACAACATAGAACAACCCACAAGCAGTTGCCCAACATGAGATTCAAATCCCGTGCGGGAAAACATAATTGACCATGGTGCAATTGCAACAACCCCCATCGTCAGTAAGCTAATTCGTTGTGATTCGTGGCGTGAAAAATGCCGTTTTGTGATGTGATACGCCAGACCACCAGTCACCACTATGGTCGCAATACCGGCTAGAGCACTGGGCAAACGCAAAGCCCATTCACTGGCACCAAATAACCGAAAACTCGCCCCTGCCAACCAAATATACACGGACAGCTTGTAGTCTCCATAGGATGGGTACATGATCTGATACCACGGCCGACCATGCATGTCATGACCTGTCTCGCTGATGGCGCGAGCATCAACGTACATGGCTACTTCATCCCAGTACAAACCATCAGGAATTGAGCCTAGTTTATAGAGTCGCAGGAACGCACCACAGCAAAGTATCGCCACAAAAATGCCGAGATAAACACGACGAAGCATAGTTAGCATCGTAGCACATTCTTGAGGAAAATTTATAGGGTTGGACGCATGCTGCATGCATGATAGAACTCCGAACTTGTTGCAGTATCACTCTGTAACGATCTGACGCTTTTCGAGCTTGAGTTGTCCGAACCATTTCTCTGTAATGATTGTCGTTGGTCCTAGATCTTTGGTCCACTGGGTAGACCAATATGGATCGACGTGCTTTTCGGTAATTACATAAATCATCGCTGCACCACTTTCCGGCACCGCTCCATACATATGTTGATGAAGATACTGCCATCCCTCCTCTTGATAATAAGGAATCGTAAAAGCCTTTAGCCGATATGGTTGCCCTGCTGCATCATCATGGAGATACGAAAGTAAGGCTCGTTGATCATGTAAGTTCAGATCATCTTGAATGGTAATAAAAAAGAGTTCTTGATTGCTAACGAGTGCAGTAATAGACCTACACACACTAACCACGAGTACAAGGGTTATCAATCCCCCAAGCAGTTTGGTCAACATCCAGCTAATGCTGAAGTAACCCATTACAGACAACACAGTCAATCCTATTACTGCCACTCCGGTGGAGATATACAGTTGCGGCAAATTAAGTGACGAGCTAAAAAAGATCACTGGCCAACTCATGGTAAACCATGCACCAAATAAGAAAATCAGTGCTCGGCGCTTTTTGTCTCGAGCTGCTAGCCATAACCCAGGAATACTCATTGTGGCAGCGATAAGCGACCATGGTTGGGTTACATGAAAAACATTCATACGAATAACGCGATGTAGCTGTTCACCCCACCCCGCAATCGCATTCAACAAAGAGCCATCACCTTGGCTTTCTTGTAGGTACTGCATCACCGAATACACGGTAATAAAGTCATATTTGACGTTAAATAGCAACCACGGTAAATACCAACATGCTGCCCCACCAGCACTTACTATGAACCATTTCCAACCTGGCCACGGCAGATATTTTGTTATGAGTAAAAGTGAAATAACTACTACCAACCACGCACTCAAAATAATCTGAAACTGAGCTGCTCCAGCAGCGAGAATAGCCGCGGCCACAAACCAAACTGGTTTCCTCAACTCTCTATATTGCCACCAACACCACCACGAAACCACCATCAGCACCACAGCAGGTGTCACGTTGGACAACCATCTACTATATTGCGCTACTTCCAAACTACCTAATACCAACACGCTCGTTAGTAGTGCCCAGACCTTGTGACGAGCGACTGTATGAATCCAGTAGCCCATAAGTGGCACCACTGCACTAGTCAGCACCACCAAAAACAAACTCGCGAACACTGGACTTCCCCCACCAACTGCGTACACCACTGCCATTAAGTAGTAATACCAGGCTCCATGAAAAACACCCGCAATGTCTGTCTTTGGACCCACCAACACGATATCTTCTAAGTGAATAATGCGCTGAACTACTAAAGCATCTCTTCCTTGTTCGAAACCAAAGAACAAAAAATCTGAGGTGCGGTATGACCAAACTAGTGCCGCACACAACCACATAACCAACAACCACCAGTAACTCTTTAGCCACTTCTTAATATTGACACTATAGTTATTGATTAACATACACAACCCAGACTATCTCCCCTTTAGGATTCTTGATAAGCGTATAACGCGGGTCTTGTTCTATTTGATCAGACGCAGTCTTCCCTAATACAAAAAAAGCTTCTGGTGGGGTAATCGCAACAATGGCTGGTGACTTTTGCAAGCCTTCTGATTTAACCGGAAAGGTGACATTTCGATACTGAAGGAACTCACCCTGATCCATTTCTTCTTGTCCTGCCCGCTCTTGCACTAATTTCGGATCTGTTTGGGTGTAGAACCAGTAGTACATGGCTGGTCGACCTTCTGCTCTGGAAATCAAAATAGGCAACTGAGGCTGCTCGCTCGCCAGCTGAGAAACTTTATTGATCATCTGTTGATATCCATACTGGAATGCTCCTGCATCAAGAACAGCGTATACCTGGGTATAGTATCGCCAGTACTGAGCAAAGAAACCCACATACACAACTATACCTACCACTACCAAACTAACTTGGACACGTTTACCCAAAACACCCACCATATCAAATATACTTGCCCAACCGTTGGTGATAATCAACACCCAAGCAGGTAAACTAACCAATAGCCTCAATTGGTGTGGAACAGCTTTCGTCAACGAAATAGTGAGTATAACGCAACCAATCCACCAGACCATGTACCCCTTTGCCCAGGCGCGCAAACGCCAAGTCGACACTAGACCAATCAAGAAAGGTATGACTTCAAACAGAAAAAAGAGGCCAGTAACTTGTGTGGAATGGCGTGGATTCACATCACCATTTACAAATAGAAAATCGAAGCGGAGATGAGTCACAGCATTGATCAGTAACTGTCGCCCATACAAAATATATCGGTGATACAGCATTTTTGCCATTACCGTATTGCCGGCAGCAGACTGCAATTGCTGGCTTTCTTCCAATAACTGGAGATCAGCAAAAATGTTTGTTTCATTGAATCGTTGGGAAAACTCAGGTCGACCAATCGCGCGTACAAATGGGAGCAACATAACTACCGCAAGCAACATGACAGCAATGACGGTTTGCCAATGTGAGCGAACCTCATCCCAGATAACATCAGGCGTTACTTTCGTTCGGGAAAGCAACCAAACGATGAGCATCATTATTCCTAAAATTGGTGCAACCGCTCGTGCCGCATGATAGGCGTACATACTGGCGATTAACGAAAAGACACATACCAGCAACCATTTCCAACTAGCTGATACTTGCTCTGTCGAGACTCTCAACCAACGCCATCCACTTGCCACACCGATAGTAATCAACAGTGTCGCCAGATTTGCCTCCCAAGCACCTCGGCTAAATTGAAGTGCCCAGGGTGATAGAGCAGTTATTCCCATCGAAACGAGTATCACACCTAGTGGGAGTTTTTTATCTCGACGAAGTTCCGCTGCCAACCACCCCATCGACAGTACCAAACCGACACCCGCTATCGCTGATGGCAAACGCACACCCCAAGTATTCAGACCAAAAATGGCAATTGAAGGTACGGCAGCATAGAAGTATGCACTGGGCTTCCAGTCACCAAATGATTCAAAAGCAATAATTGGCCAAGGATGACCATGATGATCGCTACCTGTTTTTAGTATTGAATAGGCGTCATAACCTAGTGCAACTTCTTCCCAATACAAGGCACGGGGAAGCTGATCTAAGTGCCACAAACGCAACACAGCTGCCACAACAACAATTAACACTGCTACAACCCACCATACTGCACGTATGTTCATACTCATTGGTTCTCCCCTGGTCGTGGAGCAAAAATAATAAAACGTGGTTGTCCATCAGATCCATGAATTATGTGCGTGGCTTCATCGTGCGGAACCGCATCATCACCGCTCGCAATAACAAGGGTATTAATCCGCCTAATATCTCCACTATCAATTTTATCGGTGAACTCATACTTAATTAATGAACCACCTTGATACCAAATTGGATTTGTCCTTCTCACAAAGATGGCATAGATGTATGGTTGACCATAATCACTCGTGAATAAGATTTTTTCTGGGATTGGCAATCGTTTGCCTAACTCATAGTCGCGAGCTATCGAGAAAGCTTCTAGATATCCATCTCTATATTCACTAGCAGAATTGGTCGCAAAAGCAGTGTAGTAATCAAACTGATAACTAACAAATACCAACACAAACCAGGCAGTGAAGGTAGCTACCACACTTTTACTTACGAGTGAACGCTCACCATGTGACCCAAATGCTTGTTGTTCCTGTGGCAATGACTTCAGCCATTTCCAAACTATGTGTCCGCCAATCATCGCCATAAAAATGACTCCAGGAAGCGCTAAGAGTGCTCGATTACTATGTGGTACGTCAACGCCAGAAATTGCCGGAAAAAAGCCTACTCCTACCCAGAGTACTGATACTAACCACCAACTTCTTGTAAGCTTGCGCCAACCGAGCAGTACTCCAATCGCCATCAACAAACCAACCGGCGGCAACAATACTCCCCAAACTCCATCACCATGACGCAACGTTGGAGTTGTCCCACCGATCAAGAAAGCAGGATCAAGATGAACCAAGAGGTGATGACCTAGTTGAGTGATTACGTCAATGAGTGGTGATCCTTTGGCTAGTAGCGAAGCCTGCTTAAATCGTTCGCTGCCACTACTAAACACAGTGTCATAAACAAGCGGCCAAGCAAACAGAGTCATGCTAAACCCCAATACAGCACTCATCCACCTCTGTTGCCACCATTTTTTCATAAACCAGAAGAAACACACCACACCTAACACCGGAATAACTAATTTGGCACTATGATAGGCATACAGTGCTCCCACCCACCCAAATACTGCTACAAGCATTAATACTGCTTTAATTAGCAGGCTGCGCTTGCTGGCTATATACCCGACGATACCAGCATTACCCATTCCCAACTGAATGACAGCCCATGTTCCCCAAATCATCAGACACAAAGCAAGTCCTGACTCAAATCCTGTCCTAGCAAAATGTAGAAACCAGGGTGCAGTTAACAAACCAATACCACCTGCCAAACCAAAACCACCTACTAGTTGATCAGACCATCGCTCAGACTTGTACACTCTCGTTGCTGTAGCAACCGTCTGACTCAGGAAAACCATGCCGATGACGCTACACACACCCGCGAGTGCAAAAGGCAGTCGTACCACCCAGAGTTGACTGCCAAACAAGACTGTAAAAATACCATTGATATAAATGCCTAGTGGCGCTTTGTAATCACCGAATGACCGAAAAGATACCGGCAATCTCTCGAGCCACTCATCGCGCCTGGTGGTAATAACTGCATACCCATTGTAACCAATTGCTGCCTCATCCCATGTCATACCATGAGGTACTTGACCTAATTTATAGCCTATCAAGAAAGTAGCTAAACCTATCAACACGAGAAAGAGCAGCCACCGATTTTTCCAACGCATGGCATAATCATACACAGCCATGTCATCTTTCGTAAGACACCAGCTACTATTTGCTCTAGTATTACTGTCTTGCTGTCTAGTCGGCTTAATAAGTGCTCGTTGGGTATGGCAGGATCGCCTGCCGCTCACCTACTTGAACTCACTGTATGATCATTCGCAATGGCAAATAGCCTTAAGTCAGCGAATTATTGCTGATGACTTGTTGTATCAAGTAGCAGGTTGGCGACTCACTCAAGGCGCAGATCCTACATTAATTAACCCTGAAGTACCCCCTCTTGGAAAATACATGTACGGTCTGGGTTGGGTCATTTTTGGCACACCTTACCCGATTACCGTCATAAGTCTAATCGTTGCAGCCATAGGTTGGTGGCTACTCACAAACCTCTTGCCAATCAACCGGCAACGCAAACTTGTCATTACTGCACTTTTCTTTACGACACCAATTCTGCTGCAACAGCTGCATCAAACCATGCTCGACCTTTTTCAGTTGGGTGCACTTTTGTGGCATGTGTGGAGCCTCATCAGTAGCACAAGAGCGACCCGCTTATCAACGCAGTTGCTTTATCTGATAATTTCGAGTCTAGCTCTAGGCATCTTTGCCAGTGTTAAATTTCCGCTTCTCATTCCCTTCATCCTTTTGTGGGATTGCTGGTGGCTGTGGCGCCACCAGCAGTTAAACCGCCTTGTACTACTAGGTGTAGGTATGGTCAGTGTCTACGCTTGCAGCTACAGCGCTTTCTTTCTCCAGAATCATTCTGTACGAGCATGGCTTGGGGCACAAAAATGGATGTTGTCTTTCTAGATGGGCAGCGAAACTGCAACTAATCCAGGTGTGTTTCTCATCACCGTCTTGACGGGCGG
>JBPOHR010000035.1:0-20103 GCA_052035325.1 Patescibacteria group bacterium
GGGACAGCCGGCTAAGTCCTTTTCTACTTCTGCCATTATAGGAAGAACTGGAAAAACCCACTCCAACTTCTGTTTTATCTAGAGTCCAAGCAACTTTTTTCATTTTGTGGAGATGCGGGGTAATGAACCCCGGTCCGAAACACGGAACCTTCCAACCACTACAGACGTAGTTACTCTTTAGTTATGAAGTTCACTCGCGAAGTAACAAACGTGGCGAACTTCACTGATGGCTAAAGGCTTGCGCGAACCCACCATCCGAGGGACGCAGTCACACCGACTATGTTGTCACCTCAGGTCCGTCATCGGTGAGAACGGGACGAGAGATGTTTACCTATGCTTAAGCAGCGTAGGCAAATGCTTGGTCAGCACCAACAGCTTCGCGAACGAAGGCTACGGTAGAATCCCAAGCTTTTCTGGCATTAGAAATGACAGTTGTGTTTTTGCCCTGTTTTACGTCACGTGAGCAAATGACGGTCTGCAGTTGGTAAAGTGCGTATCACGTCAAAGCAATACATCCCCAAGACCTAGATTATACAATTAGTGGCTCTATTTCTCAAGTTGCTAGATCGCCAAACGAACCCGCTCCGCAATAAAAGCGTGCACCTTTTCATCCATAATACTGGGCAACAAATTATCCATTGCCAATGCGTCACGATGGTACTCTCGAATTGCTTCTGCTGCCGCTACTTTCATCGCCTGAGTAATTTTGGCTCGTGTATCGATGGCTGCCCGGAAAATTCCTGGGAACGCCAAGCCATTATTTACCTGATTGGCAAAGTCACTGCGACCGGTCGCAATCAACCCTACGCCTGCTTCGCGCGCCAGATCAGGCATAATTTCTGGAATCGGGTTTGCCATCGCCACCACAATTGGTTGAGGAGCCATGGTTTGAATCATTTCTGGTGTCAAAGTCCCTGGCTTTGATACACCAACAAAAATGCCTACTCCCTGAATGACTTCAGCGAGGCTACCGCGACGGTTTTCTGGATTTGTGTGTGCTAGTAGCTCCTGCTTCTCAGCAGTTAGATCAGTTCGCCCAGCATGCACCGCCCCTTTTGAATCCACCAAGGTCAGATTGGTAAAACCTGCTGCCAGCAACATTTTAGCCGTGGCAACCCCAGCTGCCCCTGCACCAGATAAAACTACTCGTGTCGCTTTGCCTTGATGAGGCAGCAATTCGAGTGCATTCAAAACGGCAGCAAGCACAACCACTGCTGTACCATGTTGATCGTCATGCATCACCGGAATATCCAATCGCTCCACCAGTCGACGCTCAATTTCAAAACAGCGTGGTGCGCTGATGTCTTCCAAGTTGATAGCGGCAAAAGAATCAGCAATCCGCACCACCGTCTCAACAAACTCATCCACATCCTGTGTGCTTACCATGATCGGGATTGCATCAATATTGGCAAATTTTTTAAATAACATTGCCTTACCTTCCATCACCGGATAACCGGCTTTGTGTCCGATATTTCCCAGTCCCAACACAGCAGAACCATCACTAATCACCGCCAAATTATTACGGCGAAAAGTATGTGTAAACATTGCTGATTCATCAGCCTGGATAAGCTTGCATACTTCAGCAATTCCAGGTGTGTATGCCAATGATAGATCAGCACGATCACGCATCGGGGACACTAAATCTATTCCCATTTTTGGCTGGGCTGAATAGTCTAAAGCGGGTGAGTTTGGCATAGGAAAGCTAGTGTATCATTAGCAGTCGAACTTACCAAGTGCTAGATGCCTACTCTTCCACTGCCTGTAAACTTCCTAAAAACTCTCGAACTTTACCCAAATTCACATCTCGAGGTTTACTGCCATCTGCGGGACCAACTAGACCAGCAGCATAGAGCTGATCCAGGATGCGCGCTGCGCGCGCATACCCTACCGACAACCTACGTTGAATCAGCGAAGATGAAGCTTTGTCATACTGTGAGAACAACTTCACCGATTCCACAAACAAATCGTCACGATCTTCACCATTCACTCCACCTGAGCCACCTTTGACCATCGTTGGTTTGAATTTATCAGTGATCTCGTCCATGTACTGTGGTGCTTGTCCCTGAGCCTTAATGAAATCAATCAATGAATGAATTTCCTGATCAGACACATACGTACCTTGAATCCGAGTTGGCTTAGCCTGATCCGGAGGCACATACAACATATCACCACGACCAAGCAACTTCTCTGCGCCCGGTCCATCGATAATCACCCGGGAATCCATCATTGATGAGACGTTGAACGCTATACGAGTGGGGATATTGGCCTTAATCAAGCCAGTGATGACATCAACCGACGGTCGCTGAGTGGCGAGCACCAAATGAATACCCACGGCTCGTGCCATTTGGGCGATGCGGGTCACACATTCTTCCACCTCTGCTGGCGCAAACAACATAATATCCGCCAATTCATCAATGATGATGACGATATTTGGCATGGCTGCAAAGCCTGATAACTCATTGTAGCCATCGATGTTTTTGACACCTGCTTCAGCAAGTTGCTTGTAGCGTTTGTCCATTTCAGCTGTTGCCCACTTCAGCGCAGACACCACTTTTGATGGCTCTACAATCACTGGCGTCAGTAAATGAGGAATGTTGTTGTAGCCTGTTAATTCCACACGCTTAGGGTCAACTAAGATAAACTTCACTTCATTGGGACTGGCACGGAATAAAATGGAGCAAATAAAGGTATTCACCGCGACTGATTTACCCGAGCCGGTGGCTCCAGCAATCAAGACGTGAGGCATTTTGCCGATGTCGGCGACCACTGGCTTTCCCGACACATCGATACCGAGAGCGACAGCAAGCTTGGACTTGTGATTCTTCAAGACAGGTGATGACAACAACGTGCGTAACGTCACATATTGAGCAGAATGATTTGGTACTTCAACACCAACGAGCGATTTTCCAGCAATTGGTGCCTCAATCCGAATCTGACCTGTCGGCGCAGCTAATGCCAATGCTAAATCGGTAGATAGTGAGGTAATTTTTGATAACTTCGTACCTCGAGTAATCTCCAATGCGTACTGCGTCACAGAGGGACCGTAATTTACTTCTTTGACACCAGCTTTGATCCCAAATGAATCCAGAGTGTTTTCGATCACCTGGGCATTTGCTTTGACATCACCTCGATCTGCCTCACCGCCACGGCTGGTCGAAAGCAAAGATAATGGTGGATAATCCCAAATCAAAGGGGCATTACTTGTAGTTGGGGTTCGTGTATCGAGTTCAGTACCCACTGTTTGAGGTTGCGACGACTTGGCAACCTGATCAGATGGAGTACCTCCAGCCACTGCCGTAGCGTTGGGCGAGTCATCACCTTCGGGAATTTCTGACGAGTTAACGGCAAACGATTGTTTGTTGCCAAACGGCAGACCCAACTTTGGCAAATGGAAACCATGAGCTTTTTTGACTTCAACCTCATCAATATCTTCAAAACCACTTGATTTACTGGGCTTCAATTTAGTTGGAGATGTCTGTCTCATTCGAGCCAGTGCCTCCATGATTTCTTTGATTGAAAGTTGCATCATAATTAATGCTCCACTGACCAGAAGCGCAATAAAAATGGCATAACAACCCATTGGTGTCACCAACGCGGCTACATTGGCAAAGACATTTTGCCCTATTTCACCTGATTTGGCGGCACCGAGTGTCCCGAGGAAAATTAAAATCGTACCCAGCAGCACATGTGGTTTTGACCATGCCCACTTGGTGTGCAACATGACGAGACCAGCAGAGATAAAGACAAAGGGAACCAGCAACATGGCCAAACCGAGCTTAGCGCGAAAAAGAGCGTTGACAAAGCTCAGGATTTGTCCTTGACCAGAGAAAGAAGCTATGACCAATACACCGACAGTAATCAGTAAAATTGCCACCAAAGAGTGGAGTGTCTCTGGCTTAATCTTAAGAGCTGATTTACGTCGTCGTCCCATAGTGTTTGCTTACCTTGCCATCCGGCAATAAAATTATTATAGGATACTTTTAGCACATTTCTTGACTACGAATCAAGAGGGAAAATCTAAGATTACCGGCACGATCATTGGCTCGCGTTTGATAACCTTGTACAAACGTCGACCGAGTCGTTTCTCGATCGCGCGTTTGATCTCCTCATGATTTGCTTGATCACCTACTTCTGCCACAATTTCACCAGTGGTTTGTTTGATAAAGTTGATAACTTCATCAGCTTCTTTCATGAACACAAAACCACGTGATACTAGTGTCATGTTACGTAGATCGAGACGGCCATCCTGCTCCTGAGGGATCACGAGCACGATTATGCCGGCTTGACTCAATGCGCGACGATCAGACAACACAATTGGCCCCACATCACCGATACCAAGGCCATCTACAGCCTTTGGTCGCAAGGTTAATACATCAGTCACACTTGGGCGACCATGTTGAAATGACAATACCGCGCCATTTTCAGGAATCAGCACATCTTCTGGTGCATATCCCACTTTTTCGGCCACAAACTCGACAAACTTCACCCGATGACGATCAGCACCACCCACGGGCATCACAAACCTAGGTTTAACCTTGGCTAAAATATCTTGCTGTTCTGGTGCACTCGCATGACCAGACTGGTGAATGTCCGGCGAAATATCGGGATAAATCACTTGCACACCATTACGACACAATTCATCAATAGCACCATAGAAGTTGGTTTCATTCCCTGGAATAACATCTGCAGAGAACAAGACCTTGTCCTGAGGTTTAATTTGAATTACTTGGTGTTCTCCATAGACCGCGCGCATGAGCGACGAACCTTCTTGCCCTTGGCTGCCGGCAATGATCACGCACAGTTGCGTAGGTTTGTAGCTTTGCAGGTCTTTTTTGTTGACAATATCATTGCGATCAATCCGCAACTTACCGAGTTGAAGCGCAGCTTCCACGTTTTGTTCAACGGAGCGACCCACAAACACAATTTTCCGACCATGCTTAATTGCGGCGTCGGCGGTTTGCTGAATCCGATGAATGTGTGAACTCATCAGGGTCACAATAACCATTCCTGATGTTGTCTCGATTTCCTTCTCAATAACGGGACCGACAATTGACTCGGACTTTGTCCAATTGTTGCGCTCTACCCGCAAACAGTCGATCATCATGCACAACACTCCTTGCTGGGAAATCTGAGCAATGTGATCAAAATCAGGTGTAACCCCATCGACAGGGTTGGGATCGAGCTTAAAGTCAGAACCGTGGTAAATCACGCCTTCTGGTGTCGTAATGGCATAGTGACGAGTGTCGGGCACGGAGTGGGTCATTGCCACACCTTCAGCCCAAAAGTGCTCACCTATCTGGAAGCGCTCGCGCGGTTTCACCACTTGGATGCCCCGCTCTACGCTGCCGTCTTTCATACGATTCTGGGCAAACGCTGCCGTTAAATCAGAGGCGAAAATCGGAAACTCCGGCATTTCTGGCAATAAATAGGGCAAGGCACCGATGTGATCATCATGACCATGCGTCAATATCATCCCGACGATGTGCTTGCCACCCTCAAGTTGTTGTTGAATATAGGTAATGTCGGGGATCAACACATCCACACCAGGCATCTGCACATCAGGGAAGCCAATACCACAGTCTACGATCAGCAGTTCCTGCTCATACTCGTAGACAAACATATTTTGAGTGACATTACCCATGCCACCAAGGGGAATTATTTTTAATTCAGACATACTAACTCCTCATACGTTGCAAAACGTACGTTCTTGAATCAGTTACCCAGCGAGTAACTGTTTTATTAATAGACAGGTTATAGATTTTTTTGCCTTCATCAGTGCGAGTTGGATAGACAAATAAGTTCAGGAATGTCGCTACCAGCACTGCCGCTAACATGCTCCAATATCCCATATATTCTGGCGAAAACGTCACATCTTTCAAGTAATAACCAGTCATTTGAATCAGGAGTGTCAAACCCAACAGAATTTTAATTATTCGTAGAAAATTGCGTGAAGCAACTTCGAAGTTGATCACGCTCATATAAAAGTACACGCCTGCAGCAACTCCCAATAAGATAACGATTGTCGCAATAGACCATGTGCCACCATACCATGGCAAAAAGATTGTCAGTAACGAAATCATGATGACTAACACCAATTCTCCCAGATATATCGCAAAATGGGAAAAACTCAAATGAAAATACTCACTCAACTCATGCACATCAACCAACGGATCTTTCGTGACAATTAGGTTGATACTTTTCGTCAAAGAATGAATCACAATGAAGAAAGAAATAAACAATCCTACCGTACTAAAAACAGTATCAATCATAAACAGTTGCGTCATGCTAAGTGACAAACCCACTTGGTCACGCAAGATCACGAACAACGCACTTTTAAACCACACAAACATTGTCGGCAATAACACAAAGGCATAGAGAAACTGTACAACATCAAAGTTGAGCAATTCCCGACGTCCGCTAAACCGATACAAGTACAATGCGCTTGAGCAAATTAACAATGGCAACAAAATAAAAAATAGTAGCATTTATAACAACGTTTCAAGTACCTTTTCGGTCAGCTGCTGATCTTGTGATTTCTGCTCTATCCACCCCAGTATTTTGGGTAATTTTAACAGATCTTCCCGAAAAGCAGTCATCACTTTCGGCGCCCTGAGTGCTGCAGCAGGATGATACAGAGGCAACACAAAAAGCGATTTACCATTCCATTGTATCTTATGCAGTCTGCCATGTACCTGGGAAACTTTTACGTCTGGCAGAAACTTAGCCATACTGAACCTTCCAAGCGTGGCGATCAGTAACGGTTGGATTATGTCAATTTCTTCATTGAGGTATGGCTTATAGGCAGCGATTTCTGAAGGCAAAGGATCTCGATTTTCGGGTGGGCGGACTTTGACAATGTTGCTGATGTAGACGTCTTTTTCGGCGTAACCTGCCTCAACTAGTGTCTTACGAAATAACTGCCCCGAACGACCCACGAATGGCCGACGTTGGATTGCCTCGTTCTCGCCAGGTGCTTCACCAATAAACATAATCCGAGCATCAGGATTTCCTTCACCTGGGACGATATCCTGTGCTTGTGACGCCAGCGGCAAGGCGGGAGCAGCAGCTTCGAGTTCGCGGTAGAGATTGTGAAGCTTATCGGTCTTGGACATGTATGTATCCTTTCATTGGATCAGGGGTGATCAAGCGATGAACTCTTCTCTTAACACCTTTTAGGACACCTAGTAATCGCATTTTCATCAAGAGACGAATTCGTTCTGCTGGTAGAGTTGTAGGTGACTCAACTCGTGCCTGTAGTACAGCACTCAACAAAATCTGTTCCATCGCTTTCACTCTGTCAGGATTATATGCCAGAGCTTTCTCTCTATCGAGTGCGTGTGTGGCCAAAACAAAATCACGAGTGTATACACCATATCGGAAGTCAATTAGATTTTGAGCGGAGATTTGACCCTGTTGTTTTTCCTTTAAACTAGTATGTGAACTAAAGTGCGCTTTAGCTTGATAATACAGAGTTCTTAACTTGTCCCACTGTTCTAGTTTGGCAGCCGTTGCCATTTCATCTTGGAGATGTTCTGCCACAAAATCAATTGATGAGTCATGTATCGTCTGAGTAGGAACATACCTACTTCTTTCATTAAGCGCATCAAAATACGGTCTGATTGACTTGATTCGTGCTTCATCAGGAATCGTACCCTGGTTCGCATCAACGTGTACTATTCTCGCCAGTCCTAACATCCCGGCGATAAGGAAAATTTCAAATGGTTGATTTTGTCCCCTTTCAACTTCCATAGCAGATAGAGCAACGATCAATTGCTGCCAGATTCCCATATCAAGGACACCTGACCAGTCTTGCCAGATCTGCTCAATATCTCGAGATGCTTTTTTCCCACCACGATTTCTCAGTTGTTCTGCAAGGGTAACATCATCCTTTAATGTAGGATGCATTTGACCTAGGCGTTCCTTAAGTTGTGCGAAATGCATAGCAGCAGTATATCAAAGTTGCTCATCAGTACTGCGGTAAGAAAATCTTCGCATTCTCAGGCGTAATCACCACTTCGTTATAACCCTTTTCGACAATAATCCGGGCAGACTTACGCACCACACCCTGAAGTGTCCGCTCAAGCGTCCGGATACCTGCATCAAAACCGAGCGGACGAGTCATTCTCGGCCACAATTCTTCTCGAATAATCAACTGCTCCGGCTTCAAACCCGCATCTTTCAGTAACCGCGGCATGATGTACTGCTTGGCAATCATCATTTTGTCGTAGTCGGTGTAGGAGGGCATGGCAATTTTCTCCATACGATCCATCACTGCTGTTGCGATGTTGGTTGTATTATTGGCTGTAGCCAAAAAAATTGCTTGAGACAAGTCAATGGGATAATCAATATAATTGTCGACGAACGCATGATTCTGGGCAGGGTCGAGCAGTTCTACAAGCACTCCCATGATATCCATGCGAGCCTCTTCAGCTACGCGATCAATTTCATCGAGCAAGATCACTGGATTACGCTTACCCACTGCTGCTAAACCCTTAACCACCCGACCAGGCTCTGACTCCAGATATAACCGAGACTGACCACGAAGTTCTCGAGCCGATCCCATTCCACCAAAGGGTATGCGAATTAGCTCGCGACCCAATGCTTCAGCCAGTGACGTTGCAAAGGTCGTTTTGCCGGTACCCACCAAACCCACCAATAACAGAATCGGCGCACGCAATTTCTCACCAGCTTGATTGACAGATTTGAGTTTTAAGACTGAAATATATTCAAGAAAACGATCTTTTACTTCCTGCATGCCAAAGTGGTGAGCGTCAAAAATCTGCTTGGCACTGGCAATATCGAGATTGTCGGTGCTCTGGTTCTGCCAGGGCAACTTCAGCACCCACTCGATATAGCGGGAGACCTTATCATACTTCTCGTCGTAACTGCCGAGCGCTACCGACCGCTCCAACGCCACAATGTCTTTGCCTACTTTTCGCCGCAGCTCATCGGGCAACTGTGCCTGTTCAACTTTTGACTTCAGCTCTTGGATTTCTTGCTCGAGTAGCTGGTGTGGATCGAGGGCAGTATCGGTCATATTCAGCACAGACTAGGTGTTCATTTCATCATACCATCGTTGATGACGCACTAGCTTATCAAGTGTGAGCAAGCCAGGTTTAGCTCCTATTTGTTGGACAACTGCTGCCGCATTTAAGACGCCCCACCGGATAGACGTTGCAATTTCCTCACCTCTAATATGGGCAGCCACAAAAGCTGCAGCAAATGCATCGCCTGCTCCGGTGTCATCCACCGATTCCACTGCTGCTGCTGTAAATGACTGGGCAGGCATGCCACCCATCAATACCACCCCACCTGCTTTGCCTTTGGTTATAACAATAATCGGGATGCGCGCCTGCAGTTGAGACTGCACTGCAGCAACCTCTCCCCATTCACGATCATTGACAAACATAATGTCTGGGGAAGGCACAGGTAACTCACCTGCTGTGAGTGCGTGTAACTCACGTTCGCCCGGATTCCATGACCACCGGAGCTGGTGCTGTGCACAGTATTGATCCAGTTCATGTAGTAAGGGCACCCTGTCACCCAACGAAGAAATATGCACCCATGACAATCCTTCAAGATCAGGCCAAGGAATATCCGCATGATCAAGCATGCCAGCAGCTCCACGATGCACCATCGCTATTCGTTGACCCATCGGCCCAATCAAGATAACCGACCCACCTGTTTCTTCTTTTCGTTCGTGAATCAGGAACGCCTGACTTACTCCCGCAGCTGAAAGTTCACTGGTAATCACGGGAGCCACGTTATCTTTGCCCATTTCAGCGACAAGCCCTGCCGAAAACCCTAGTCGTTGAAAGGCCACCGCCGTATTGGTTGCCCCTCCACCACTCATCATCTGTAAACTATCGATTGACACTTTATCTCCAAAGTTTTGAATCAGTTGTGTGGTACCTTCGTGCTGTGACACGCTAAACGAAGCTGAACTGATAAAAATATCCACGACCGCGCTACCAATACTGAGGGTCTGTAGGTGTGCTGTTGTGGGCTGCTCAAACATAGTTTATTCCTCTCGAGTAGGAAGACCACATCGATTGGCTAACTCATTTTCGAAAAACTCTAGCGCCTCGATCATCTCCACTTCATCACGGACAATTTTATATACCATGTGCTCTTTATCACCAATAAAAAAGTGATCGTTAATCACCCGCATCACCTCGTACCAAAACTCGCCATACAAAATCAGCGGTTTGTGATGCCCATAATACAAATGAGCCAACAACCAGGCTGTTGCCCACTCGGACAACGTTCCTGTTCCTCCTTGAAAACAAATAAAAGCATCTGCATGATCCATCAAACCAAACATTCTCTCGACATAATTTGCGGTTTTAATCTCCTTGTCGACTAAATTTTCATGAAACCGACCTTCAAATTCAGGCATATCTTTGGGATAAAAGGTCACTGCCAAAGTCTCACCACCGCCTGCTTGGGCACCTTTTGTCGCTGCATCCATCACTCCTGGACCACCACCATTAACCACTACTTTGTCGTGATATGCCAGGTACCGTGCTACTTTGAAGGCTTCACTATAGAGTGGGTGTTGCTCATCTACATCAGCACTACCAAATAATGCAACATACTTAAGAGTGCAGTGTTGCTTCGCATGGGGAATAGTAACTTGAGTCTTCATTAGACTCAGTATAGCTGTTCACTAGATTCTGAGAAAGACTCATGCCGCAAATTCAGCTACGGTAGCGGGGATATTATTATTTTTCCAGAGCGCACTACCTACTGCTAGACCATCTGCTCCTGCTGCCAGCACCTGAGTGGCATTATCGAGTGTTATGCCACCATCGGCAATCAATTCAATTGGGTGATCCTGAACAGCACAGAGTGCCTTGGCAGCCTTCAACTTGGCAAATAATTGTTCTTTAAGCTGTTGGTGTTGAAAACCTGCCTCCACACCCAACAGCAGAAGTACATCCAAACTCCTCCAACTATCTTCTTCTATAGCATCAAGTGGCGTAAAAATATCCAACGCCAGACCTACCTGCCAACCTTGTTTGCGGACCTCTTCCAAGTAATCAGCTTGAAAACTCATTTTTTCCACTTGAGCAATCACAGCGCGAACGGGGAGTTGGTCTTTCAATGCCACTAATTCGTAGACAAAATCCATTGGCTCATCAACCATAAAATGCAGATCTGCTTGTAATCTACCCCATTCTACCGACACTAAATCAAGCGGCGTCAGTGTTAAGTTGTCTGCAAAACTGCCATCAACTACGTCAATTTGGACTGTCTCAATGGCGGTAATTGCCTGACAGACATCCAAGTACGCCTGCAGTTCATGTTCCGATTCGGTCAAAATAGCTGGATACAGATTCATTTGGAGCTTTCTACTGCGGTAATTTTTGCCAAACGACGAACATGCCTTTCGTCAGGATCAAAGTTGGTCTGCATGAACATCTCTATACAAGCTTGCGCTTGCTCAAGTGACATGGTATCGGCGCCTAAAGTCAAGATATTCAAATCAAGATGCTCACGAGCTTCTTTCACCTGATCTGGATTCAAACCATGACCTGCCCGAACGCCGGATACCTTGTTGGCGGCAATTGCCACCCCTATTCCTGAGCCACACAGCATCAACCCTCGAGTATCAGGTTGATCTACTACGCGTCGAGCAACAGCGACTGCTATGTCAGGATAATCATCACTCGGTTCAAGGGTCATGGGGCCCGCATCTTGGACCGCCCACTTGGATTCTGCCCAAGCCACTAGTTGCTGTTTGAGAGCAAAGCCTCGATGATCTGCACCAATGATAAGAGTTTGTTCGTTCATAATCGATAGTATACCGTTAATCGAATCCAAGTTCCGCACGCGCTTCAGCAGACATCATGTCCGGTACCCACGGCGGGTCAAACGTAATATCGATGTGCACATCATGATCGGCATCCAAATCAGGCCATACACGCAAGTGATCTTTCAGCAATTGATCAAAGATCCCTGCCAAAGGACAGCCCGGAGTGGTAAGGGTCATGACAATATGGACAAGTGGTTTTTTTCCTTCAGGAGTCTGGCGTTGACCAACATTGACCTGATAAATCAGACCTAGATCAACAATGTTGATGCCTAGTTCAGGATCCATAACTTGGCGAAGCTGCTGCCAGATATCAGGTTCGGTGAGCATATCTACATATTATACGTGCTACCACCAAAAACCCCTGACCAAAGCCAGGGGTTTGAGTTGCGGATGCAAAAGAAAGCTTAGGCAGCTTTCTTCAGAACTGGCATACCGGTGCGTTTGGTTTCAACGACTTGGTAACCAGCTGGAACAGCAGGGAGAGACCCTTCGCGTTCATCGCGAGCAAAGAAGAAAATGCGCTGGACGCGGCCATTCTTAAGTTTGACGTCGCGACTGTGCAAGAAGTAGGTTTGACCCTTCTTGTTGGTGTAACTGAAGGCGTTTGCCATACAGACTCCTTTATTTGTTGCCCGCCTTGTGGCGAGACGACTACTTTGTTAATACAAGGTTCTTCAAGTCTGTGTTAGGTTCTTGAGGTACCAGATGTAGTACTTCTTACCATACCATACTCGAGATAGACATCAAGAGTTAATTCTTACTCCTTGACACTACCTGATAAGACAGTTTTCTCGAGTATAGAGTCATCAACCTGCTCCAAACTGACAATGACGTCAGCAGGAAGATCACTTTGAGCAATAGCCGCACTGCCCATATACCCTACTTTTTCTTCTTCAAGACGGAAAGCTTTGGTCTGGCGTGTGCCGGACTTCACCCAAACTTGATAAAAGCCTTTTTCGGGTGCAGCCAAATCAGCCATCACACTAAAACGAACTTTACCATCTTTGATTTCATAGCGAACACTACCCTGGACATTTTCATCGCCCTTCATCTCAACTGTTTTGTAATCTCCAGCGCCCTTCAGTATCTGTTGGGTGTCAGCATCATTCAAATCCTCAATAACCACATCCTGACCATCAGCAGTCCCCGTGCCAACTTGGCCAGCATTCAATCTGAACCAACGATACGCAAGCAACAACACTACCAGCAACGCAACTGCGGGAAATATAAACGGAATTACTTTTTTCATGGTGCGCCCCTCCAGGCTAATCTAGTTAGACTGAACAAGCTGATTGATTTTATCGATCAGGTCTTGACCAGGGGCAGTCTTTTGACCGTTGACGTAAAAAGTAGGAGTCGAGTTGATGCCTAGCTCACCTCCAAGGGTGACATCGAACAAGACTTTTTGTTTTACATCTTCAGCGTCTATTGTGGATAAAAATGCGTTTTTGTCAATTCCTATTTCTTGTGCATACTCACTCAAACGAGTACGAACCTCACCAATTGAGCTCAATTCCGACCATTCAGCTTGTCTTTCGAAGACAATATCATGGAACTCCCAAAATTTGTCGTATTGAGCGGCAACCTCACTACCCTGCGCAACAGTTTGTGCGTACGGATGCAAACCGGTCAAAGGAAAATGTCGATAGACAACTCGCACTTGAGTGGGATATTGCGCAGCAATTTGCGTAACCAGAGGTTCAACTACAGCACATGCAGGGCACTGGAAATCACTAAACTCCACAATAGTAACGGTTGCAGTCTCAGCACCACGAATATGAGATGCTCCTTCTTCGAGCATCGCTTGATCAACCACTTGCGTAGAAACAGCAGAGTTCTGCGAGAAAACCACCGCTACACCAATAATGAGTGCCACCGAACCAATAATTGTCGCGAGCAGAAGTGGGACGTTTTTCATACAATACCCTTTTATGCGAGTGGCCAAACTTGTTCACCCGTAGTTGTATCAGTCACAATGATCGCAGCAGTGGGACAACTTTGTGCGGCAAGCAATTTTGTCTCATCATCATTTCCATCTTGAGAAAGCACCACCGCGATGTTCTGCTCATCTAACTCAAATACGGCAGGAGCGATCGCTGCGCAGCTGGCGGCACCAATACACTTATCACGAATTACCTCAACTTTGTACTTACCAATTTGTTTGGTTTGGATGGCACCTCCACCTGGCAAGGGAGTGACAACAACCTTTGGATCATTCAGCGTGGTCTTCGACATACTACATATAGTAGCAGATTAATAAAACTTTTCGTGATGAATTCTGTCTTCTGGCACACCTTTGGCAGTGAGTAAAGCCATGGTATCTTTGACCATCGGTTCATTGCCGCACAAATAAAAACCGCCATTTAGATCCAACTCATGGACTGACAAACAGTTCGTCACCCGACCTTGACACAATGGCCATTCTGCGGTCGGCTGGGAAATCACCGGATGAAAGTGAAAGTTAGGGAACGATTCACTTAATTCTTGAAATTCATCTTGCCAAAATAATTTGTCTTCATGACGCAAACCCCAATACAGCGTCATCTGACGCTGGTCATGATGAGTTTGCAAACGATCAAAAAGCATACTACGGAAAGGAGCTACGCCTGATCCAGTCGCAACAAAATTGAGTGATGTTTCTGCAGTGGCATCAGTTATATAAAACACACCCAGCGGCGCCAGCACCTGCACTTCTTGACCAAATGCTAACGATTCCAAAAATGTTGTTCCCAAACCTTTTGGACTCACATCTACCAATAGTTCAAAACCATGTGTTTCGGCTGGAGCATTACAAATTGAGTATGACCGACGTTCGCCGCGATCACTAACCTTCATTGATACATACTGCCCTGCCTGTATTTCAACGGCAGCGGGCTCGACAAACTCGAAGAAGTACTGAACAAATACATCATTAAAAGTGACTTTGTCGGCAAGTTTGGCGCGACACATGCGTGGAGGATTCATAACCCAGCTATCCTACCCTAGCAAATGGGCATCTTGCAAGGCTGCATCCCATTCGCGACCATGCCACAGACCAATTGCCATCTGCGCAATTGAGGCATACTCATCTGTTCTAGTCACAAAATTTCGAGTCAGCACCCCAAACATCACTTGTTTGTGCTTGTTGTTATCTTCGCCCATCAGCTTCGTCATAATTGGCCCTAGCTCGCCACCGTCGCGAATCTGCTTAGCAATAATGGGTGGAATTGACACCCTACCACCATTGGCTTCATAAAGGTGTCCATCTGCATCGCAGACGCAAATCCATACTGTTGACCACATCTGACCAGATTTGTCAGTGAACACGCCACCTTCCATACCAAGAGAAATATAGTTTGTTGTGTCGGGAAATGCAGCTCTGCCTTGATCAAGCGCGGCTCGAGCACGGTTTTGAGCGCCTAGACGAGTTTCCTCATCGCTCAGGGGCTGCTCTTCGATACCGCTTACCGTAGAAAAACCATGAACTTCCAATTCCTCCCAGTGATTGCGCGTTGCCTGTCGAGCTGCATTGAGCTTGACGGGATTAGTAGAGCCTACAAAAATTGTCATAGCATTTTTTTGAGGGTTTCCAGCCCCAGTGATACGCATTTCACTCTTCCTGGACTTATGGTATCAAAATGCAGCATCTCAAGCACTTGTGGTAACGTGATCGCTTCAATTTCACTCTTAGTTTTTCCTATCACAAAATCACTGACGACACTCATCGCTGTTTGACTAATAATGCAACCTTTCCCCTCCCAACCAATATCTTGAATACGCGACAACCTGTTCCACTTCAACCATACATGTAATGAATCACCACAGGATGCATTGCTGGCAGTTAGTTCTTGGTCGGCTGCCACCAAACGCCCGTAGTTATGGGGGTTTTCTGCAAGATCTAGTAGTGCTTCTTGATATAAATCATCCATACTTTCGTTTGGAAAAGCATTATTTCCCAAACACCTTTTGTACTTTCTGCAATCCTTCTCGCAGCGTTTCTAGTTCGCTTATATCGTTATACAGTTGGAAACTGATGCGCACACTGGCGTCCCAACCAAACTGGTGATGGAGTGGCATGGTACAGTGATGCCCACTGCGAACTGCTACACCTACCGAATCAAGGATTTGCCCCACATCATGTGCATGAACACCCTGATAAATGAAAGCAACTGAACCAACTCTTTTAGGTAGGTCTTCCGTCATACCTAGGATTTCAACTTGAGGAAACGTCCGTAGCATCTCTATTGTTCTCACTACCAATTCTTGATCATGTTCTTGCATGTCTTGCCAAGAAAACTGCCCAAGATACTCACACGCCGCTGCCCAACCAACTAATCCCGCTACATCGGGCGTCCCCGCTGAAAAACGCTCTTCCAAATCTTCAGCATATCGAGTACTTTCCCATGTCACGGTATCTATCATCCCCCCACCATGCAACCAAGGCTGCATCTGTTCCAAAATATCTTGCTTGACGAACACTCCTCCAATTCCCATCGGTCCAAACATTTTGTGGGCAGAAACGGCATAAAAGTCGATATTACTTTCATCAAAGTGGATAGGTACATGTGAAGCAGCTTGCGCACCATCAACAAACAGTAATGGATGTTCGCCTTCTCGATTCACGGTTTTTTTCACTACGTCAGCAATTGTTTCTACAGGCAAAACAGTTCCAAGAGTATTTGAAACATGCGCCAAAGTAACGAGTTTTACGTTTGAATCACTAAGTAGTGTACGCAAATGCTGTAGATCAACTTCACCTTGTTTTGTGACATGCACATACTGCACGCGTGCCCCACACTGAGCAGCTACTACTTGCCAAGGCACAATATTGGAGTGGTGTTCGAGTTGTGTAGCAATAATTACATCGCCTTTTTTAAAGTGCTGACGAGCCCAGCTCTGCGCCACCAAATTGATGGCCTCGGTCGTATTGCGGGTGACCACAAGCTCTGCAGCTCCTGCACCGAAAAATAAGGCTATGTCGCGCCGAGAATCATGAAATAACTGTGTACTTTCATCCCCCAACGTATGCACTCCTCTGTGAACATTGGCATTGTGCAGTAAATAGTATTTTGAAATTGCCTCAGTAACTTGAAGTGGTTTTTGCGTCGTTGCGGCATTATCCAAATACACCAAGGGCCGCCCATGAACTAACCGTGACAAAATAGGAAAGTGCTGCCTCACCTGAGCGGTGTCTATCATTACCGTATTGTACTCGATGCGGCAAGCGGAGACACCTCTACCGGTTCTTGGATAGGTTTGACAACGAGTTGCCT
Source organism: Patescibacteria group bacterium (assembly GCA_052035325.1). Lineage (GTDB taxonomy): Bacteria > Patescibacteriota > Microgenomatia > UBA1400 > PJMF01 > JBPOHR01. The sequence goes on from JBPOHR010000035.1 coordinate 17,071, forward strand.
CGTTTGAAGTTTTGTTAGATCAACCATGATCTGTGAACCTATCCCTTCTTCGGTCCACTGGTGTGTATCACTAATCACATGCAATGCATACTCTCCCGGCTTGACGAAAAATGCATATTTACCGTGTTTATTTGTCTTGGCCAATCCAACTAACGTCCCCTGTGGAGTACTAAGAGTTACCACAACATGAGCAACTGGATTTCGAGTAAATTTAGTTATTACCGTTCCCGATAAAGTCGGTACTCGCAACCAGCGGTATGCCATCACACTAACCAGAATTGCGTAAATTGCGGTGATGCCCAATTGCCACCATGAAGGATAAAACCACATCGTCACGACTGCCCACAGTGCCATAGGAATTACAGTAATTTTCAAGCGGCTCATGACGTTGTAAGCAAATTGCGCCATTTTCGTCCACCATTTAGCAGTTGAACCAACATTTGTTCCACCTTTATCCATCGGCACAATCACCGCCTGACCAGTTTTTGCGTCCTGTACTTGAATACGCTCTCCTTTATAAAACTCGAACTGACTTAGGTATGGAGGACGAGGATGCGTGGTGGGAAAGGAGTACTCTGCTTGTGCAGCATAGAACACATAGGAACCTGTTTGCAGATGCGGCTCACTATACAATCCATCAACATCGGTAAACACCGTACCTATTAATCGTTTGGTCGCGGCGTCAAGAACACTGATGATGGTGAAAGGAATTGGCTCATGTGTCTTGGTCGCATATACGTACCCCCTTCGATTGCTGTACGGAATAATACCTGAAATACGAAACAAATCTTTCAACGTGCTGACTGAAACAACTCCACCACTTGAAACTGCAGCACTTAATAGACTACCTGCTGCAACTATTTGCGCTGCTAGCACCGCACCGATAAACACGGTTGGAATCGTGTCTGTTTTCCCTATCGTCGTCTTAAGGTTTGTACTAAGCACCGTCAAGGGCCTTTCAAGAACGGTAATAGCAATAGTATGAGAAACCGTTTTGTCACCCTTGCGAGCCGTAACGGTCACCGTGGTGCTTTCAGAGGGAACAAACTCGAAGCCACCAGTAGGTGATACAGACCTACCAAAGTAATCAACAACCACTTCATCAGCTCCAGTTACTTTCCAATTAATCGCTACCTTTTCGCCTCGGTAGACTGTTACATCTGGACTGGTGGTAATGCTAATGCCAGTTTCCGGATCGAACACTTCCACTGTTTCTTGCGTTTCATCTGTATCCATAAAGAAAAGTGGATCTGAGAATTCAGGGGTACTAATTGCCGATGGAGACGGTGATGGTGATGCAGCTGGCTGTGAACTTTCGCTAGCACCCGAGACAAAAACGGTCAATCTCGCGGTCAGGTTACCACGGGATCCCTGACCATATAGAATAAACTCCGTCGTCTCGCCAATACTCAATCCCCATTCGCCACTTGTACTGACCGTTCCAACAATTGGTTCTATTCGAACGCTATCGAGATTAGTGGTAATCCAGTGTAGCGTAAACCTCTCATCCGGGCTAACGTGATAATCACTAGCATAAAACGACACTGTTGGAGCGTCAGGATCAGAACTAGAACCAGTGACTTGAATTGTTCCTGATGTGCCCTCTATGCTTCCCGTAAACGCTTTAATCTTGAATAAACCTGCCTGGGAAATTTGTGTCCCTGACACAGTTACTTGACCATTTACTAACGTGGCGGCTGATTGATTCCAAACAGAAACCACCGCATCTGTGTTGGCATCCTGCAATACCAACGTGATGGTGTCATTGACATCGGTCACCAAAAAATCTAAGGCATCAGCCGCTTGTACCGTGAAGGAAAAAGCTGTGTTCACCGATGCTGTTGACGGAGCCGCAACAACTAGTTTTGAGGCTGTATTAGCAGTAGTTTCGTCCAGATACCCCGCATATTCAAGTTGGAAAAAATCGAGCACTGGTGATGTTCCCGCAACTTCCTCGATGCTCACTCGGAACTTTAACCTATAGTCATTTCTATCTAGTTGAAGCAAATCGCCAAGTGTTATTTCGTTCCAAGTGGCACCGTCGTCATTTGAGACTTCGTAAGTAATGCCATCAGGATTGGCATATACCGGCGGAATAACCAGTTGCAACATACGCCTGATTCCTGAAAACATCGAAAAATCTGCCACTTCAATAGCAGCTATTTCTTCGGCCGATGCCATGTAGTTATCGACTACTAGGGTCTCAGCTGGTCTGTCAGTATTCCCGACTGCCACCCCCGTGTCATACCAACCCCTATTCAAATCCGCTTTGAATAATCCTTGGGTCCCTATATTCACAAAAAGTGTGTTGTAATCGGTAACAACGACATTTGCTTTTGAAGGTCGTTTATTATTAATTACTGACAAAAATATTGTGGTGTCATCGAGTAAATCATCATATGAATCATTGAAATTAAAATAGATCGGATCGTTTCGTTCTGTGGTGACAACTATTTGATCACCCACTCCATTCAATCCCTCAAGATATTCTAGGCCGAAAATAACATCGAAGTTCATTTGCCGGCTCGTTGTGAGCGGAATAACCGGTGTCGCTTCCCCTGGGCGAAGTAAATACACTCTTTGGCCACCACCTGCAAATAACACATTGTTGGCCGGATCGAGTTCAATAGCCCAAATATCTATTTCTTCGGTATACAAGGTAGCAGTCAAACCATTCAGGACACTGGGATCACTCGAGTTGAGTTCGATTGCGTAAAGACCGTTGCCATATGATCCTGCATAGAGGACATCATTTGTTTGATCAAGGGAAACTCGGGTAAAATTGTCCCCTACGTAATCGGCTGTAGTAGCTGTTTCCAGCGTATCATCGGCAGCATGCCAATAGTGCAGATTTGTAGTCGGGTCAGCGGGCAACCCACCAATAAAGTATGCCTCGAGATGATTGGTAACGTCAGCTTCACGGCGATTATCGGGCGCAATTGAAACAACACCATCTGGAACCTCTCGATAGTAATGAGTGCCGCCTGATACATTGAGTGCATATATGCCGTTGTCAGCACCAAGCCAGACAAT
>JBPOHR010000013.1:0-16955 GCA_052035325.1 Patescibacteria group bacterium
CTCCAGACGTCACTTAGAGCTTGTGGCAACGGAACTGGGCTAGGACTGAGGCTTGGTGTTGGACGAAGACTTGGTGTTGGGCTAGGGCTCGATTTCGGCAAAACTGTAGTACTTAAAATTAAACCGCTGATCCTTTCAAGATCTTTGGCAACAACGGGCATTTGATCTAAACCGATAATCTTTTCAGCTGAGTTCGAGTTCCACAAGAATGGAAAATAGCCAACACATAGTGAACTGGTGCGACAGATTTCATACAACTTTTTGTTGCGTACTAGATATGGTTCTTGTTCTGTTGAAGTTGGTGCTTTGTCACCATATTTATAACCATCTGCCACCACAAACAAGGATTTCGATGTACCAGGGTTGGCAGCTGAGTAACTTTTAACGACATTTTCAAATGTTGTAAATTTATCTGCTAACGACATTTTTCCTACACAGTCAGAGCTTAAACAGCCGTACTCATCAAAACCCAACCAGTCAATATGATCGAGGGAAATTGAGAATGTATCATTGGGAAACCATGTTTTATTGATATTAAATGTTGCATCACTCTTTGCTTTTGAATCAGCCAAAAACCACGGAGCATGAGGTGTAAAAACGGCCATAATGGGGACTGATGCTTTATCAGACTTTGTCGTTTGACGAATGACATCTGAAATAAAATAAAACTTCTCCCTATTTGCATTCATATCTGGTTCATCTAATGGGTATAGTGCCACAATGCGGTGTGAATAGGGTTTAATATGTTGCCAAGTCGCTTGCCATTCTTGATTCCAGTTATCAAGAGGTTCCCAAGGTGCTGATCCATTTTTGACAGGATGCCACAGAATCCAGGTCAAATCCAAAATAACTTTGGAATCAGTTGCCATTATTTTGTCAAAATCTTCCAAACTACGAGCAAACAGTACATTACTATTTTTGGAAAGTGTAGGAGCCTGATTTACTCCATAAAAGTAACCGAAGTAACTCAGTGTGCTACTAACAGACGCATCTTTTCTCATGTCTGTACTTCTTGAAAGCAACAGTGTACCTGCAATAATCCCCACAACAAAAATGACAATAATCACTAAAGCTGCTATAGGAGGGGTTTTTTTGATTTTCACTACAACTTATGCTAGCACAGTTAGTGGTTAGTTTGCAAAAAAACTCTATCACATCCCCACTTTGGTATCGATGCTTGGATTCTCCCAGCCACCCATCAAATGTAGGTGCACGTGAGGCACGGCTTGCATATTTTTACCCACATTCATAACCAACTTGTAGTTTTCTGAAATATTGAGTTGCTGAGCTACGTTTCGCGCTGTTTGTATGAGTTTCCCCATCAAGTCGGTGTTTTCGCGATCTACTTCTTCAAGACTTGCAAATTGTTGTTTGGTAATGATCAACGCGTGTACAGGTGCCATCGGATGAATATCTTTAATTACGATAAAATGGTCATCTTCAAAATAAATTGTTGCGGGAATTTCTCGTTTAATAATTTTAGTAAACAGCGTGTCTTCCATAAAGCTCCTAGTTCGTGGCCGGATACGACTTTTTAATTATTTCAATCACTTCTACCAACGAAAGTGCACTTGCTTTCTGGTTGCGATGTTTTTTTGAACCATTGAGCAGCATCTTGCCACTCGGATGATAGTACCAAGTTGCTTTGGGATCGGCTTTTGCTAGCGCATCAGCAACAGCCCGTAAATCCAATGGTGCATCAGGTCTGGCTTTGATGCGCACATTTCCCTCTTTAGGATCTTTACGTACGACGAGTAAATACCCCATTTTTTGGGCAAGTTTAATCGTGTCGTCATTACTGGTGTTAATGCCAAGTGCTTTGCCAAACGGCAACGTAAACTCGAGACTTTCATGGGCGATTATTTCTTGTGCTCGCAACTGCTGCGTGAAGTTGGCATACGCAATGTCCAGACACTTCATACCAAATTGAAGTTGAGATTCATCGTCATGCGGATCAGTAAACTCGATGCCATGAATTAATTCGTGGATGATCAGTGAGTAGCGCAGGTTGCCGGCTTCTGGCCAGTTTATTTCCTGAAAGTGATCGGTCTGGGTGATGAAGTTGACCAGCTCCTTGAGCGCTGCGTCGGCACTAAGGTCGGGGTGAATCTTGACCACATGATCATAGACCAGCGAGCTGGCACTGATGATTTGATGACCACGTTCAGGCTGATGATGATCAAATTCGCCAAGTCCAGTATCCACATGTGTTACTTCATGAAGCTGGCAGCCGTGTTCTTCAGCTTCCTCGAGAGTAATGGTGTCGCCAGGATTCACAAAGCCAACGCGAGCATCCGCGAAGTGTTGCGCATCAAAACGTTTGAGGAGCCATACTGCACCGATAGCGTCTAAATCAGGGGCATGGTGGGTGACAATCAGAGGACGATCCATAAGTCAATTATACGGGAAAGATGCCAGAGTCGATATCTGGAGTTTTTGCCGAGTATGTGTCAGCGTCATGTACGCCTAACTTGATACAGTGTAGGGAGTGATGAGGGAAATAGAAAACCCCACCGCAGCAGCCTTAATCTTGTTAAAAATCAGGACAGATGCAGTGGGGCGTCCCTCATCGGGTATATGGAAATATAGAGTATGAAGCAGAGAAAACCCAGAGACAATTTAGATTGATCTATTAGGATATAGTGTCGCTGCTCGGCTACCCAGTTTATTTGTTATAAGCCTAGATATTTACAGTACTTTTTGCGGTTAACACACACAGTGTGTAGCTTTTGCCCGCCAAAACTAGTATGCTTGGGCAAATAACCAGCGATGGGTCGCAGCTTTTCCACAGTGTACACAGGTGCCTGTTTCTTCTTCGATAGATCCTTTACTATCGGTAAAAGGCAAACACCGAGTGGTTGCTTTAGTCTCCTCTTTGATTTTTGCTTCGCAGCTAGGATTTTCACACCAAAAAGCTTTGATAAAGCCACGGGTGGTGTCCATGATGCGTTTGAAGTCTTGGTAATCACTGGCTTCGAAGGTTAACTGCTCGCGAGAAGCGACTGCTTGATCGAACATACTTCGTTGAATTTCCTCGAGTAGGACAGGGATTTCTTGGGAAATACGTCCCCGAGCAATTGTTTGTTTTTGGTGCTTGAAGCGAACGTTAACGCCTATGTTACCCTCGGCCAATTCTCGTTTGCCGACAATCAGCACAATAGGTACTCCTCGGAGCTCTGCATCGTTCAATTTCCAGCCAAAGCTATGTTGGTCGTCTTCCTCAAGCTTGACACGTACACCGGTCAATTTTAGTTCATCGGTGAGTTGCTGAGCCGCGTCGAGTAACTCTGGTTCGAGTTGGGCAGGTACCACTAGTACCTGTATTGGAGCAATGCGTGGAGGTAGCACCAGACCATCATCGTCGCCATGGGTCATGATGAGGCCACCAATGATTCTGGTCGACAATCCAAAACTGGTTTGCCAGACGTAGTCCAATGTACCCTCTTTATTTTGAAACGCGATATTGAAGGCAGAAGGTTTAGAGAAATTTTGCCCCAGATCATGACTGGTACCTGCCTGAAGGGCTTTGCCATCAGGCATAAGTGCCTCAATACAGGTGGTCAGATCCGCACCGGCAAATTTTTCGGATACACTCTTGCGACCTTTGATCACCGGAATAGCTAAGTACTCTTCAGCTATTGTTCGGTATGCCTCGAGTCCATCAAGTACCATCTGGAACTCTTCTTCGTGAGTAGCATGGGCGGTATGGGCTTCTTGCCAGAGAAATTCCGTAGTGCGCAAGAAGAAGTACGTGCGTTTTTCCCAGCGGACGACGTTGTTCCACTGATTGAGCAACATAGGTAGATCACGATGTGACTGAATCCATTTGCTGTACATCTCGTACATAATCGTTTCAGATGTGGGTCGGATGACCAGTTTTTCCTCAAGTTCTTCTCCCCCCGCATGCGTCACAATTGCTAATTCGGGTGAAAAACCTTCAACGTGGTCAGCTTCTCGCTCGAGAAAAGAATAAGGAATTAACAATGGAAAGTACGCGTTCTCTACACCAAGCTCCTTGAGCATAGGATCAAAAGCTTTTTGGATATTTTCCCAGATACCATAACCATTTGGGCGAATCACCATGCAGCCCTTGACGGGTGAGTAGTCAGCCAGTTGAGCTTGCTGGATGACTTGTGTATACCACTTGCTCATGTCTTGTGATTTGGGAGTTAGGTTATTTTTGGACATAAAAAATCCTCGTCATCACCAACCAAACTAGCATTCTAGTTGATTGGCAAGGACGAGGACATCTCGTGGTACCACCTTGCTTGTGGCTTACATGCTCCGCGATGCGAATCATGTTGATCTCTGATGACGGTAGATTTCCGGCAGTTTTGGTCTTGAGAAGACGGTAGCTGCAGCTCGCTTAGGCGGGGTACCCAAGCTCAAACGCTTGTGCAGTCATTATACACGAAATTATAACCAACTTTGTAGTGCATTCGCGAAGAGCTGTGCACTGGATAGAACACGAATTTTGTTGGTTGTAAGCTCAGGATGATTAATTGAATCGGTGATTACTACCTCATCCACCATTGAGGTACCAACCCGCTCGCCACCATTGTCGGCAAAAATACCGTGGGTAGAATAGAACACTACCCGTGTAGCACCTTCATCCTTGAGTAGTTTTGATGCGGACACCACCGTACTACCAGAATTGATGACATCATCAAATAACAGCACAGTTTTACCACTGACTTCCCCACTCAAGCCCATGCGACTAATCTCCCCGTTATGTAAATTGCGATGCTTATCGATATTAACGAGCTCAACCCCAAGTTTCTCTGCAAAGACGCGGGCACGCTTGAGCCCACCAAAGTCAGGACTGGCGACTACGACATCACCTGCTGCCATATAGGTAGCTTTGGCATCATCAACAAAGAGGTCAATGGCGCTGTAATGCTCGGTGGGAATGTTGAAAAAGCCAGGCGTACTGCTATTATGCAGATCAAGCAAAAAAGCACGTTTGATGTGGGCCGTAGAAATGAGATTGGCGACAACTTTCGCCGCGATCGGTTCGCCATTGCGAAACACTTTGTCTTGAAGTGAGTACCCCATCCAGGGCATTACCAGATTAATGTGTCGAGCCCCCATTCGTTCCAAAGCATCGGTCATCAACAGTACTTCCATTACGCGCTCATCAACTGGATTTGACAGCGATTGAACTACTACGACGTTTTCACCTTTGACATCACCCTTGATCCAGACACGCTTTTCACCATTGGCGAAGTGACTTATCTCAACATCGATTTCTGGTATGTGGAGTTCTTCCGCAATACGATGAGCTAATTGAGGGTTGGAAGAACCAGAGATAAGTTTCATGTCTGTATTTTAGGCGATTTGTCGTGGAAAGTCATGGGTAGCAAAATACTGCTCGCCATCTAGCTTATCTTTCTCGAGTTGTTGCCGGAGTGCTTCAAGGTCAGTAAATGGCAGTGGAGCCCGGCGAAACTCAAGTAACTGGACGCGAACTTCTTGGCCATAGAGATTATTGTCAAAGTTCAGCACATACACTTCAAAGCTATTTTTATGCTCGCCAAGGATATAGCGGGGGCCAAAATAGGCCAAGGCGGTATAGGGCGCTTCATCAGGTCGAAGCTCAATGAGTGCGGTGTAGACACCAGGCTTGATGACGGCAGGATCGAGCTGTACATCAAGATTAGCCGTGGGGAAACCAAGTGTCCGGCCGACCTTGTCACCGTGGATGACCGTGGCGGAGATGATGGGAAAACTGGTATCAAGCTCTATGCCAAGGTGCATTGATCAATCCGCAATTTTTATACTTGTAGACTTTGTTAGTTTTTGGATTGATGGCACCGCATGGACAGGGATCGTTACGACCAATTTTAGCCATTGCCATACCAGGTTGTGGTTTGGCTTGACCAGCTTTGGCTTGGCTAAGGGCAGCTGCCAGATCTGAAGTTTTTCCTTTTGTCGTCGGTGGTAGTGCTTGTCCAGGGATGCTAGCGTCGCTGACTTCTTTTTCGAGCGACTCAAACACGTCATCTTTTCGTGCTACTGCTTGAGCCACATTCATAACAGGCATGGGCTGTTGTTGGAGATGGACACGGAAAATACGATTAGCAATGGTGGACTCGATCGACGAGATCAATTCCTCAAACATTCCAAATGCTTCTTTTTTATATTCTGCCAACACGGTGTTTTTATCACCTCGTAGCCAGATGCCATCACGCAGATTATCCATTTCGTCTAGGTGATCCATCCATTTTTCATCAACTGTACTCAAGGTGACCATCTTCTCGAGAATCCGCATCTGATCTTCTCCTACCACTTCTTCACGCGTGTTGTAGGTCTGTAGCATGATTTCGAGTAATTTAGCCTTGATTTCTTCAGTAGTGGCGAGTTTACTCAAAGTAGCCTCCAGATCTCGCTGTGATTGATCATCAAATGGAATAATCCGCACAAACTCTTTGACAATTGCCGCGAATTCGTCAGGTGTGAAGTGCTCGGGGGCGCGAAGCTCGACCATCGCGGTGATCTCGTTTTCCAGATAATGCAGCACTTGATCTTTGAGACTACCGTCTGCGGTAGCACTGCCTTGCTCGAGCAAACGGCGGCGACGCTGATAAATGATTTCCCGTTGCTTATTCATGACGTCATCAAACTCGACCAGGCGCTTGCGTTGATCAAAGAAGAAGCCTTCGACTTTGACCTGAGCTGACTCAATTGCTTTGCCAATCATGCCATGTTCGATGGGCACATCTTCTTCGATTTTCAGAAAGTTCATAACTTTGGCAATTTGTTCGCCACCGAAAATGCGCATGATGTCATCTTCCAGTGACACGAAAAATTGAGATGAACCAGGATCACCTTGCCGACCAGCGCGACCACGCAGCTGATTGTCGATACGTCGGGATTCATGGCGCTCTGTACCGATGATGTGGAGACCACCAAGCTGCACCACTTGGTCATGAGCAGCTTGCCACACTTCCAACGCTTTTTTGTAGTCACCCAGCTTGTAGTCCGCGGGATTCACCGATGGAGGCAGTTGAAGACCATACGTCTCAACTTTGCCCGCAGATTTGCTAATTATTTTCTTGCGGAAATCTTTCAATTCTGGCTTAGAACCGCCCAGGACAATGTCGACACCTCGACCAGCAATGTTGGTCGCAACAGTGATGCCACCTTTTTTACCGGCTTCAGCGATGATAAATGCTTCCTTCTCGTTGTTTTTGGCGTTCAGCACCTGATGGGTGATCTTTTTGCGAGTCAACAAATCAGAAATAATCTGGTTGTGATCAATCGATCGGGTACCAAGCAGTACTGGTCGACCTGATTGATTTAGCAACTCAATTTCTCGGACAATCGCACTGTATTTGGCCGCTGTCGTTTTATAAATAACATCCGCTTTATCCTGACGTTGTGTGGCAACATTGGTAGGTATGGGCAATACATCCATGTTGTAAATCTGCTTAAACTCCTCAGCTTCAGTCATAGCTGTACCGGTCATGCCTGCTAGCTTGGTGTAGAGGCGGAAGTAGTTCTGAAGGGAAACAGTGGCGAGCGTACGTGACTCTTGCTGAATGGTGACGTTTTCTTTGGCTTCGATCGCTTGGTGGAGTCCGTCAGAGTAACGGCGACCAAACATCAGCCGTCCGGTGTGTTCGTCGACAATGATGACCTGATTATCGCGAACGATGTATTCTTTATCGCGTTGGAAGAGACTTTGAGCTTTGAGCGCTGACTCGACATGGTGAATCGTGTCAAAATCTTCTTCGTAGAGATTAGTGATGCCGAGCTTTTGTTCAATCCGCTTGACACCTAGATCAGTCAGGGTGGCAGAACGGGCTTTTTCATCGACTTTGTAGTCAGTATCTTTGACCAGTGCCGTTACCATTTGGGCGTAGTCGTAATATTTTTTGGTAGGTTCACTATCTGGTGCAGAAATAATCAGCGGGGTGCGCGCTTCATCAATCAAAATCGAGTCGGCTTCATCCACAATAGCAAAGTAATGCGCTGTATCTGTTCGTTGGACCATTTGCTCAAGTTCTTGAACCATGTTATCGCGCAAATAATCAAAACCAAACTCGTTGTTGGTGCCGTACGTAATATCAGCGGCATAGGCTTCTTGGCGAGTGATGGTCTGGAAATGTTCGAGACGTTCATCGCCACGTTCTTCACTATCGATATCAGGATTGTAGAGTTTGGCTTGGTCGTGAATAATGACCGCTGTTTTCATGCCAAGGAAATAGTAAATAGCACCCATCCAACCCACGCCGACTTCGGCTAGGTAATCATTGACGGTAACGAGATGCGCGCCTTTGCCAAGTAACGCATTCAGATACAGTGGTGCGGTAACGGTGAGGGTTTTACCTTCACCAGTTTTTTGCTCGGTGACCGCTCGATAATGCAGTGCAATGCCCGCCAACAGCTGTACGTCAAAATGTCGAAGGCCAAGCACCCGCTTGGATGTCTCGCGAACAGTTGCAAAAGCTTCAGGCAAGAGTTCATTGAGGATGTCCTGATCTTCTTTACCGGCAGCTTGGGCTTCAGCGATGGTTTTTTTGAATTTAGTAGTCTGTGCAGCGAGTTTTGTATCGCTCAATTTTTGAATCTCTGGCTCGAGTGCATTGATTTTTTCAACGACTTCTTGGTAGCGTTTGAGGGCTTTTTTGTTCTCATCAAAGAGATCAGCAATGAACTTCAACATAGACGTCAATTATGGCACAAAAAACGCGAAACTGGAGAGGCAAGCTTGTAGAGATTTATTTACTTATTGTGTTAAATTAATAGGTGCAATGTCATATGTTGAATTTGGTCCAGATGATTTTGAAGTCGCTCCCGATACGACAGTCAATCTCTTAGTTAGTGTCTGTTTTTACTTACTATTCAGAGATAATTTAAACCCAGATGAAATTGCAGCTGATATAGAAAGAGTCAGACAAAAAAATGATCACGGAAGACTTAGCGCAGATAATCATCAAGTAGGAATAATAATGCAGCAGTTATTCTTAGGGAGAGAGACACAGGCTGTATCTTTGGAAGAATTAGAAACCTTGCTTGGTGACAGCGGAAATAGAACACGAGCTTCACAATTAATTACGCGTATGAATCAATACCTTGAGAGTATTGGCTCTAATTACGAACTTGGGCGTGTTTCTGTCTATTTCTTCAGGAGAAAAGCAAAACCAGATTGAGATTAGTTATCAATAAACTCTTTTTCCATCCATGGTCTCAGGACTTCCGGTACCTGAATACTGCCATCCGCCTGTTGGTAGTTCTCGATGATGGCAGCAAGGAGGCGCGGCGAAGCGGCCACCGTATTGTTGAGGGTGTAGACATACTTGAGTGTGCCATCTTTGGCTTGGTAGCGGATATTCAGTCGCCGCGCTTGGAAGTCATTGAAGTAGCTAGCCGAATGGGTTTCACGATAGGTATCTTGGGACGGGAACCAGGTTTCAATATCGTATTTTTTGCGTTGACCTGCACCCATGTCACCGGTACACATCAATAACACTTGATATGGTAAGCCCAGTTCACGCAGCAATTCTTCGGAAAAGCCGACCATGTTCTGGTGCCAATCACGAGTGACTGCTTCATCGGCGACCGTATAGACCACCTGTTCCACTTTATTAAATTGATGGACACGAACAATTCCTTGCGTATCTTTGCCGTAGGTACCAATTTCGCGACGGAAACACGGAGAGACACCCACCATTTGAATGGGCAAGTCTTTTTCAGTTAGTGTTTCTCCCATGTAGTACGAAGTGAGGGCGACTTCTGCGGTACCAGCTAGGATCTGTTCATCTTGAGTGCGGTAATGGTCTTCGCTGCCCCAAGGGAAGTAGCCAGTGCCAGTCATGGCTTCCCTGTTGACCAAAACTGGGGCGGTCATTGGGGTGAAACCATGTTTGACCATCAGTTGAATGGCAAATTGCAGAAGGGCTTGCTCAAGCAGCATGCCGTCGCTTTTTAGGAAATAGCTGCGAAACCCACCGATTTTGGTAGCATGCTTCGTATCGAGCATATCGAGTGCTTCCATCAGTTCTTGGTGTGGCTTGGGTTCAAATGCAAACTGGCGTGGTGTTCCCACTTGGCGAACGACTTGGTTACCCGACTCATCCTTGCCGACAGGCACATCATCAGCGGGTGGGTTAGGCACTTGCAGCATCAGATCAGTGTAGGTTTCTTCTACCTGTTTTAGTTCTGGTTCGACATCCTGTAGTCGGGCTTTGAGTTGTTTTCCTAGTTCGATTTGCTCCGGTGTGGGCTTTGAACTAGGATTCTGTTTTATTGCTGATACATTAAGATTTATCTGACGTCTGATGCTATCTACAGCATCTTGAAGATACCGCCGCTTTTCATCGGTAGTAAGAACTGCGTCAATAATTGCAGGGTTGAGCTGCTTATTACGCACAGCTTCGCGAAGGGTATCTGCGTTTTGGCGGATGTATTGGATATCCAGCATGCGTTCCTTTGTTGACGGGGAGATATAAAAAAACCTCCCGCCACAATAATAGTGTGACGAAAGGCTTCTGAATTGCTTCAGAAAGGTGCCAGCCTTTCCGTACTTATGCCAGCGGTAACGGGCTTACCCGGACAAGATTATCCCCTGTCGATCTCGGTGTGCTTGAGCAGACTGAGAGTGAGTGCTAGTCACACATATAGTATAGCAGATTTATGCTGTCCATTATCACTTCAAAAAACAAGCCGAAATAGCTTGATATATCAATCCCGACCTCGAGTAGTCAATATTAGCAGTTGACGTAATTAACTGCTAATGAGAAAAAACATTGATCAGAAAAGCAATATGATCTTCCAGTGGGGTGCCAATGAGCTCAGCTCCGCGGTGAATATCATCGCGATTAACGTTGGCAGCGAAAGATTTATCCTTGAGTTTTTTCTTGACCGACTTTACTTCCATATCCGCAAAGCCATTTGGGCGCATTAGCGAGGTAGCATGCATGATGCCAGACAGCTCATCACAAGCATATAAGTATTTTTCGATTAGTGTTTCTGGTTCTTTGCCGGTGCGTTCTGGGGCATGAGCAGCAACTGCTTGGCGAAGTTCGATAGGATAGTCGTTGAGCCACTCTGTTATTGCTTTGTTCGGATGTTCATCTGGAAACTCTTCCCAGTCAATGTCGTGCAGGAGACCAGCTGCGTACCAAAGTTCTGCGTCTTCACCGAGCTGTCGCGCATAGGCTTCCATTGCCGCGGCGACCATATGAGAATGGTGACGAAGAGCTTCACTTTGGACATGCGATTTGAGTAGAGATAGACTAGTGGCCCTACTTGGTAGGGTGGCTGAGGTTTTATCAGAAGAAGCTATTGTATTTTCAGAATGAGAAGGCGTTTTTTTATCCTTAATCCCATATATCTCCTTCGTCGTCTCCTCCATTTTGTGGCGAAGCGTCGGGAAAATAGTTCCCTCCCGAGCAGTAATGTTTTCAAGGAACCAAAATACTCGCTCGCTCATGCCAAAGCCACTGGTAGGTGGCATGCCATATTCCAGCATTTCCACAAAGTCGATATCGAGCATTTGCGCTTCATCATCACCACTTTCGCGAGCAGCTTGTTGCTCTTGGAAACGTTCCAGTTGATCAATTGGGTCGTTGAGTTCGGAGTAGCCATTGCCGAGTTCACTACCGGCAATAATAATATGGAAACGCTCAGTTAGCTGAGGATCTTCAGGTTTCGATTTGGCTAGTGGGGACATAAACTTGGGTTCATTCACCAAGAAAGCCGGGCCACTGATTTTTTTGCGAATAATTTTCCAGACATTGTCGATCATGCGTTGGCGATTGACCGCGCCATCGAGCTTGATGCCGTGTTCTTTCAAGATTTTGGCGAAGTCTTCATCAAGACTTTCGAAAATATCCACGCCAAACGTCTCACGGATTACATCAGGATAACTAATTTCTTCCCATTTTGCTCCAAGGTCAAAGGTGTGTTCATTCTTGGTGAAGACGCGCTTGCCATACACGGTGTCAGCAATATAACGGAACATCTCTTCAATCATGGCCATGTTGTCGCGATAATCAGCGTACGCCCAGTACCACTCGATTTGGTAGTACTCGGGTAAATGTTCATCACTCAAGCCTTCATTGCGGAAATTTGGGCCAATCGTGAAGACCTTCTCAAAACCACCGCCAATCAAGCGTTTTTGATATAACTCTGTGGAAATTCGTAGGAAAAAATCTTGATCAAGTGCGTTCATGTGGGTGATGAACGGCCGCGCATCTGCACCCCCAGTCACAAACTCGAGTACAGGCGTCTCAACTTCAATAAAACCTTGCTTGGCCATGAAGTCGCGGTTGGCTTTCCAGAATTGAGCCTTGCGCTCAAATAACTGGCGACGGGCTGGATTGACGGTAAAGTCGACGTAGCGTCGACGGAAAGCTACTTCAGGATCTTTAATACCTTCCCAGTTATCTGGCATGGGGCGTAAGGCCTTGGTGAGCAGACGAACTTGAGTTGGCTGGACAGAAATTTGGCCGGACTTGGTTTTGGTGACGATGCCGGTAGCTGAAATAATGTCACCCGTATCTAATAGATTTAGTTGTTGAAAGGACAGGGCGTTCTGAGTTGGGTTGCTTTCGAGCATGTCTTCTGCTCGCAGATATAGCTGGACACTGCCAGATGCATCAGCTAAATCAATGAAGAGTAATTGACCATGTTCACGGCGAGACATAATTCGCCCGCAAACAGTGACATTTTGACCTTCAAGTTGTTCGAAATCAGTGGTCACTTGAGCGGTGTTGTGTGTTTTTTGACCACGAGCGGGATAGCCATCAAAGCCAAGTTCACGAAGTTTTGTGAGCTTATCTAAACGTTGTTGGCGCATAAGTGCGAGACGTGATGGCATAAGTTCCTCTATTATACGGTTTTTGCTTGATACTGAGTGGAGTAATTCATAAATAAAAAACCCCCGTTTTGAGCGGGGGTTTTGAGTGTTGTTGTTGGTTGTTACTTAATTTCTAACACCTCGTACTCAATCTCGCCCGCTGGTGCGGTGACTTTCACAACATCACCTTTTTTAGCACCCATGAGGGCTTTGCCCAGAGGTGAGACACTCGAAATTTTGTTTTCACCTGGGACTGCTTCGAACTCGCCGACAATCACGACGGTCATTTTTGCTTTTTTGCCTTTGACTTGAATTGCGACGGTTGAACCCATACCAACTTTGGAGACACTGCGAGTGTTGGAGACAACTTCTGCCTTGGCAATAATACTTTGAATTTCTTCAATGCGTGCCTCGAGGAGGTTTTGTTGCTCGCGAGCGTCATGGTACTCGGCGTTTTCAGCTAAGTCGCCATATTCTCGGGCTCGAGAAACGCGCTCGATGGCTGCTGGTAGCTTTACCTCGAGTAACTCACTCAATTCAGCTTGGAGTTCATCCAAACCTTCTTGAGTTAATTGAATTTTTGCTGCCACGATCTGGTCTTGCATAGCTCTTTAGTATACATAGTAAATAGCAGAGGGCAAGTAGCGCTCAAAGGCGATTTTTTCGAGTAATAAGTAGCTACTACACACTATCTTTTAGCTTTTTCGCCTATTTTGAAAAACCTTCATCTCCAGTAATGCCTGCTTCAGCGAAGCCTCCGCCAACAAAAATTCTCGTTGGTCTCGGCTGGCTGTTTTCATGGTTTCTTCAGCTGCAGCGACCGCTTTTTCGGCTTTGTTGAGACTAATTTCACGCGCATGTGTGGCAGTATCCACCATGATCGTGATTTCACCGTTAGGACCCACATCAAGAAAACCCTTCGAAATCACAATTTGGTCTTCATCTTTATCATTACGATAGGTCAGTACGCCAGCTTGTAGTTGTGTAAATAGTGGCAAATGGTGGGGCAAAATAGTTAATTCACCCTCACTACCTGGCGCAGTCAAGGACTCGATCTCTTCCTCGAGAATTTTTCGTTCTTGAGAAACGACGATGAGCCGAAGTTTGTTGTGGTTTTCAGCCATAATGTTGACCTAGTAAGGTAGTCCCTTATAGTGTTGCTGCCTTTTTGACTGCATCATCAATGGTGCCGACCATGTAGAACGCTTGTTCTGGTAAGTCGTCGTGTTTGCCTTCGATAATTTCTTTGAAACCGCGAATCGTTTCGGCGATTGGCACGTACGCACCAGGGATGTTGGTAAACTGCTCGGCCACGAAGAATGGTTGAGACAGGAACTTCTGGATGCGGCGAGCGCGCGACACGATGCGTTTGTCTTCGTCACTGAGTTCATCGATACCCAAGATAGCGATAATATCTTGAAGCTCTTTGTAACGCTGCAGGACTTGTTGGACACCTCGAGCGACATCGTAGTGTTCTTTGCCGACGATATCGGGTTGGAGAATCTTAGATGCAGAGACCAATGGGTCGACTGCCGGATAAATAGCCTGTTCAGACAGTTTGCGGTCCAAGGATAACGTCGAATCAAGGTGCGCAAATGTGGTGGCAGGTGCTGGGTCGGTGTAGTCGTCAGCTGGCACGTACACAGCCTGAATTGAGGTAATAGAACCCTTGTTGGTTGAAGTAATGCGCTCTTGGAGTGCGGCCATTTCGGTGGCAAGGTTAGGTTGGTACCCTACAGCCGAAGGAATCCGACCGAGCAGAGCTGATACCTCAGATCCAGCTTGAGAAAAACGGAAAATGTTGTCGATAAACAGTAGCACATCTTCACCACGATCGTCACGGAAGTATTCAGCCATGGTCAGGGCTGTCAAAGCGACACGGAGACGGTTGCCAGGTGGTTCGTTCATCTGACCGAAGCACATCACCGTACTGGGCATAACGCCAGAATCTCTCATTTCACCGTAGAGGTCGTTACCCTCACGAGTTCGCTCTCCTACACCGGCGAAGACAGAGTGACCTTCGTGTTCTTCAGCAATGTTACGGATGAGTTCCTGAATGATAACGGTCTTGCCTACACCCGCACCACCGAAAGCGCCAACTTTACCACCTTTGGCAAAAGGAGCGATTAAGTCAATAACTTTGATACCCGTCTCGAGCATCGAGGCCTTGGTGTCAAGTTCGGTCAATTTGGGAGCTGGTTTATGAATAGGGGCGAACTGAGTTGCTTTGACTGGCTCACCTTCATCAATGACGTCACCAACCACGTTGAAGATCCGACCAAGCGTGGCATCACCGACTGGTACCATGATTGGGGCACCCGTGTCTTTGACTTCATAACCGCGGGATAAACCGTCCGTAGCACCCAGGGCAATACAGCGGACTTCAGTTTCTGAAAGTTGTTGTTCCACTTCAAGAGTTAAGATGGTGCCATCTTCTCGAGTTAGTTTGAGTGAGTTGTACACTGCAGGGAGTTGTGACGCAGGGAACACAATATCAATCACCGGGCCGATGATTTGGGTGATGTGACCAGTTGATGTAGTAGACATAGATTCCTTTGCTTAGGCTTTATTGACCGTCATGCTGGCGGTAGTAATATCGAGTAGTTCTGTAGTAATTGCCGATTGGCGTGATTTATTGAATAGCAGTCGTAGGTCGCCCACCAGATCTTGAGCATTTTCATGCGCATTTTTCATTGAAACCATCCGCGCACTATGTTCGCTGGCACGGCCTTCCAAAAAAGCTTGATAGACGGTGTTTTCTACATAGTATGGCAAGAGTTGGTTGAGGATTTGACTTGGATTTGGTTCAAAAATATACTCACTTTTTACCTCAGGAACAATCATGCTAGCTTCACGATACTCATGTTCAGCGGTGATGGGAAGCAACGGTGCTGTACGGACATGTTGGGTCAAGGTGTTGATAAAGTCCATGTACAGCAGTGTTACTGAATGAAATTCAGCAGCTAAGAAACGATCCATAAGTAGTGTGGTTATTGGTAACACATCATGGATGCTAATTTTTTCAGGCAGGTTGGTGAACTGTGCGTAGAGTGTCACGGCGCTCACGCGAGCAAATGCCACGGCTTTTTTGCCAACTGCAATCACCCGTCCTTCTGGATGTGCTTTTAGCCAAGTTAACATCGATTTAAACAAATTAGTATTCAAACTACCACATAAACCTTTATCGGTTGAGATAAGGAGCAATACATCGATACCGGTTTCTCGAGTTGCTAAAAGTGGGTGTAGCGAAGAATCGGTAAATCCTGAGAGTTTTTGGAGTGAACTTTGCAGGGCACGCGAATACGGACGAGCAGCGGTCGCTTGTTCTTGTGCCCGCTTCATCTTGCTTGCCGCTACCATTTCCATGGCTTTGGTAATCTTGGAAATGTTTTGGGCGGCTACGATCCGGCGTTTGATCTGTCGCGTGTTAGCCATATAGTACCCTGTTACTCCGTAACCTGGAATTCAGGGTGCATACTGTTAAAAGTGGTAATTGCGTCTCGGAGTGTCGCTTCTGTATCAGGAACAATCTTTTGTTCTTTGACAATACTGTCGAGAATGGCGGTGTGTGATGTGTGAATGAACTCGAGGAAAAGGCGTTCCCAATTTTGGAGTTCTTTGACTTGGATTTTGTCGAGCATTCCCTGCACAGCCGGGAAAATAGCCACTACTTGTTCTTCGACTTTGAGTGGTGTATCCCAACCCTGTTTGAGCATAGCGTTGACGCGCTCACCCTTATCAAGCTGTGATTTGGTGCGGTCATCTAAATCAGAACTAAATTGAGCAAACGCTTGGAGGTCGCGATACTGAGCCAGGTCAAGCTTCATCGTACCGGCGACTTGTTTCATGGCTTTGATTTGGGCAGCTGAACCGACACGAGACACTGACAGACCGACGTTGATGGCGGGCTTCATACCGGCGTTGAAGAGATCAGTTTCGAGGTAAATCTGACCATCTGTAATGGAAATTACGTTGGTAGGAATATAGGCGGATACGTCACCGGCCTGTGTTTCAATAATAGGTAATGCTGTTAATGAACCTCCGCCTTTTACCAGATGTTTGATGGAATCGGGCAGGTCGTTCATGTTTTTAGCTACGTCATCGTTGGCGTTAATTTTAGCCGCACGCTCCAGCAAACGGCTGTGCAGGT
>JBPOHR010000005.1:0-18107 GCA_052035325.1 Patescibacteria group bacterium
CTTCAAAGTGTCTGTCCAAGATACGGGGATTGGTATCTCACCAGAGGATCAACAAAAGCTATTTACGAAATTTACACGCCTGGAGAAGGGTGCAGCTGTCAACCCAAGCGGTACAGGACTAGGTCTCTATCTAGTGAAATCATATGTAGATGCATGGGGAGGAAAAGTGAGCGTACTCAGCGAAGAGGGAGCCGGAGCAACTTTTACTATTGAGATACCGTTACAGCCAGAAGATAGCCAAACGAAAATCGAATTATTAGATATAACAATGGAGACCAAATGAAAAAAATCCTACTCGTCGAAGACGAATTGCCCTACATCACCCTACTGAAAGATAAACTATCAAACGAGTTCGAAATCCTCGTGGCGAATGATGGTAAGCAGGGGCTGGAGATCGCAATTAAGAATAAACCAGATTTAATTTTGTGTGACATTAGCATGCCGATTATGGATGGAATGACAATGCTGAAAGAACTTCGCAAGGATGAGTTTGGCGCAAGAGTGAAGGTAATCATGTTGACGAATCTCGAGCCAACTGAAGACATCATCAAAAGTGCAGTAGCAGGTCAGCCGACTTCCTACGTGATCAAGAGTGATACCAGTTTTTCTGAATTAATCACCAAAATAAAGGAGGCACTGGCTTAAGTATCTTCTTTTAATGTCAAATACACTAAACATCCGGCAAGTGTCGAAAATACTCGACATTTCAACATCGGATGTCGAAAAACTAGTACAACAGGGGTTACTTCACCCAC
This sequence comes from Patescibacteria group bacterium, assembly GCA_052035325.1. Taxonomy (GTDB): domain Bacteria; phylum Patescibacteriota; class Microgenomatia; order UBA1400; family PJMF01; genus JBPOHR01. The sequence goes on from JBPOHR010000005.1 coordinate 756, forward strand.
TACATGGTGGTGTGGGTGGGAGTGTTTTTTTGGCTGAGGAAATATATCGGATCAAGAATCACAAAGGATTAACAATTTCTCAAGAAGCCGCACAAGTTGGTGCGCGAATGGAACAAAAAGTGGTGGCTACGGTTAACTTTGTGCAAAATCTAGTGAGAAAGGTGCTTTTTGCTTTTGCGGGATTTGTCCTATTACTCATTTTTTTGATATTAGTTATCGCCGTTTTATTTAAAGTATATCCAGATCAGACAGCTCAATTTTTTGGCTTTTACTACACGTATAACGTATTGATTGAAAATCAAAACACCTCGACAGCTCCCGATCAAGTGCTTGGTGAAAGTACAGAAGACACACTAGAGCCTGCACTTGCGACTGTGAGTGCGGTGGCAAGCATTTCTGCCACAAGAGTCCCACTGCCAGATCCAATTCAACCTACTTTGTTAGCTCGTTTACTCAAGCCCGTTGCAGCAGTGTCTCTGCTGATTGTAAAAGCGACCGATAATCAACAATATCAGCAAATTATTACTATTCCCCCTGGTCTACCAGGAGCTCAGGGAGATCAAGGAGTAAGGGGGCTAGCTGGTCCAGCAGGTGAGACTGGAAGTGTTGGTCCAAGAGGCAGTACCGGTGAAACAGGCGCTGCTGGGGCGACAGGTGACAGAGGCGATCGGGGTGCCACTGGCGATGCCGCCTCAGGTAGTATCGGCATGATCGCAGGGAGTGGTTTGAGCGGTGGTGGGTCTATCTCGCTTGGGTCGAGTGGTACGATTTCGGTCAGTGCCCCGGCATGTGATCAGGACGAACGACTCAGTTGGAACGGCATTAACTTTACCTGTGAAGCAGTAATTGGTGGTAATGTTGTTTCTGCCAATGAGTTTTATGCTGGGCCAGTAGCCGGTGCGGCTGATAGTGCTAGTTTTAGAGCCATTGCAGCCGATGATATCGGCAGCGGTGTAGCTGATGCCAACACCGTATTAATGGGTGATCAAAGTTGGATGACGTTGCTAGCTGGAGGCAAGATCGATAGTGGGCTACTACCTAGTTCAGTTACTTCAGGTCTAAAGTATCAAGGTTCTTGGAATGCCAACACGAACGCGCCCACCATAAGTTCGGGACCTGATACGGCAGGAAACTTTTACATTGTTGATGTAGCAGGCAGTACGACCGTGGATGGTGTTTCAACTTGGGATGTCGGGGACTGGATTGTGAATAATGGAAGTATCTGGGAAAGGGTTCCCAGTACGAGTGCCATTTCGAGTGTAAATGGTTTGACAGGTGCAGTAGTGTTGAGCTCTGATGAGATAAGCCAAGGAACGGTCAATAAATACTTCTCCAACACTCTGGCACGCAACGCACTTGGCGGTGCAGGACCAGTGAGCTATAGCGCTGCCACAGGCACGATTGACTGTCCAACTTGTGTCGTCAACACAGGCAATGGCACGTTATTTGGCAGTGGTGGATTGAGTTTGAGTGGTTCTTCTACAAATCGATTGATTGGAGCGGGTGACCTGACAGTGACGCTCGATGATACGACTGTCTCACCTGGGACGTATGGATCTGCGACAACGTTGCCGGTGTTTACCGTAAATGCCAAGGGACGTCTGACCGCAGCGTCAAGTTTGTCCTTGGCCAACACGGCGGTATCGGGTGATGTGAGTGGTACCTTGGGAGCGACTGCTGTCAATAAAATCAACGGTGCTACCTTGGGGACAACGACAGCTAGCTCGGGCAATGTGCTAATAGCCGATGGTTCGAGCTGGATAACAAGAGCAATTAGTGGCGATGCGACGATTTCCAACACGGGCGCGATTACGCTGAAAAATACGGGAACGGCAGGCACGTATGGTGCCGCAGGGACGGTGCCGGTACTGACGACCGATGCGCAGGGTCGGGTCACTAGTGTCACCAACACCACCATCAGTGGCCTCAGTGCCAGCAACCTGGCAGCCGGTGATTACTCGAGCAAAATCAACACCGGTAGCTACAGCATTGATGTCACGGGGTCAGCAGCCAGCTTCACGGGTTCGCTACTTGGTGATGTGACGGGTACGCAAGGTGTGACGACGGTCAGTAAAATCAATGGTGCTACCTTGGGGACAACGACAGCTAGCTCGGGTAATGTGCTGATTGCCGATGGTTCGAGCTGGATAACAAGAGCGATTAGTGGCGATGCCACGATTTCCAACACGGGCGCGATTACGCTGAAAAATACCGGCACTGCTGGGACATATGGGGCCGCAGGTTCTGTACCCGTTTTGACGACTGATGCCCAGGGTCGGGTGACGAGTGTCACCAACACGACCATCAGTGGTTTGAGTGCCAGCAACCTGTCAGCTGGCAACTACTCGAGTAAAATAAACACTGGAACCTACACGATAGATATTTTAGGGGCAGCGGCCAGCTTCACTGGTTCTTTGCTCGGTGATGTCAGTGGAACACAAGGTGTAACCACGGTTGCTCGAATTAATGGTGTCACGCTTGGCACGACGACTGCCACCACCGGAAACATTTTGGTTGGAAATGGTACAGCCTGGGTAACTCAAACGTTGGGTGGCGATGCCACTTTGAATGCTGCAGGCGTGTTAACACTCAACTATGCAGGAGGACAGGCAGCTGATGCTACACACAAGGGTTTCCTGACAGCAGCCGACTGGATTACCTTTAATAGTAAACAAGCCGCGCTTGGGTATACAGCTGAAGATACAGCCAACAAGTCAAGTGATAGCAATCTGGGTACTTCAAATACATTATATCCAACCCAAAATGCCGTCAAAACCTACGTAGATAATCTTTCGACAGGCTTGAATTGGCAGTCACCAGTGGAGTCGGTGAACGTCATTGCCGACACGAATACACCAGTAGGCACACCGGCTACCAATGATGCCTACATTATTAATACAGGTGGAGCAACGGGAGCATGGAGCTCTTTTGCTGCTGGTGATTTGGTGCAGTGGCAAGGTAGCACTTGGGTCAAACTCAAGTCATTGGCTGTCGGAGATAGATTCGGTGTGGCATACATTTCTTCGACGACTCCTGGAGGTGCGTTGGCTAGTAAAAAGAATAATAAAGTACAGATCACTGGTGGATCAGCGGGTGCTTTTAGTTACACGTTTACAGTACCAACTGGCAACGATGCTTTATATGTCGCAAACACGAATGATTTCTACCAAGGTGTTTCATTTACCTACTCAACAGGATTAGTGTCTTGGGTACAGTTCTCGTCATCTACGGCGTACAGTTTTGGCAATGGATTAAGTACGACAGGTAATACAGTTGCACTTGGTCCACTGACTGCTGACTGGGATCAAACAGGAGCCTTTGATATTACCACTGCCGGCAACATCAATCTCAATGGTGGGGCTCTGACTACGACTGCTAGTACAGCAGATGTGTTCAATACCGGTGCCACAACAGTAAACTTGGGGGGCGCAGCAAGTACGATTAATCTTGGAGCAGCTGGGGCGAGTGTTGTAGGTGGAGGTGCACTTACTGTCAATTCTGGTACAGCAACGACACTCACTCTTGATTCAGGGACTACTGGCACGGTTAATCTGGGCACGGGAGCAAATGCAAAAGCGGTCAACGTAGGTAGTTCCACAGTAGGAACCACACTTGCCTTGAGAGGCGGTTTGACTTGGTCCATGACAAGTGCAGGAGCGCTAACAACCGCTGGAGGAATCACTACCACGGGCACAGGCACGATTACTTCGGCCGGATTAGTGACGGCGTCAAATGGTTTGACACTGACCACTGGTGCACTAAATCTGACCAGTACTTCTGGAGCATTATCACTAACGGGGTTAGGTGCATCCAGCATCAACACTGGCGCCAACAACCTGACTATTACCGCGGCTAATTTTAATACTACGGCCACAGGTATTAATGGCACATCAATCGGAGTGACTACACCGGCAAGTGGTGCTTTCACGACCGTGTCATCCACAGGACAAATTACCTCAACCGTCAGCACGGGAACTGCGCCACTCGTGGTTGCTTCCACGACCAATGTGCCCAATTTGAATGCTTCTTCAATCAATGGTCTTACATTTGCCGCCCCAGGGGCAATCGGTGGTGGTACCGCAGCGACTGGTACATTTACTGCTCTCACTGCCAATACGTCAATTACGAATGCGGGTCTGAGTACTGCTGGCGTGGTGACCAATACGGCAGGCGGGTTATTGGGTACATTGGCCGGTACGAGCAACACCGTTTTGCATGGCAATGCGTCTGGCTTGCCAACCTTCTCGTCAGTAGTTGGAACTGATTTAGCTGCAAATATTTCCATTTCGACAACAGGAAATCTTACTACTACTGGAACGGGCACCATAAGTTCAGCAGGACTACTTACAGCTGCCAATGGCTTAACACTGAGTAGTGGGGCACTAAACATGACTGCTAGCTCGGGTACCATTACCCTCTCGGGGTTGGGCGCGTCGAGTATTTCGACAGGAGCCACCAACAGTTTGTCGCTCTCAACAGGGACAACAGGTGCGCTGACGCTTGATTCAGGAACGACAGGTGCAGTTAACATCGGTACCAACGCCAATGCCAAGAGTATCACCGTCGGCAACAACACGGGTGCTACCGCGGTGAATCTGACATCGGGGACGGGTGGTATCACGCTACTGACCAGTACGACCGGCAACTTATCACTCACTACCGGCACTACTGGTAGCGTCACCCTTGATTCAGGAACGACAGGGGCAGTTAACATCGGTACCAACGCCAACGCAAAAACGATTACCATTGGGAATGGCAGTGGCGCAACTTCGCTCGTGCTTGATGCTGGAACAGGTAACATCGATATCGGCCAAAACGCCGTCGCACATACCATTCGTGTTGGCAACAGTACGGGTGCGACAGCGGTAAACTTGACGTCCGGTACTGGCGGGATCACGCTGCTGACGAGTACAACGGGTAATTTGTCACTCACTACGGGTACAACGGGGAGTGTCACACTTGACTCTGGTACTACCGGCACAGTCAACATTGGTACTAACGCCAACGCCAAGACAGTCACCGTCGGTAACAGTACGGGAGCCACAGCCGTGAATCTGACATCGGGGACGGGTGGCATCACCTTACTTACTACCACCACAGGAGCGTTAAGTTTGGACAGTGGCACAAGCGGAGCCATAAACATCGGAACGAACGCGAATGCTAAGACGATAACGGTTGGTAACAGCACAGGTGCCACAGCGGTCAACTTGACGTCCGGCACGGGTGGTATTACTCTCTTGACCGGCACGACGGGTAACTTATCACTTACCACCGGTACGACGGGTGCCGTGACACTCGATTCAGGCACGACGGGGGCAGTTAATATCGGTACGAACGCCAATGCTAAGACAGTCACCGTCGGCAACACAACAGGCGCCACAGTCGCGAACATTAGATCGGGTACAGGCGGCATCTCACTCTTGACCGGCACGACGGGTAACTTATCACTTACCACCGGTACTACGGGTGCCGTCACGCTTGATTCAGGCACGACAGGGGCAGTTAATATCGGTACAAATGCCAATGCCAAGACCATCTCGATTGGCAATACGACAGGTGCCACTTCGCTGACTTTGAGTGGAGGAACAGGCGGAGTTTTTATGAATGGTTTAGCGACAGCAGTAGCCGGCAACTTCACTGTTTGTGTCAATACGGCAAATCGTCGTTTATATCTAGGTGCTAGTCAGACGCAGTGTAATCCTTCATCCGCACGATACAAAAATAATATTGAGGATGTCGCACTTGGCTTAGATGCTGTCAACCGTTTACGGCCAGTTAGCTACACCTACAACAGTAATGGGGAGGAAACGATTGGTTTCATTGCCGAAGAAGCCGCGATAGTTGACCCGAGATTGGTAGTATTTGACGCTGAAGGTCGGCCAAACGCGCTAAATAGTGATGCCTTTATTCCCATATTGACCAAAGGCTTACAAGAGTTGGATTTGAAGGTGAACAAAATTGCCTCAAGCTCTGCACAAACAGCGTCAACTCCAGAATTAATTACTACGCAGATTTCTCAAGCAATGAGCAACATGTTCAATCAAGTTGCAGAGTTTTTCCAGACGGTTATATTCCATGGTGATGTCAGGTTCCTGGGCAGGCCAACCTTCAATAAAGACACAGCCGGTTTTGCCCAAATTAATCCAGGTTCTAGAGAAGTGACCGTGCGTTTCGAGCGCGCATATGAAGATATGCCAATTGTTGTTGTCAGTCCTTATTCACCGATATTATTTGCAGTAGAGCAAGTCACACCGACAGGTTTTACCATCAAAATTGAGCAACCTGTTGCGCATGAAATCAAGTTTGGTTGGACTGCCACTGCTGTTAGCAATCCCACGACGTTTTCGGGTCAAACGGTGGAATCGTCGCCAATGGAGCTTCCATCTCCAGTGGTTTCGCCATCTCCAGTAGTGATGCCATCACCAAGTACCGGACCAGTGGCAACTGAGGGTGCAACAACACCATGACAGAGCACATAATTAGTTATATAGTCATTAAGTGACAGGAACGCTATGAATATATCTATGATACCGGCCTTCAAAAAGGTCATCCTCTTTGGATTACCCATACTGGTGGTAGTGTGTGCTTTGACTGCAGGCCTCGGCTACTATTATTACCAGTATCAGCAGGTGCTTAAGAATCCTACCCAAGTTGGCACACAAGAAGTAGAACAGACGGTCAAGCAGATCGCACGTTTTATGGATTTGCCAGCCGAAACACCTACAATGGCGACGGTCACTGACATAACGTTACTAAAAGTCCAACCTTTTTTTGCTAATGCCCAAAACGACGACAAGATTCTAATCTTCCCGACCGAGCGAAAAGTGATTTTGTATCGACCATCAAGTAAGAAAGTCATCAACTTTGCACCACTGACGATCAACAACGATTCAGCAGTTCAGCCAACAGAATCAAGCTCTGATGACAGTCAAGTCACTGTCTCTATGGCAATTTACAATGGGTCTGATGTGGTAGGTCTAACCAATTCGGTCCAACAACAGATGAACTTGTTTAGCGATGTACAAGTTGTGTTGAAAGAAAATGCTCAGAGAAAAGATTACACGCAGACCTTAGTGGTTGATTTGAAAGGATCATTGGGCGATGTGGCGGCCAAAGTGGCTACCGCAATTGGAGGCACCGTGGGTACTTTGCCAGATGGAGAAAGAAAACCTGAGACTGACTTGCTAGTGATTGCTGCGAAGTAAGTGTTTGCTGAGGACATACAGGTAAAGCTATGCAAAAAATACTTGGTTTTGGTGAAAATGTAGCAGGATATGATGTACCTGTTTTGAATGAACGGGAGATTAGAGCGGCTGCAGGGCTGCTTTTTTTGGCAGCGTTTTTTAGTTTTATGCATGTTTGGTTGGTAGGCAATTACTTTTTTATTAAACTCTATGTATCTGGTTTTCTGGTGGAGTTTATTATCAGGTTATTTATCAATCCCAAGTTTGCCCCAGCGATGATACTTGGCAGGTTTATTGTTTCTCAACAAAAAGTTGAGTACACGGGTGCCCCACAAAAGAAATTTGCTTGGAGTATTGGTTTTCTGATGGCGCTTGGTATGTTTGCATCACTGGTTTTGGCTAATCAAGTGAGCGTCGTGACCTGCATTGTATGTCTCATTTGTTTGACATTTCTTTTTTTTGAAACGTCTTTTGGCATCTGTATTGGTTGTGTGATGTACAACCTGACGCACAAACAAAAAGCGCATTTTTGTCCTGGTGGTGTGTGCGAGGTTCATCAACAGGAACCAATTCAAGTGATTACGCCAAAACAGATACTACTCGTGATAATGTTTGCTATCGGTTTGTGGTTGTGGGCAAAGTCACCACTTGTTGTCAACAGTATTTCTCGTACAACAGGACAAGATTGTTTGATACATCAATTGACAGGCCAAACCGATCAAGAGGTCAATAGCTGCGCGCCTGTGATGCACACTCAACGCTAAATCAGACTAACATAGTGCTTGTTACTTCATTATTTCCGAATGGTATCCTTTTTATTACAGTCTGAGGATTGTGATATTGCGCACATTGTTTAATAATGAGGTTATTCACAGAGGGGATGAATACACTATGGCAAAATACATTGATGGCTTCGTACTGGTTGTGCCAAAAAACAAAACTGATGACTATAAAAAGATGGCGGAAATGGGCAGAGACTCGTGGATGAAACATGGGGCACTCGCATATTTTGAGTGCCAAGGGGACGAACTTGCAGAACTAGAAATGGGTGGTGAGAGAACCCGTTCATTTGTGGAGATGGCCGGTGCTAAGGCAAGCGAAACTGTTTGGTTTTCATTTATTGTTTTCAAGTCAAAAGCGCATCGGAATGAAGTCAATGCTAAAGTTCACGCTGAGATGGAAACTCAAGGTGCCGAGTATGAGCAGTTCGGTATGCCATTTGATATGAAGCGAATGGCATATGGTGGTTTTCAAGCAATGGTAGAGGCCGACTCTGCAAACTAGCTCACAAATGATCCTCTGTATCTGCTGCGGCATCCTCCTTGGTGGTGTGAATTGTGCCATCTTTGTGATGGGGAGGTGAATAAATAGTATAGAGTTTGAGTGGCTTCTCTGTGGAAGTGTTCAGGAGGTTATGCTCTGTACCCGCTGGTACGACAATGGCAAAACCATCGGTCACAATTTGCTCCTCGCCGTTCATACTAATTTTTCCTTCGCCAGATTCGATTCTCAGAAACTGATCAACAGAATATGTTTCCTTCAAATTAATTTAATACAACTATAGCTGCATTGAGAAAAGTGGCAAAGCTTACCCATAGCAAATAGGGAATCAACAAGTAGGCTGCTGTTTTTGAAAGAGGATAGAAGTTCTTGATGGTTAAGACGATGCATGTCCACATTGTCACAATCACAACCAGGCCAATAAGGGGTGCGCGAAGTCCAAAAAAAAGTGGCGTCCAGATGAAGTTTAACGCAAGCTGGGCAAAAAAATAGTTGCGTGCCATGCGTAGTTTCGAGGTTTTCCAACCTTTTTTCCAAATAAGAAAAAACGAGACTCCCATGAGGAAGTATAAGATGGTCCAGACAGGGCCAAAAATCCAGTTAGGTGGTGCAAAAAAAGGTTTGTTGAGTGTTGCGTACCAGGTGGGAATGGCAGCAACGGTAAATGGTGTGCCAGCCAGTCCGACTAACTCGCAGCCGAGTATGGAAATCAGTAACTTTTGCCAATGTTTCATTGGTGACAGTATGAACTTAATTTGCCAAGTGGGCAATCAATTCTGCAAGATTGCTAGTTGCGGTGATGATTGTTGGTTATGGGAGTGTGTCGTTACTTAGTTAGGATTAAACGTGAACCTTGCATGGTGGCTACTTCTCCACTGGTAGAGCGTAGTTCTACTTCGTAGACATTGTTACCGGCTTCGAGACTAAAGGCTGGTGATCCTTTCCAAGTGGTTGTGGAAGTGTTATGGCTGACTTCGCTAAGTGAAATAATTCCGCCAGTGGTTTTGTTTTTTAATCGTGCCCAGGCTTCACCACCGATAATAGACAGACCAGCTTCGAACTTCATTTTGGTACCTATAGGGTAGTCAGAGCTGTTGAGAGTGATCTCCACCCCTGAGGTTTTCCAGTCACGGCTATCACTACTGCCTGATCCGAGATAAATGACCTCACCAAATGGAGTGTAAGTACTTGGTGTGCTCGTCGTCTTTGGCGTTGGTTTCGTTGTTGGTATAGGAGTGGGTATTAGTTCTAATGCGGTGAGACGTTCTGTGATGCCGGAGATACTGGCTTCAAGGGCGCTCACGGTTGTGGAGTGAGTAGGTACAGTAGTTGATGATTCGCTAGGTGTAGGTAACGTGTTGAGTAGCGGTTTTCGCCATACCATGACAGAAATGGTCAAACTAACGATGCTGACTACCAAAGCACAACACGCCACTAAGAAAGCTTTCATATATTTCAGTGTAGCACTGTCAAAATTGACTAGAAAGTTGCAGGATATCCAGCTATCGTTTTTGACATATACGAAATGAAGAGTAAAATCACTTTTTTATGATTAAAGACAACTATTCAGACTTACTAAGGATTCAAGCAGCATTCTGGGATAGGCAACATGCTACACGCGGAACGCAGCAGGAGAATGCAGGTCAGTGGGCAACGACACCAAACGAAACAGCTGTGCTTTTTGCTCAACTATTGCGAGCTAGGTCTAGTATTCTTGAGGCGGGATGCGCTAATGGTAGAGATGCTAGATATTGGGCAACACTTCTGCACGAAGTCTTTGGTATAGACTTTTCTTCGATAGCACTGCAACAAATGCAGTACTGGACTCGACTAGCGCAGCTCACAGATTTTATTACACCCATTTTATGGAATATTGTTAATGGCTTACCGCTTGATAGTTTGCCAATTAGGATGGACGCTTTTTATGCAAGAAGTTCCCTTCACATTCCCGACGCAGAAACAGAAGAACTTGCACACCAAGTTAATTCTATACTTTATCCTGGGGGAGTAATTTGTATTGAGGGCAAAGGTCCGCAAGATCCAAAAATTAAGAAGAGTGAGGTCGTTGGACCACATTTGGTAATTAATTACGCGGAAGGTGGTCATTTACGAAGAGTTTGGACGCGTGAATATATGACTGGGTTATGTACAGCAAACAACTGGAGAATTGTATCTCTTGAGGAAACTAGTGAGCACATTAATGGAGACACTAGTTCGTTCATCCGATTGTTAGCAAGAAAAAGTGCATAGTGCTAGCTAATGGTGTCGTTAGGCTCGCTTTTTCTTACCACGTATGCTGACTTCCAGCAGTATGCGCATAACCAGAACGATGACCATAAAGATGGTGACCAGCAGGCTCATCGAGGGAAGTGTCTTCATGCCACCGTTATACCAAGTGATCCACCGACCAGACTTCAACAGCACAACGTGCAGCCAGATGAAAATCACTGCAATGTAACCAGTGCGAAGAATGGGTCGCCAGAGTTTGCCACCAATGAGCATGGCAATGTTTCGATCCGAGACGATGGCCATTACCGTGAAGATGACAGTAGCAATCACACCAGTTAAACCTGGCCACATGGCGCCATTTTGCCAAGTGCTTGGCTGAAGCAAACCAGTCAACATCGAGAAAGACAATGCAATATGGGCAATACCAAACGCAAAACCAATTAGGCCAAGATGTTTGCGATAGACGATTAGGTGATCAAAGAAGTTCCAGAAGTAACAAAGACTGCTGAGAAGCATCGAGAAGCCCATCAACAGAATCGCTGTGTCTGCCGCGGATTTATTGATGACATTCGGAATGCCCATTGCTGATGTGTAACCATACGTAAGACCAAATGTAATTGCTCCAGCAATAAGTGTCCTCAAATACAAACTGAGATCTGAAGGTGGTACTTTAAGTTTTTGGGCAGATTTTTTGGGCATAGTGTATATCTAGTCTGAAGAAATGTCTGGATAAACTCCGTAATTCCAATCACAATTGTGATTCGTATTACTGTACACTTTTTGGTAGCTGAGTACAATTTCGCCACCGAGGAGCATGATGAAAATTAAAATAATTTACGAGACACAAGTTGGCACCACCAAGTACGTGGCTGAAATTATTCAAAAAAAACTATCCACGCTTGGTCATGAGGTCGATCTACATAGTTTGCGCACGAATGGCCGGCAGCCAGACCTGACGGGCTACGACGCAGTCTTGTTTGGCTCGCCAACATATAATTCTGGCCAACCCGAACCGACGGTTTCTCAATTTATGAATGAGTTTCAGAATGATTTAAGTCCGTATAAAGTTGCAGTATTTAGTTTGGGTGATCGATCATATCCAGAGTTTTGTGGATCAGCAGAGATTCTTGAAACGTGGATTACTGGACATGGAGGTAATGTGTCTATTCCCAGTCTTAAAATCGATGGCTACCCGATGGACTTTTCCCCTATTTTGGCTTGGGCAGAGCAGTTCGCCCAAACTGCCGTCAGTTCGAAGTAATAGGTTATTACTACTTAGGTTAAACGCTCGGCAACGAGCGTGAGAAAAAGGGGGAATTCGCTTCGTGCCCGGTTTTCCATCCGGGCAGCTTTTCCGACGCTTTCCTTGTCAGAAGTCCACTCTTCAAGGCCAGTGAGTACAAAGCCTGCCGCTGTTAGCATTTGCACATAGTCCTGCAATGAACGATGAAAAGACCAGGTAACGTTATGAGTTTGTTGGCCTGGTGTCATCTCGATCGGGATTTTCAACGGAGATGCGTAGCGGTTAATCCAACGATATTGTTGTTTAGTGCGTTCGTCAACTTTCCAGCCAGATTGGCGCGGGATGCGAAAGGCGGGATGATTGAGGACGATCACTAGTTTTCCGCCAGCTACAAGGTATGCGGCAGCGGTGCGTATAGCACCTTCGGGGTGTTCCATATTTTGTAGTGCAAGAATAAGTGCCGCATGACTAAATCTTGGTCGAGCGGTAGGGGCAGGTTTAGTAACATCTCGTACTTGAAAGGTGTAGTGAGGTGTATGTGAAGACTGTTTGGCAGTGTTGATAAGCGCGACTGCTTTGTCTAAACCTAGATATTCGGCAATGGGGGGAATACTACGAGCTAGAATGCCTTGACCACAACCTAAATCAAGTAATTTGCTATCAGGTTTAAGGGCGAGCAATCGCACGACTCCAGGTAAAACAACGTGTTGATGATAATAGTGCCCTTCGTTACCAACTATTTGGTTATACCAAGGTGCGACGTTTTGCCAGGAAGTATCACGGGTTTGTACCATAGCTACATTGTATCAAGCATTTGCTGGTACACTGAAGTATGCCTCAAAGTTGGTGGAAGTTGCTTATTGGTTGGCGTGTCGCGCTGTGTGTGCTTGCAGTAGCGGTAACAATGATTGGCGAACCCATAGCACAAAGTGAATTTGCATTTCTATCGTTTCATCAGCCTAGGTTGGCAAGCCATCTACCGGGCTGGCTGGCGGTTTGGGCAAATTTTGATGGTGTATATTTTTTGGCAAACTCGTTGCATCCCATGCACGAACCACGTTATTTACCTCTATATCCAGTGCTTATTCAAATCCTTGGTGGGAGTTGGTTGAGTAATAAGCTGAGTGTACTGCAATACTTGGTAGCACTCATTGTTTCTAATGGAGCACTTGTCGGAGCGGTGATCGGACTAAGAAAGTTATTGAAAGAAGACTACGAAGAGCAAACAGTCTTTTGGATGGTGGTTTTTTTGCTGTTGTTTCCCACAGGATTTTTTTTAAGCGCGGTCTATTCAGAAAGTATTTTCTTGTTGTTAAGTGTGATGGTGCTACTGACGGCACGTCGTCGACGATGGTGGGTGGCGGGTGTATGTGTGGGGTTGGCAAGTGTGACTCGTTTGCCGGGGATACTGTTGTTGATACCAGTGGCGTGGGAGTGGTGGTCGTCGAGAAAAGCTGCAGCTAGCGCGACACAGCTGCGATCAATCTTTGTAGGTCTTATTGGTGCCTTTCTCCCATTGGTACTGTACGCGTTAGTGAATCAACAGTTATTTAATGACGCACTGTACTTCATTCATGCTCACGGAACTTTGGGAAATGGTCGAAGTACCACGGGACTGATTTTCCCGGGAGTGACCGTGTGGCGATATGCCAAAATGTTCTCAACGGTATCAATTCAGACAACTTCGTGGTGGGTAGCAGCATTTGAGGTAACAAGTGTTGCCTGGGTGGCTGTTGGCTCATATTTAGGGTGGCGTAGGCACATCCGTGGGAGTTATCTATGGTACATAGTCGCAGTATGTATGATGCCACTATTGTCGGGGACATTTAGTGGTTTTCCTCGCTATGCTCTGTTGGCTTGGCCGGTAATGCTGTTTGCCGCACAGCTAGCTCCTCGTTGGCGATGGGTGTTGTTAGGTGTGTGTGTAGTTCTACAGATAGCAGTGATGTCCGCCTTCTTTTTGGGTGTTTACGTCAGTTAATCCATAGGAAACGTGATAAACACTGGCGGAGGTCTTGTGTTTTAGACGGGGTTGCTACTACAATGGGTCGTATATGTCAGCTGTTAATTTGGGACCATTGGAGTACTTGGTCATGAACGCAATCTGGAATAAAAAAGAGGTAACCGTCCGTGAAGTTTGGATGGATTTATTGCAAGATCGCAAAATTGCATATACAACCGTCATGACATTAATGCATCGTTTGACTGAGAAAGGCTTTCTCAGTCAATGCAAAAAAGGTCGCATTCATGCTTTCTCAGCGTGTCAAAATCAGCATGAGACAGTTCATCAACTCGTTCAACACACGATACAACAGTTTGTCGATCGATTTGGAGATGAAGCGATTGCTGCTTTTGCTGCTGAAGCTGACCACTTTCATCAACGAAAGTCATCGTTGAACAAGTGACGCTCGATAAGACCAACCAGTATAAATTCCCAACCACCCGAAGGTTCCTGCTAAGCAGATGATGCTTAGCATATTACCAATCAGGCGAGCGGGGGTGTCTTGAGTAAATTGGGTTCTAACCTCATACGACCCCGCAGGTAGCATAAAAGAAATTTGTCCCTCATGATCTGAGATGTTATACGCAATTATGCGTCCACCAATCGAGGTTTTCCATCCAGGAAAAAACATTGTTGGTTCAGTTATCCTAGCTGGTTGATCTAGGTTGATTGTGTAGTGATGATAGGTGCCAGTCCACTCAAGTACACGTACATCTGAAGGTGGACTGATGGTGGGGTGATTCTGACTCATCACATAGACAGGTATCTGCCATGTTTTGGCACGCATTTCGTCCCATACAGTGGTAGTTTGGGTATACTGTAAATAGTATTCTGCAGAAAAATGAAAGTATTCCCTGATTGGCCACGAAATGCGATCGCGTGATATCAGCACGAGACTGATTATAAATATCCCTATGAGTACACGTGGCGCATGGTGCCAGACAAAGCCAGCCAGATAAATGACAGGAACTAGGGCTATTCCCACAAATCTCCAAGGAAACTGGACGTACTGCAGTACCGGAATGTGCTGCCATATTACTGCAGAGTAACCAGTGCTTAACCACAGTGCTAAAGCGGTGAGGCACAGCGCGACAATTGAACTCGTATACGACGTCCGTTCTCCACGAAGTTTCCGATGTAGTATCAGGGCAATGCTTGATAACACGGTAATCACCGTGAGTAAGCCAAAGCTAAATGACATCAAATCACCCGCACCTGCCACAGAGACTCCTTGTTTGACAGGTGCAAACAATAGCTGTGATATGGTTGCGAAGTGGTCAGTATACCCGACTTTAATTTCATCCAGCAATGTCATGTTTTTCTCTAGGATAGCGGGTATCCAAAAAAAGCTTGAGATACCAAACCCGCCAAGCATTGTGATGACTGTTGGCCATGTATGACGGTGGCGCCACCAATCAATCAACAGACCTACTACAAGGCATGGCAACAAGATCATTGCCAGAATATTATGAGCAAGAGCAATTCCGACACTTGCGACTAGCATACTACTTAGCCAAAGACCCCGTCTGAGCCAATGTTGTCGCCGAAGCACTTCCTGTCGACTGACCAGTAGCACAGCTAGACAGGTGTAACTAAGCACCTCGCCGTATGTACCACGCACATACAACAGATTAAATAGGTATGGTGAAAGCACCACAAGAAGGCCCATCCATAACCCCGCAGAGAATGAAAACCAGTGTTGACCAAGACGAACAACACTGAGTACTAACACAATGAGCGCTGCAGCCAAAACCAATTTCACTGCCCATTCCGGATGTGCATCGAGGATGATAAGTGGAGTGGCAGCGATGCTTAATAGTGGATAGTGGAAATTGAAAACAGGGTATCCGAATCCATTCCAAAAATTAGGAGCCCAGCGAGGGGGAAACTGCCCTTGTTTTATCGCTAGATAATAATTAGCGGCACGAGCTACATGTCCTTCTCCGTCATGTGTTGACGGCACTCCCTGATGTAGAAGTGGCGCGATAAGTAGCAGTGTTAGTAGTACTAAAGTTACTGAGAGAAATACCACAGACAATCGTGATTGTTGAATGTGTATTGAGCGGAACATTGCCATAGTGTAGCAGTACTTACAGCGCTCGGCGATGGTGTCCAATGCGAATGACAGCAAGTGAGAAAAACTCCAAGATAGCCATCACGACAAAGATGCCGCTAAAGCCAAATCTGAGTACAAGAAAACCACTGGTTGCACTAGCCAGTGCTACCATAATTTGACTAACAAAGTGAATAATTGCCCAATTGCTGGTGTGCTTGTGAGCGTTGAGATGTTCTGACACCAGCGTGTTGAACGCAGGGTTTGCCAGACCAGAAGCCACTCCGATCAAGCACTGTGTCACAAACAGGAAGGGGATGACTCGGTAGAGTGACAAGGTACCCCAGACGATAATGCGAATGAAGTAGCTACAATGCAAGAAAAAAGTGCTTCTCCCTTTTCTATCTGGTAGTTGCGTGAGGATGCCTGCAACTATGGTGGCAGCAATAAATTGAACACTCCATAACACCCCGGCTAACTCTAAGCTGCCGTTAGTTCTGAGGATCATAACTGCAAACAACGGTACAAGCAGATTACTTGCTAAAGTGTTAATGGCGTCCGCCATGTAGAGAAAGATGAGAGCAGGATTGAGGATTTCTCCCAGGATGCGAATTCTTCGAAATCCAAACAGTGACAGTACAAATGGCATACATGTATCCTGTCAACTTTTGACATAACACTCAACTGCATATAAATATACTAATGTGTTCATGTAACAGGTAAGGAAGGTAAGCAACCGATAGGTTGTATATGTGTATATAATCGATGTATTGAGACAGTATGACAACGACGACTTTCACTCAGCGTGTGTACAAACTTTGTAGACAAATACCTCGGGGCAAGGTTGCTACATATGGTCAGTTAGCAATGTTAGCAGGATCACCGAGGGCAGCTCGGGCGGTCGGTATGGCAATGAAGCAAAACCCCGATGCACCTCATACACCATGCCATCGTGTGGTAGCAGCTGATGGCAGTTTGACAGGATATTCAGCGGGTCAGGGTATTCCCTCCAAGCAACAGTTATTGCTAAAAGAAGGCATACTGTTTGATGGAGACAAAGTTGCGATGCAATCTTCGCAGTGGCAACCACTTTCTTCAGCTATACTATAAAACTACGATGAAAAAAACGATAGCAATTGCAGTTGTGTTGTTTGTGTCCGCTGCTTTGGGTACTTTTGGCATACTACGTTGGCAACAAGCGCGCATGGCAGTTGGGCAACTATCGAGTGTGATGACTGCTTCGCCCATGCCATCCCCAACTCTTGATCCACTCCGACCTTATGCAGTTGCGCTGCTAGGGTATGGAGGTCCCGGTCATCAGGGGGGCACACTTACAGACACCATGATTGTGGCAAGAATT